>JBBDQO010000136.1:22139-66910 GCA_040905925.1 Acidimicrobiia bacterium | reverse complement strand
GCAAGGACTTCGAGCTCGGGTTAGCTGCGGGACGCGAGCTGCGCGTCCCGCTCCCCACGGCCGCCTTGGTCCATCAGATCATCGTCGAGGGGATCGGTCTCGGATATGGGAACCTCGACTTCGCCGCCCTCCTCAGCAAGAGCGCCGCCGGGGCCGCCCTCGAGATCGTGCCGGAGGACCGAGCGGTCGACGACGGGCTCAGCTCATGATCGAGCCGTGACAGCTCTCAACCTCCCCACCTTCAGCGGTGAGCTGGAGTCATATCACCTCGGCACCTATCCGCCGGTGGCCGCGATCCCAGGCCCGTGGTCGACCCGCGAGGCGTACGCCGCCGCCCACGTGGTCGCCAATCCATTGGGTGACCCGGTTGGAAGCAACGCCGTCGACTGGGAGTCCACCCTCGCCTTCCGGCATTACCTGTGGTCGCTGGGGTTCGGCGTCGCCGAGGCCATGGACACCGCCCAACGCGGCAGTGGGCTGAGCGCGGGCAATGTGAGGGAGTTGATCCGGCGAACCGCGGCTGAGGCAAAGGCCGGCGGCGGGGCGACCGTCTTTGGGGTGACCACCGACCAGCTGGAGGTCGGCGAGCACTCCTTGGCCGAGATCGCGGCTGCCTACGAGGAGCAGCTTGAATTCGTCGGGGGTTTCGGAGGCGAGGCGATCATCATGCCCAGCCGAGCGCTGGCGACTTCGGCCCGGTCGTCGGAGGACTATCTATCGCTGTACGGCCGGCTCATCTCCGGGAGCAGCCGTCCGGTGATGGTGCACTGGCTGGGCGAGGCCTTCGATCCGGCGCTCTCCGAATATTGGGGCCATCGCGATCCCTGGCAGGCCGCAGAGGTCCTCCTCGACATCATCCAGGCCGCTCCGCACCGGGTGGCGGGAGTGAAGGTGTCGGTGCTGGACGAAGACCTCGAGATCGCCTTCCGCAAGCGGCTACCCGAAGGGGTCCGTTGCTTCACCGGTGACGACTTCAACTTTCCCCGGCTGATCGCCGGCGAGAACGGTGTCCATAGCGACGCCTTGCTCGGGATCTTCGATGCCATCGCTCCGGTGGCTGCAACAGCCCTCCATTGGCTGGACCAGGGCGACACCGCGACATTCCACTCCTTGCTGGAGCCGGCGGTCGCATTGTCCCGGCACATGTTCGAGGCCCCGACCTATCACTACAAGACCGGTGTTGTCTTCATCGCCTATGCCACCGGCCACCAGAGTCATTTCCGGATGATCGGTGGCCAGGAGGGCGCTCGATCGATCATCCATATCTCCGAACTGCTTCGCCTCGCCGACCGGGCCGGGCTGATTGCCGATCCGGACTTGACGGCGACGCGGATGAGACTTCTTCTCTCGCTGGCAGGGATCGACTGATCCGGGATGGAGATCGTGGCGATCGTCTTGGCCATGGTGTTCGGTGCCATCGTCAAGTCTGTGACCGGACTCGGGCTGCCCCCGGTCGCCATTCCAGTGCTGGCAGTATTCGTCGGCGTCGAGGAAGCCGTGATCATCATGGCCCTCCCTTCGATGATCACCAACCTCTATCTCGCCTGGACCTATCGGTCGGCATGGACTTCGACCCGCTACCTCCCGATGATGCTCGCTTTGTGCATAGTGGCTTCCGTCATCGGGGCCTGGGTCTTTATCAGCGTCGACGTGAGGATGATCGCCGTCCTCGTCGCCGTGCTCGTGTTCTCGTACGTGGTGGCGATGCTCCGCAATCCTGAGTTCGCCCTTCCAGAGGAGGCTGCCAGTCGGGCAGCCGGACCAGTGGCCGTGTTCGGTGGCCTGCTCCAGGGCTCAACCGGGATATCGGGGACGCTTTTCGCCCCGTTCCTCCACTCCCTGCGGCTTTCCCGACCGGCTTTCATCCTTTCGATCAGCCTTCTCTTCTGTGTGGCCGCGTTTGGCCAACTGGGTGGCCTGATCGCACTCGGGGAATACACCTGGCCCATACTCGGTCGCAGCCTTCTCGCTACTGCGCTGGTCCTGGTGGTGATGGCGTACACCACGCGCAGGATGGTGAATATCCGGCGTCAGACGTTCGATTGGGTGGTGATGGCGGTCCAAGTGGCCACCGCCAGCAAGCTGCTCTACGACGCCTTCACCGTCAACAGCTGACCGCCTGGCGGGGTCGACGCCGCAACGCCGTGGGGTCGGTAGGTTCCGCTCGGTGGCTCGCGATCTCGCCTATTTCATTCAGGGAGACAAGGGCCCCGGGCCTGGTGTGCTGCTGCTCCATTCCTTCTGGGGTCTCACCTCGTCTGTCAAGGGCCTGGCCGACGAGCTCGCCGACCATGGGTTCACGGTTCTCGCTCCCGACATCAACTTCGGTGAGCTGCCCGGATCGGAACAGGATGCCCTGGATCATCTGGGCAAGGCAGACCCCAACCGTTTTGTCTCCCTCGTCCTCTCCTCGGCCAAGCTCCTGTATCAAAGATCGACCGAAGGCCCGATCGGCATGGTCGGGTTCGGGATGGGCGGCTCGCTCGCTCTTTGGGCCTCGGTCCGCCTTTCCGCGATGATCGGGGCCGTGGTGTCGTTCTACGGGAGCCAGCAGATCGACTTTGCCGGGGCCAAGGCCGCTTATCTGATCCATCTCGCCGAGGACGACGAGTTCATAACCGACGACGAGGCGGCGTTCATGGAAGCGACGATGCGCCTGGAGGAGCTGGATGTCGAGGTCATCCGCCATCCGGGCACCGGGCATGGTTTCGGCGAGCCCGACGGCGACACCTTCGATCCCGAGACGTTCGACACCGCCTGGCGACACACAATCGAGTTCCTCGAGGATCGGCTCAGCGAGTAGCGAAACCCCGTCAACCAGTCGGACCGGGCCTCTAGGATCCGATGGTCGTTGTTGTTGTTGTTGTTGTCTCGTCGACGCATTCCTCGGTATCCTCGTCCCAGAGCTGGTCGTGCTGCCCGGTCTTGCCGTTGACGTGATGTTCCGGGCTGTGACCCACACTGTCGTCGTTGTTGTGCCATGCAGCGATGTCGATGGTGATCACCACGAACGGGTTCGTGGCCGAGTTGGTGACATGACAGATTGTGATCTTGTGCCCGTCGATGAGATCGGGGTCCGTGCCAGGTTTGGTGGCCAGCGCCGGTCCCATGACACTCAACACCAGCATTGCGCACGTTGCTGCCAGCGTGATCAGTCGTCTTCGCATTTTTCGGCTCCCCTTTGGTGATCTCGTCTCGGAACTCATTCTACCTCGGCCACTCTCTGTGTCCAGCAACCACACTGAGCGATGGAGGGCGGTTGGGCACAGACGATGAGGCGGACAGCGCCGGGTACGGTTCCAGCATGTCGACCACCGAGTTGCCTCGGCTCACGCCACACGTGACATGGGAGCTCCTGCGAGATCTCGAATCCAGGGCGGACGTTGGCGTGGACGATCATGAACTGATCGAGGTCGACTCTCCGTTCACCCTCGATGTCATCGGCCGGATTCCCCAGGCAACAGCAGAGGATGTGGCTGCTGCGGTGGAGAGAGCCCGCCAGACCCAACCGGCTTGGGCGGCGTTGGGAGTGAGACGGCGAGCGAGGATCCTCCTCCAGTTCCATGACCTTCTGCTCAAGGAGGTCGACACTGTGGTGGACATCATCCAGCTCGAGGGAGGGAAGGTGAGGGCCGGGGCCTGGGAGGAAGTGGTCGACGTGGCGGGAACCGCCCGTTATTACGCCAACATGGCGCCGAGGCTGACCAGGAGAAATCGCCGCCAGGGGGCGATGCCCCTATTCACCAAGACCCACGAGTACCGCCATCCCAAGGGGGTGTGTGGGTTCATCTCACCGTGGAACTTCCCTTTCAACCTGTCGATAGGTGATGCTCTGGCAGCTCTCGTCGCCGGCAATTCCGTCGTGCTCAAACCTGATGAGAAGACACCGTTCTCGCTTCTGGCCGCGGTGAGGCTCCTCGACCGAGCCGGTGTCCCCGACGGCGTCATCCAGGTGGTGACCGGGCTCGGTGAGATCTGCGGTCCCGCCTTGATCGATGCCGTCGACTACGTGATGTTCACCGGGTCGAGCGCGGTCGGGAGCAAGGTCGCCGAGCAGGCGGGGCGGAGACTCATCGGCGCCTCGATGGAGCTTGGGGGCAAGAACGCAGCCATCGTCCTGGCCGATGCCGACCTGGATCGAACGATTCCCGAGCTGGCGAGGGCCACCTTTGGGCACGCCGGCCAGATGTGCGTCCACATGGAGCGGATCTATGTGGAGCGGCCCATCCTGGACGAGTTCACCCGGCGCTTCGTCGAGCACACCGAGCATTTGGAGGTCTCGGCCGGGTTCGAGTTCGGGCCCCTGGTCAGCTCGTTGATCACTCGCCAGCACCTGGCCGCTGTCGAGTTCCATGTCGAAGATGCCCTGGCCAAGGGGGCGATTCTGCTCACCGGGGGCAAACCTCGCCCTGATGTGGGCCCGCTCTTCTACTCGCCGACCATCCTTACCGAGGTAGACCAGACTATGTCCCTGTGCCGAGGAGAGACCTTCGGGCCGGTGGTTGTCATCCACCCGGTTTCCTCCGCCGACGAGGCGGTCCGGCTCTCCAACGACTCCGACCTCGGGTTGAGTTTCAGCGTCTGGTCAGCTGACACCCGCCAGGCTGAGGCCATCGCCATCAGGCTCCACGCCGGGAGTGTCGCCATCAACGACGGATACGTCGCCACCTGGGCCTCGCACGACGCTCCGATGGGCGGGTTCAAGCAGTCGGGTTTGGGTCGCCGCCACGGGAGCGAGGGTTTGCTCAAGTTCACCGAGCCGCAGACGGTGGCGGTACAGCGGCTGATCCCGGCTTACGCCCCGGCCTTCGGTCTCTCCTACGAGACCTATCGACGCCTGGTTGAGCGTCTGGTTGCCCTCTTCCGGCGGTTGCCGTTCTACAAGTAGCGACCTGCTGCTACGCCTCTGACATCTCGGCGAGATCGGCGGCCAGGACGTCCCGTTCTTCGGTGTCCTCGATCTCTGGCAGCAGGGCCTTCGCCAGCTCGAGATGCTCGGTATAGGTGTCCACGTCATCGACCTCGGCGGCGGCCCGGGCGATCGCCTCATGGGCAAAACCCCTCACGAAGGCATCGAGGTCGTTCTCCTCGCAGACGGCTAGCGATCGCTCGCCGAATCTCTGAGCCAGCTCGGCATAACCGAGCACCACGGCCACCCGGGAGACCTGCCAATCGGCGATGGCCCTGCTCCTGGGGTCTCCCACGTGATACCAGTGAAATCGTTGGGCGAAAGTCGAGGCGAGCATGTCCTCGTCCTCGTCGGTGGTCCGCGTGTCGAGGTCGAGGAGATCCCAGGTGTGGTTGAAGGCTCGCGGGGCGAAGGTGCGATGCCAGGCCGCCGACTGCTCAGGCGTGGGGTCCTTCACCGGATCGGTCATCCTTTTCCCTCCACTCGGGATCGGTCCCGCTTACCTTAGGTAGCCCATGAGCGACCACACCACTGTGAACGTCGGTGGGGAGGACGTTCGAGTCTCCAGCCCGGACCGGGTGATCTTCCCCCGGCAGGGCTGGACGAAGCTCGACGTGATCGAGCACTTCGTGGTGGTCGCCGAAGGGGCCATCCGCGGGATCAGGGGCCGGCCAACCATGCTCAAGCGTTACATGGGCACCGTCGACGAAGACCCGATCTATCACAAGAGGGCGGCGAACAACTCACCGTTCGAGTCGGTGCAGATCCGGTTCCCATCGCAGCGACCGGGTCGGATGAATGTGCCCCGGGTCGAGGCTGATGTGGTCCGGCTCGCCCAATTGGGTTGTCTCGATTTCCACCCGTGGCCGGTCCGGGCCGAGGACACCGACCATCCAGATGAGCTGCGTTTCGACTTCGACCCGGGTCCCGGGGTCACCTTCGACCAGGTCCGTCATGCGGCGGCCGCGGCTCACGAGCTACTCGAGGAGATTGGGCTGGTCGGTTGGCCCAAGACTTCGGGGAGTCGCGGGATACATGTCTATGTGCGTATCGAACCGCTCTGGGATTTCTTCCAGACCAGGAGAGCCGTGCTCGCTTTCGCCCGGGAGTTGGAGCGACGAATGCCGGGCGAGGTGACCACCAAATGGTGGAAGGAGGAACGGCAGGGCGTCTTCATCGACTACAACCAGAACGCCAGGGACAAGTCGGTGTCATCGGCCTATGGGGTGAGACCGACCGGGTTCATCTCGGCGCCGATCACCTGGGACGAGTTGGGCGACGTCGCCATCGAGGACTTCCCGCTTGACCGGTTCCGGGATCGGTACGCCAAGGTCGGCGACCTCACCGACGGCATCGACGAGGCGGCGGGACGGATCGACACCCTGTTGGAGTGGATGGCCAGGGACGAGGAGAACGGGATCGGCGATGCCCCCTGGCCGCCTCACTATCCGAAGATGCCTGGTGAGCCGCCACGGGTCCAGCCCTCGAGACAACGCCGCCCCGACGACCAGTATTGACCCTCTGTTTCGTAATTGGGAGGCACAGGTGTCACATGCGGACCTGTGCAACCCAATTAGCGGGAGGCCTATAGAGCGTCGCGCCGGCGCAGGGTCCAGGTGAGGGCACCAAGCCCGATCAACACCACCGCCGCCAGCTTGGCGACCCCACCTCCCACGCCCGGGGTGACCGGGCCCAGGGTGTCGCTCGCCACCCGGCCGAAATCGTCCTCGAGCCCGGCGTAGATCGACAGGGCGATGCGCCAGATCGAGAACTGGGCCAGTCCGGTTACGACGTTGGCCAGGATGGTCTCCCAAACGATGATGTAGCCGAGCCCGATCAGCAGGGAACGGGGCGCCAGATAGCCGAGAGGGACGAACACCGCGGCATACCCGATGGCCGCCGCCACAAACAGCGAAAGCGCGGGAAGGGTTGGCCCAAGGCCGTTTCCGACGGCGATCGAAGCCAGCACGGTGGCCAACCAACTGCCAATGCCGATCACGATCGCCGCCACCGATCCGGCGATGATCGACTGAGCGGCGAACCAGGGTCGTGAGATCGGGCGCATGTAGATGTAGGGGAGGGTGCCGGCGTCTTTCTCTTCTCGAAGCGTGGCGGCGGTGAGAATGAGGGCGGCGATCACAAACGTGTACCCCACCGCAGACACGATTTCGGAATAGAGACCTGCTGCTTCGCCGCTGTCGGCATCGAAGACGCCCAGCCAATAGACGAGACCCGGAACCGAGGAAAGGGCGACCAGGGCGATGACCCGTCCCCGGCGCATCATCCTCCGGTAGAGATGGATCGCCAGAGTCATCAACGACCCTCGACCAGGTAACGGAACACCGACTCCAGCGACTCGTCCACCGGCTCCACCCTTGCGAGCCGGATTCCGTTCTCCAAAGCGATGACCGGGAGCTGTCGCGCCAGGTCTCCGGCATCAGAGGTCTCGACGTGGACGGTCCCGCCGTCGATGGCCACGCCAACCACTCCTGGGGTCACGATCAGAGAAGATGCCAATCGTCGGGGATCGCTGGCCTCGACGTAGACCCGCCTCGGCTTGTCGGTCATGGCGGCACGAATCGTCGCCACGTCGCCCACCGCGGCGAGTCGGCCATCGACCATCGCCACCACCCGATCAGTCATCCTCTCCATTTCGGCGAGGACATGGGAGGAGACGATCACTGTCTTCCCCTCGTCACCGAGCTGTCGGAACAGGTCGATGAGGTGGGCTCGTTGCACCGGATCGGTTCCGTTCAGCGGCTCGTCGAGCAACAGGACCTCGGGGTCGGAGACGAGTGCCTGTGCTACCTTGGCCCTTTGCTTCATGCCCTTGGAGAACCCGCCCAGGGCGCGCCCGGCGGCATCGGAGAGACCAACCGTTTCGATTACCGCGTCCACCCGGGTCCTCGGATTGTCGACCTTGGCCAGGCGCGCCGCCAGCTCGACGAATTGGCGCCCGGTGAGGCGGTCGTAGACGGTCTCGTCCTCGGGAACCAGCGCGATCTTCCGATAAATGACCGGATCGGCGCGGGGGTCCACTCCCAGGATCCGGATGTTGCCCTGGGACGGGCGTTGCAGGCCGGTGATGACCCGGAGGAGGGTGGTTTTGCCCGCCCCGTTGGGCCCGAGGAGACCGGTGACGCCGGGTCTGAAGCCGATGGTCACCTCGCTGACTGCGACTTTGAGCCCGAACCACTTTGACATCTCGGTGACGACGATGGTGTCGGTCATGCGAGCTTCCGGTAGCGCCAGCGGAGGAACCACGCACCGATGATCATGAGCACGACGATCACCACTACCGAGACCCAGACCTCGAAGCCGGCGATCTCGGCCGGGTATGACACGGTGTCCTCGAAGAGGTAGTCGCGGATGATCCTGGGGTGTTGGTCGAGGGCAAGCAGCGAGGCGTATCGGGCACCGGGGAACGTGGCCTCGGCCACTCTCCCGGCGACCCCGCCACCGGCGACGAGGATGCCGAGGAACGAGGCAGCGGCGATCCCGGTCCGGTCGATCACCGAGGACAGGATGAATACAACGGATCCGTGGAGAGCGATGAAGGCCAGGGTGGTGACCGGCACTTTCCAGAGGATGTCGAGGTTGTCGCCCAGGTAAGGGAGGAACCCGTCGTCCGATATCAGCGACAGCCCGAGATGGAGCAGAAGCTGGGGGACGATGTAGATGGCGCCGACCACCGTCGCGAAGGCCCCCATCTTCGATGTGAGATAACCGTCGACCGTGAGCGGGCGTGAGAAGTACACGGAGAGGACACCCTTGGTCCGGTCCGGGATCAGGAGCTGGGGGCCGGCGAGGGCTATGAACAGGAGGGAGATGGCCGAGTAGAAATCGAACAGGCCACCGTAGGTCGGGGCTCCCTCGCGGAGACTCTCTTCGATGTTTCCGATGGCCCAGTGAATGCCGATGAAGATCGCCGCGGCAATCACCGCGATTCCGATCAGGCTCCAAGGGAAGATCTTTTCCCGGGCTTTGCGTCCCAGCCCGAGAACCCGGCGCACCCCGTCCTTGAAGACCGCCCTGCGAGCCCCGGCCGGGCCGAGTCGTGGCCCGTCGTAGGTCCGATAGCCACGGTCGTAGATGACCTGATCGGTCATGGCATCACCTCGCGAGCGAGAAAGAGGTCCTCGAGTGACGCCGAGCCCCGGATCATCCGTACCAGGCCGGCATTGGCCGCCGCCGCCGCGGCGACGATCGCCTCTTCGAGGGCGTCGTCGCCCGGGCCGACCACCAGACGCTGACCCTCCACCGTGGCCTCGAAACCACGGCCATGAAGCATGGCAGCGACCTGGTCGGCATGATCGAGCACTTCAACTATCACCGTTCCCAGCTTCTCGAAACCTTCGAGGGGACCGGAGCGGAGTAGGTCCCCGGCGTCGAGCATGACCACCCAATCACACGTCTGCTCGATGTCGGTCAGCACATGCGAGGAGAGGATGACGTTGACCTTGAACTCGGCGAGCCTGCGGATCAGATCCAGCATCTGGGTGCGACCCTCAGGGTCGAGACCGGACGCCGGCTCGTCGAGGAGCAGCAGATCCGGGTCATGGACGATGGCCTGGGCCAGTTTGACCCTCTGCTGCATGCCCGTCGAGAAGTCACCTAGGTAGCGGAACCGCTCCTCTTCCAAACCGACAAGGAAAAGGGTCTCCGATGCCCTCCGTCTTGCCTCGCGAGGTGGGATCCCTGCCAGCTGAGCGGTGTAGGCGACGAAATCAGCGGCCGTTTGATCCTTTGGGAGACAGTCCCCCTCGGGCATGTAGCCAATCTTGGTTCGCACCGCCAGCGGCTCTCGTTGGGGGTCGTGTCCGAGGACTTGCATCGAACCGGCGGTGGGGTGAAGCAGCCCGAGCATGAGCCGTAGGAGGGTCGTCTTTCCCGCCCCGTTGGCCCCCACCAGCCCGGTGACCCCTTCGGGGACCTGAAGGGTCAAATCCCTGAGCGCGACCACCTCCCCGTAGTCGTGGGTCAGGTCCGAGACTTCCAGAACCGTCACGCGACCACTTCCTCGAATCCGGGCCCTTCAGGGCGCTCGAGTTGGTCCATGGTGCAGCTCATTGGGTCCTTCTCCGGGCGCCATCGGTGAAACCTTGTGGCGTGTCTGAATCGATGTCCCTCCAACTGGTCGTAGCTCACCTCGACGACGACTCCCGGCTGAACCGGGGTCCATGCGGCGTCCTTCTCCGACGACCACCTGCTGGGCGCCCCGGGGACGCGGGCCTCCGCATCGAAGCTGTCCTCCGCTACCAGGTCCAGAAAGCGCTTATAGATCTCAACACGTTGCCCATCGGGGAAACCGGAGCAATGCCCGATGAAATGGAGCTGACCCTGATCGTCGTAAACCCCCAGGAGGAGTGATCCGATCTTGCCCCCGTCCTTGTGCTCCCGAAACCCACCGACCACACAGTCCACCGTTCGCCGGTGTTTGATCTTGATCATGGCCCGCTTTCCGTGTTGATATGCGAGGGCGGGGACCTTGGCGATTATCCCGTCACACCCGGCCGACTCGAACTCGTCGAACCATCTGCGGGCGGTCGCTTCGGAGTCGGTTTGTGGGGTCAGGTGCCATGGGAACTCGAGACCGGAGGTGAGGGCTTCGAGACGCTTGCGGCGCTCCACAAACGGTGCTTCCCGGAGGTCCTCTCCGCCATCGGCGAGGAGATCAAAGGCCACCAACTCGGCCGGAGTGGACTCTGAGAGCATCTTGATCCTGGATTCCGCGGGGTGGATGCGTTGCTGGAGGGTCGCGAAATCGGTGACCCCGTCGACTACCACGATCACTTCGCCATCGACCACGGTGCCTTCGGGAAGCTGATCCAGGGCGGGTCTCAGCTCAGGGAAGTAGCGAAGAAGCGGTCGCTGGCTTCGGGAATCGAGCCGGATCTCGGGTTGAGACCAAGAAATCGACCTGAAACCGTCCCACTTGGGCTCGTAGAGGAAGTCTCCCTTGGGCCAGCTCTCGGAGATCTTGGCCTCCATCGTCTCGATGGGCGGGGGGAAGGGATGACTCACGGTCGGCGAGTGTATGCCACGGATACGCTGGTCCCATGATCCAGAGGCTGCCCGCCCGGCTCAGGCGCCCGGTCGAGTTTCTGATCGAGGCGGGCAAGGAGTTCGGCGACGACCGGGCCGGCCGGATGGCTGCTGCGATCGCCTATCGCGCGGTGTTTGCCCTGGCTCCGGTGCTGATCATCGCCGTCTCGATCGCGGGCCTCGTCCTTGGCGGCTCGGCAGAGGCCAAGCGCGAGCTCCTGGAGGGGGTTGAGTCGATCGCGGGGCCCGATGTGGCCGATGCGATGGCCACATTCCTCGGTAGCGCGGTGAGTTCAGCCAACACCGCGGCCCTCATCGGCTTCGTGCTGCTGCTTTGGTCGGCCTCGAGTCTCTTCATCGAACTACAGCACGACTTGAACGACATCTTCGACGTGGATTACGAGCGGATCTCCGGGCTGATCGGTCTGCTCCGCAAACGGGGGATCGGGTTTCTTTGGGTGTTCGGCCTGGGGATCATCATGATCGCCCTCTGGCTGGTGAACGCGGTCTGGGGGTTTTTGGACTCTGTGCTCCCGACCGGGCTCGAGGGGCTCGATTCGCTCTTTGCCTTGTTGACGCCGCTGGTGTCCCTCGTCCTGCTCCCATTCGTGTTCGCGTTGATTTTTCAGACTCTGACCGAGGAGACAGTCCCGTGGAAGGCGGTCTGGGTGGGCGGCCTCTTCACCGCGGTGGTCTTCATGGTCGCCGCCTACGGGATCGGTCTCTACTTCACGATTCTGGGCTCTCCCACGGCTCTAGGTTTTGCCGGGTCATTCGTGGTCGTCCTGTTGCTTGCCAACATCCTGTCCTCCGTCTTCCTGTTCGGCGCCGAGGTGACCAAGATCTATGCCGATCGTCTCGCCCGGGACCCGACCGGCGGCGGAGACACCGACGATCGTCTCACTGTGTTTTGAGCCCGGATGTCAATAACCTCCCAATCAATGTCGATCGACATCGCCGGGTTTGTCACCGATCTCAAGGAGCACGCCACCGAGCACGGATTCCATGTGCACGACGAGCGGCATTTCGTCGAGACCTATTCGCTTCGCCAATCCTGGGAGGTGGATCTGCACCCGGAGGCCGGTTGTGGGGGGCCAATCGACCTCCATCTCGCCCTGGATGGAGACCCGCGGGTGATCCTGTCGTTGCGGGAGCGTCTCGAGGAGATGGATTCAGACTTTCAAGAGCCCGAAGATGTCTACCACCTCGACCTTTTCTTCAATTGGGCGGTGCCGCCGCTGCACAACCCTCCAGACCTGCTGGTGCTGGCCACCGATCTGGCCGGAATCGGCGGACTCTCACTTGCCGTCGAGGTGCAGGCCATCGACTCGTACGGGGCGGTCACCGACGCTCCAGAACGGCGGCTGACACTTACCGGGAAGTCATCGGTGAGCCTGGTCGATGTGCTCATGGGCCGGGAACAGCTATGTGACGTCCTCGATCGGTCTCATGACGTCAGCGTGTACCTGCTCGACAGGGTCGGGGGGTGGATGGAGCTCCCGACGTGATCAGGCGATGAGGCTGAAGAGGGCCCAGAAACCGAGTGCCGCAGTCACAAGGCAGAGGGCATAGAAGCCCACCAGCGTCAGTGGCTTGGCGGCGGGCCCTTCTGGCACGGTGAATTCACCGGCGCCCGACGAAGTCCCGGTCGAGCTCATCGTGTCTTTCAGGGAATCGGGGTCGATGACGAGATGCCCTACGAGACCTCGTGCGAAGCGGCCGGGATCATCGGGCAGGAAGAAGACGGAATCGTCCTCGGCTTCAATGACCCAGCTCCCGTCCCCTTTCTCCACAAAAGTGCATTCGGCCGCGGGCCATTCACCGATCTCGATCACACCCGATATCAGGGTGATCTTGTCGATATCGATACCCACTGTGACCGGTACCCGGTCGTCTTCGAACGCAACTGTTCCCGGAAAGGTCGTCATTCCTCAGCTTCCCCAGTCGTCGGCCCTCCATAAGTTAGGCCGATGTGATCGGGCCGCAAATCTAGAACGGCAGCCCGATGGCCGTACAGATGAAGGAGGTGAAGCTACCCGCTTTGGCATACATCGCCGCCAGCTCGCGGTCGAACCCGGCTGAGGCGACCATTTGATCGGCCACCGAGGCCCCAGCGACAAAGCTCTTCATCCGCAGATCGTCGGCGTAGGCGTGGTTGCCGTCGAATTCGCGGGGCACTCGTTTCAGCGTCTCGTCCTCGTCCTGTTCGATAGACCACACGTCGGCAAAGGACTTGCCCTTGGCGGCTTTCCTCCAACCGGGTGGGTCGTCGTGTATCGCCTGGCGTATCTGGCGGGCCACCGGAGTCTCGGGGTGCCACATGCCAACTCCGACGAAACAGGCGTCTGGCTCGAGGTGCACGTAGAAACCGGGGGCATGGATGTCTTTGCCGACGGCGTGACGGAATTGGATGCCCACGTTGGTCTTATAGGGGGTCTTGTCGTTGGAGAACCGGGTGTCCCGATACGGGCGCATCAACGAGCCCCCGACCGCCCTCGCGTCCGCGGTGAAATGAGGTGAGATCCGCGCCAGACGTGGGCCGAAGTCGTCGATGAAGTCGAGCGCCGGCTCCCGGATCACCTCGATGTAACGCTGCTTGTTGTCGTCCCACCAGGCTTTTTCGTTGTGCTGGCTCAGCTCGGTGAGAAAAGTGAAGACGGCTGGCGAGAAATGCTGTTTTGCGATGACGAACCCCCTCTTGCCTACCGGAACCTACAACACCGACCAGGTGCTTAGAAGGGGGTCGTCATCAGGTTTCCTCGTCCCGCACCAACTCGCCCCATGGGGCGCGCAATCCGTCACGGACCACCTGAACCAGGCGGCGGAAGTCCTTGCGCAGCACCCAGGCCGCGGCGAGGAGGAACACGATGCCGACGCCGATTCGGGCCTGCGCCGATGCCTCTTCGGAGAGGTGGCCGAGCTCGGCGAGGCCTGACTCCAGGAGCTGGGCGATGAACAGCGCCAGCATGACCCAAGCCTCCTTGGTCGAGACCGAGCGGCTGGCAACGATGGCGACCGCAAACACCGACTGAGCCGCGGTGACCATGAGCTCCACCCTTTGTTGTCTGTCGAGCGGAAGCCCGTGTGTCGTCCTCGAGTAAAGGGAGAAGACGATGGGGAGGGTTCCAACCAGCAACGTCCACTGGTTCACCTTCGAGGAGATCAGAGCGCCAAAGCCGGTCCGTGACGCCAGGCGCCACGCAAAGAGGGCAGCCACCAGGAGCTCGGGGGCTTCGGACGCGGTAGGTGCGATCCATTTCACCAGGAGGAATTCGCTGACACCGAGCGCCGCACCCATCTCGACGATCGCCTCGGCAAACGGCTCAGCGCACAACAGGATCACACCGGCCGCCACCGCGAACGAGGTGTAGTTGATGGTCCGCCGTCTGCGTTTGGGAAGGGACCCGAGATAGGCGGAGGGCCCAACGAGATGGGGCGTGGAGGGCGGGGCCCCGGATAAGCGCCGGAGATACAGCACGTAGATGAAGACGAGGATCCCGGCGTCCCACAAGGTCAAAGTGTCCTTCAGGAACAGAGACAGCCCGTAGAGGGAGGCGATGGTGAGATAGGCGATCTCCACTGATTGGGATCGTTCGAGGTTGATGGTCGTCTCGGTGGTGCCCTCTGCCCGTTGTGGGGAGGCTTGGGTCTTCCTCACCCGATAGGTCCCGAGCAGGATCACCAGCGGCCACCCCAGCCCTATCAACAATTGGTTGCCACCGGTCATATTGGCCAGGGCGAGCGGCCCGTATTGGGCCGCCTGCCCGGTCTCGGCGAATTCCTCGCCTGCCTTTGCGGTGAAAACGAAGTCGACGGCGTATTCAGGGAGGATCGCAATCAATGCCAGGAGAGCCAGGGCGAGACCCGCCGCGATATCCAGTTGGACCACCTCGGCGGCCCAGGAGAGGATGAACGCTGCTCCCACGATCGCCAGGCCGAAGAGAAACGCTCCCACGACGGGGTCGGGATGCGCACCTGTCAACCGGATGAACACACCAGGAAGCGCCACCGCCAAGGCAAGCGATATGAAGAGAACCTGGCGGCGGGGATCGAGGTCGACGGTTTCCATTTGGTCCGTTTTGGGGGTCCTATGAAGGGCGGTTGGGGGTCAGTTCAGCACTCGCCGACACGACCAAGGTCCCCAAAAGCCCATCCCCAGATCCTGGTACTGATGGGCCAGCCACGCCGCAGTTCCGATGTTGGCCACCGCATCGAAGGGCTCCGCGCCCTCGAATCCTGCCTTGGGGGCGGTCGCAGCCCATGTCGATGGGAGGAATTGGAACAGCCCTGCAGCGCCTGAATAGGGGTTGTAGGCGTCGGCGTCTCCCAGGCTCTCACATTCGATGATGGCCAGGGCCTCGTTGACTCGAGACGGCGGGAAGAACTGGCTCACCTCGTCGCGCCAGCGCTCAATCGCGGCAGGAAAGGTCACCTCCCCGCTCCCGCCATTCCCCCCTTCGGTGGTGCCGATGACCGGAACCGAGGTCGTGGTCGATGTCGACGTTTCGTCCGGTGTGTCCGGCGGGCTGGTGGTCTGCGGGTCGCGCTCGTCTTGGCGTCTCTTTTCGGCCTCGCGAGCCTGGGCCGAATCGACCGCACTCAGCGCTTCGCTGTAGTCCGCCGCCGACCTGTTGGCCTCACGAATCGCCTCGGCAACTTCGGCGTCCGCCTCTTCATAGAGTCGCGCCAGATTCTCGGCCTCGCTGTCTACCTGAGTCTTGAGCTCGGCAACTTTCTCCTGTTCGGCCACGAAGGTGGCTACCAGGGCCTCGAGGTCACGGCGCTTCAACACCAGCGTGTCGAGTTTCTCCTGCCCGTCCGAGATGACATCACCGACGAAAAGCCCGGCGACCATCGCGTCCTCCACGTTGTCCGAATTGACGAAGGTGACGCCCGGAGCGCTGAGAGCAGTCATATATGCGTCAACTGCCTGGGTCTCGATGTC
Organism: Acidimicrobiia bacterium; assembly: GCA_040905925.1. GTDB lineage: Bacteria > Actinomycetota > Acidimicrobiia > Spongiisociales > ZC4RG35 > JALYNX01. The sequence goes on along the minus strand of JBBDQO010000136.1, from coordinate 51,011 downwards.
CGCCTCGATGCCCAACAGCTCAGCGTCCGCGAAACCGATCTGGCCCTGGAGCCGGTCGACGCCAGCGGCGACCGACGAGAGCTGCTCAGCCAGCTCGTTCAGTCTGACCATGCTGGCTGCCAGCTCGGTTTCGATCTGTGAGCGCTCGGCGATGGCATCGTCCACCAGACCGGCGGCTACCTCGGCTTGCTCCTCTGCCTGCCCGACAGCTTGCTCGGCCTCCTCGACGCTCTGGGCGCGGGCCCGGGAGGCGGCGCCGGCGAGCACAGCAGCGGCCAGAGTGACGGCCAAGAGCGAAGAGAGGGTGCGACGACAGCGCATCGGTTGCGGGGAAAGGGTAACCAATGCCCCCGCTCACGTGAAGTGGGATCGACGCCCCGCTCCGGTTTAAGGTCGGTCATGGCCCGATTCAACATCTCCTCTGGGTCGCCGTTCGAACCCTTGATCGGGTTCAGTCGGGCGGTGCGGATTGGTGACCGGGTGCTGGTGTCTGGAACCGCGCCGATCTGGCCCGACGGTCAGGTCGACCCCGACCCGGAGACACAGGCCAGGCGCTGTCTGGAGATCATCCTCGACGCCCTCTACAAGGCGGGTGCCCAGGCGAGCGATGTGGTGCGAACCCGCTCCTTTCTCACCGATGTCTCGTATTCGGAGGCAGTCGGGCGGGCCCATGGTGAGGTATTCGGCCAGGTGATGCCGGCGTCAACGATGATCGTGGTCGCCGGTCTGTTGGATGAGCGCTGGAAGGTGGAGATCGAGGCCGAGGCGATCGTCAGCGATCCGGTGTAGGCCTTGCTGTCAACTGATTGCTGAGAAGGTGTCACAAGCGCCCGGGTCACCGGACTCATAACCCGTCAGAGTCCAGTCCGCTCGTTGCTCGGCCGAGCCGTGGGTCCAGGTCTCGGGGTTCATCTGGCCTGTCGCCTGACCCTGGATGCGATCGTCACCGACTGCCGATGCCGCATCGATCGCCTCCTGGATCTCGCCGGGGTCCAACTCGATCGATTCTCCGGTCCCGGTTCCGACCGCGATCGTCGAGGCCCAGACCCCCGCGAAGCAGTCTGCTTGCAGCTCCATGAGGATCGAGAGCTGGTTGGCCTGGTCGGGACTCTGCTGCTGGAGGCCGCGAACCTCATCGGAGACGCCGATCACCGTTTGGATGTGGTGTCCGAACTCGTGGGCGATGACGTAGGCAGGGGCGAAATCGCCTTCGGCCCCGAATTGATCCCTGAGCTGGGTGAAGAAGTCAAAATCGAGATAGATCTGCTCATCCAGCGGGCAGTAATGGGGCCCGACCGCCTCGTCGGCCCCGCCGCATCCAGAGTCGGTGAAGACCTCGAAGATGACGAAGCCCGGTGCTCGGTAGTCGGTCCGCTCGGCAGCCGTGAAGATCTCGGCCCACATCGCATCGAGGTCGATGTAGACCGTATTCATGTAGGCCTTGAGATCGGCGTAGGGATCGGTGGCTGGATCCAATGTGCCCTCGTTGACGGGGGCCTCCCCACCTGGGGCCAGGGCATCGGTGATGTCGTCCAGGGTTCCCGGGTCGATCCCACCGCCGCCAAGCAAGGTGACGATCAAGACGACGATGAGGTGATACCACCTGCCGCGCCACCGATCGCGATCCCACGTCTCGGCCCGCTCTGACCCCGTCGGTCGTCGAAACCCTTGCTGACTGGCTCTTTCTTGAATCGCACCATGGGTCTCCCAAGAAATTAGGTCGTCCGGGAACGCTTGGGCAAATGACCGGGTTGTATGGGCCAGGAGGTCGATCGAGATGTTTGGACGAAAGAAGACCGAAATGCCGGAAGCGACCGAAGCCCTCTCAGGCAGAGACCAGGCGGTCCAGGTGCCCGCCGCCCATTTCGTCAACGGGAACCCATTGGCACCGCCTTTCCCGGATGACACCGAGAGCGCCGTCTTCGGTATGGGTTGTTTCTGGGGCGCCGAACGGAGGTTCTGGAAGATGCCGGGCGTCTACAGCACCGCAGTCGGGTACGCCGGGGGCTACACCCCCAACCCCTCCTACGAGGAGGTTTGCACCGGTCGCACCGGTCACAGTGAGGTGGTGCTGGTGGTCTATCGCCCTGCCGAGGTGTCCTATGAGGAGCTGCTCCGGACCTTCTGGGAGACCCACGATCCCACACAGGGGATGCGCCAGGGGAATGACATGGGCACCCAGTATCGCTCGGCGATCTACACCACCACCGATGCCCAGTTGGAGACGGCCAAGAGATCCCAGGACAAGTACCAGGCGGCGTTGATGCCCCTCGGGTTCGGTGATATCACCACCGAGATCACGCCACTGGGAGAGTTCTACTACGCCGAGGACTACCACCAGCAGTATCTGGCCAAGAACCCGCACGGGTACGACTGTCACGCCAACACCGGGATCGCCTACCCGTTGCAGTGACGGGGATCAACTGGCGACGATCAGCGAAGCCTCCAGAGCCATCCTGACGACGCTGTCGACGGGGAGCCCGCTGTCGAATTGCTGCTCCACGTCGGGGCTGACACCCACGTCACCGAAGTCGAGACCGCCCGGGGTCACCCAGCGAGCGATGGTCAGCTTCAACGCGCCGCCGTTGGAGAGCCCGAACCGCTGCTGAACGGTGTTCTTGCCAAAGGTGCTCTCGCCGACCACCGTCACCCTGTCCCGTTCCTGGAGCACGGCCGACACCACCTCCGAGGCCGAGGCGCTTCCCTTGTTCACCACGAACACCACATCGAGATCGGCCGGGACGAGCAGCTGCCCCGAAACTTCGTAGGAAGTGCTCGATTCGGGGCCTTCCGTCACCACCACGTCGCCGTCGGCGAGGAAGACGGATGCGACCTCTATCGCAGTGTCGAGGAGGCCCCCGGGATTGTCCCGCAGATCGATCACAAGAGAATCGATGTCGTTCTGGAGGAGGTTGGACACCGCTTCCTCGAACTGTTCGTCGGCATCGCCCGTGAACAGATTGAGCCTGACGTAGCCGGAGTCGCCGACAAGTTGGCTTTCAACGACTGGGATCACCACCTCGGCCCGGGTGATGGTGACGTCGAACTCGCCGCCGTCACGAAGGATGGTGAGGACCACGGCACTACCTGCCTCTCCTCGCACCATTGACGTGACTTCGTCCACGGTCCACCCACCGACGTCGGCTCCATCGACGCCGATGATGATGTCGTCACGGACGAGCCCGGCGTCCTCGGCAGGACTGCCGGTGATCGTCGAGACGATTGTGAGACGGCATTCAGCTGAGATCACCGAGCATTGCTCCTCCACTCCGCCAGATGAGTCCTCGGCGATGACCAGGGCGCCGATCCCCTGGATCTCGCCGTCCTGCTCCTCTTCTAGGAGAGCCACTGACGCACGGTCGAGATAGACCGAGTTGGCGTCCAGGGCATAGGTCGCCAAACCCCACACCATCGCCTCGGCCGCTTCGGTCGTGGTTTCCGCCTCGTCGACTGTCAGCCTGCAGGTGGCAGCGAACTCGCCGGAGGGGACGGCGCACACCAAGTCGGCGGTGGAAGTGGACCCATCGAGATCGGCGACACCCAGCATTGCGGCGTCGGCGAGATTGGCGTCTGAGAGATCGTCCACGTAGTGACGCCGTATCAGCTCGTAGACCTCGCACACGATTTCGACGTCCTCGATCGCCTGATCACAAGTCACCGTGTCCAGATTGCGGTCGTTGGCCCCCGAATTCGTGGACGACGGGTCCGCCGGTGTGTCGATGGTGACGGGTTGTGTGGCCGCTGTCTGACCGGAAGTCGTGCATGCGCCGAATGCGAGCACTAGGGCAGTGAAGGACGCCACGTTGCGCGCGCCTTTCATCGGGCAACTCCCAGTGACAGTTCGACGAGTTCTTCCGGAGTCAGGTCGGCGGGCAAAGAGAGAGAATGGTCGGGGACGATTCCCCCTTCTGCCACCGATTCTCCGTCAGGGCTCGTCCAGTGGGCGACGGCCACGTAGAACTCTCCTCCGTTCCGAAGCTCGAAGGGTATCTGCACTGCGTTCTTGCCGAAGGTGGGCTCTCCGACTATCAACCGCGCTCCGACGGTCGCGGAGGGCGGTCGCTGTTATCTCTGCCGCGGAGGCGGTGCCTGCATTGACCAAGACGACCAAGCCAACGTCGGTGGCGACACCATCTCCCAGAGCGGTGACGTCGGCCTCTTCCCCGGGTGCCGACGTATGGATCAGCACACCCTCCTCTATGAACTCGGACATCACCAGCACCGAGACGTCGACATAGCCGCCAGGGTTGTCGCGGAGGTCGACGACGAGGGTGTCGATCCCGCTGTCGATGAGCTCGGTCAGGCCCTGGCGAACGAGATCAGGGATGTCGTCCTCGAAGTCGGGGATCCGGATGAGCCCGACGCCGGGCCGAGGGATGTCGATCTCGACCGTGGGCACCGTCAGTTCGTCTCGCTCGATCCCGAAGACCTCGACCACGCCCTCGCTTCGCTCGACAGTGATCTGGACCATGCCCGTCTCATCACCCGCTATCCGGCTGACAGCCTCGACGAACCCCAAACCATCGACGCTGGTGCCGTCGATGGCGGTGATGATGTCCCCTGCCACCAAACCGGCCTCGGCTGCCGGGTTGTCCTCGACGACGAAGACGATCCGGAGTTGGCACGTCGGTGCGACTCGGGCACATCTCGACCCGACTGCATCGGTGGCGTCGAGGAGCACTCCAACACCTCCGACAACTCCGTTGGACCTGAAGGCACCAACCTGATCCGGTGGCACGTAGTACGAGAAGGGGTCGAGCCCTTGATCGATCATCCCGATGACGGCGGCCTCCATGGCCGGGCCCACCGGTATCGAAGCGGCGTCGATGCGCGCGGCCAGGTGGTCGCATAGCTCCCCAAACGCCGGATCGGGGATCGCACAGATCAAGGCCCGTGGCGGGTCGGCAGTCTCCTCCGTGACGAAGCCATCGAGACCCTGGAGGGCGGCCGCGACCAGAGTTGTCACCTCGACGGGTCGGTCGACATGCCACTCCTGTATCAACTTGAATGCCTCGCACAAGGGCGAGAACGGGACTTGGGGGGCCGAGCAGTCTTCGATCTGAACTGGAAGGGGAGGGGACGTGGTCGGTGTGATCCCGGCCGTGGTGACCGGTATTGCCGAAGTGGTGGTAGTCGCCTCCCCGGCACCCGCGGTGCAGGCAGAAACCAGCAGGGCGGCGGCTAGAAGCGACTTGACCATCCCCGCATTATCGGCAAGGGCACCCGGTTACCGTCGCACTTGTGTCAATGCGTGTGGTGCTCCGGCTTCCCGGCGGCGAGACCCTGGTGCGGGCCGTGGTCGACGGTCGCTGGGCAGACCCATCCGGCTCAGCTGATTCGACGGTGGGCGAGGGTTTGTGGGCGATCCCGGGACTGGTCGACGGTCATGCCCACTTTGCCGCTGTCGAAGGTGCCGATTGGGTTACTGACGACGTCAGCGGTGCGATTCGTCGCGCCGGCGAAGCCCTGGCTGCAGGCGTCATGCTGGCCCTGGACAAGGGCTGGGCCGATCTGACGGCACTCGAAATGATGAACGTCATGCCGTTGGAGGAGCGGCCCGACATCGAGGCGGCTGGTGTGATCCTCGGTGTCGAAGGCGGGTACTGGCCGAATTTCGGCCGTGAGGTCGGGACGGGCGAGATAGACCGGATGGTGGCCGAGGCGGTCGCCGAATCGAAGGGCTGGGTAAAGCTGGTCGGCGACTGGCCACGGCGAGGCGTCGGGCCCGTACCCAATTTCACCGAGACCGAGTTGGGCGAGGCGGTGAGCGTCGCCAACAGTCTCGGAGCCCGGGTCGCGATCCACACCATGGCCCGCGAGGTGCCGTCGATGGCGGTGCGGGCCGGCGTCCATTCCATCGAGCATGGCCTCTTTCTGACGGATGACGACGTGATCGAGCTGGGGGCCCGGGGGGGCATGTGGGTGCCTACGGTTCTCCGCATGGAGGCCGTGATCCGTCAGCTCGGAGCTGACTCGACCGGGGGCCGGCTTCTCCGCGAGGGTGTCGACAACGTGGCGAGGCTGCTCGACACCGCGGTGGAAGCAGGGGTTTTCGTTTTGGCCGGCACCGATCTGGCGGTGGGCACCCGCGCGGTTGCGGCCGAGGCAATTCGGCTCTTGGAACTGGGGATGAGCCCGCCTCTGGTCGTGGGCGCGGTGTCGACCGCCGGTTATCGGGCCACCGGCCGGCCGGGCGCCTTCGAGGTCGGCGCACCGGCCGATGCCGTGTTCTACACCGAAGACCCGATCACAGATCCGCACGTGCTCGCCCACCCAAGCCACGTGATCCGTTTGGGAAGGCTGCTCCGATGAGATTGGTCTTGGCCTCCGGGTCTGCTCGGAGACGGGCTCTCCTCGAGACGCTTCGCCTCGATTTTGACGTCGAGCCGGCCGAGGTCGACGAGACCCGGCTTCCCGACGAGGCGCCGGGGGTCTATGTCGAGCGGGTGGCAAGGGCCAAGGCCGGCTCGGTGGCTGCACCTGACCGTCTCGTGGTGGCAGCCGACACGACTGTCGTGCATGAAGGGCGAGTGATGGGCAAGCCCGCCCACCCGGAGGAGGCCCGCTCCATGCTGCGGCGCCTACAGGGGGAGACCCACGAGGTGTTCACGGCTTTGGCGGCAGCATGGTGGGAGGGGAGCCCTTCGATCCAGGCAGTCGTCGACGTCACGATGGTCGAGATGGTGCCCATGACCGAGGACGAGATTGCTGACTACGTCGAGAGTGGCGAGCCCATGGACAAGGCAGGCGCCTACGCCCTCCAAGGGATGGGCGGTGTCTTCGTGCAGCGAGTCATAGGCAGCCCCTTCACTGTGATCGGGCTCCCAATCCATCTCCTCGATCGGCTGATGACGGCGGCCGGGACCCGGCTCTCCTACTTCCGTCTACCGGACGACGGGTAGGTTGGGGGCGATGCGTCGTTGGACAATCGCCCTCTCTGTTCTCTTGGTGGTGATCGTCGTCGTGATCATCGTCATGTTCACCGCTGATCAGGCAGGGGAGACCACCACTACCGCATTGGGGGGGTCCACCACTACCACGATCCAGGGGACGACGACCACGGATGATGAGACGACGAGCACAGCCGGTGAGAGCACGACGAGCACAGGCGGTTTGACCACGACGACCACCTCGGCTCCTGAAGGTCTGGAGGGAAACTGGGCCGAAGAGCCTTTGATCGCCGCCGGATTCGGCGCCCTGGGATGGTGGGACGGCGGCGGTTGGGTTCAGGTCGAGGAGGGGACGAGCCTTCCCATTGCCGGAGGCGAGGATTATCAGATCGCCCTCTTGGGGCTGGAGGCCAGAACCACCGGGAGCGGTGAGGAGTTGCTCTGTGAGCCGCTGAACAATCCGGGGGTTGTCCTCGCCGACGAAGAGGCACTAGGTGACTGGCCCGGACCCTACGGAGTTGCCATCTCTGCCGACTGGGTGTTGAACCCCCATCTGGTCCAAGAGACCACCGATGACGGGACCTACGCCACGGTGGCCTCGGGCCTGCTGGCCGAGCGGGGCCTGACCGTCGACAATCCGATCATCAAACAGGTCATCCGATTCGATCTCGAGGGTGACGGAGTCAATGAGGTGCTGGCAGTCGCCGAGGACGTCCCTGATGGCCTCCTGGCGGAGGAGGGTGACTATTCCATCGCCTTCCTGCAGAAGGTGGTCCAGGGCGATGTGGCGACATCGGTCATCGTGGAATCGGTGGTGCTCGAGCCGGCCGAAGGCGAGACACCCTTCGTGCTCTCGTTCAGCGTGGCGGCGATCGCCGACATGAACGGCGATTCCCGGATGGAGATCATCCTCGACTCCTCCTACTACGAGGGGGTGGCGGTCGAGGTCTGGGAGTACGTCAACGACGATATCGGGCCCATGGCCCAGGTCTCGGCCGGTTGCGGGGCTTGAGTGGACAACCCTTTCGAGGATCGCACCAACTTCGTCGGCCGCACCGGGATCGTGTTGACCGATGTTTCCTCCGACCACGCGACGGGCAGGATCGAAATCACCGAGAACCACCATCAGCCCTACGGGGTGGTGCATGGCGGGGTCTATTGCACCCTGATCGAGACCCTGGCCTCGACCGCCGGGGCCCTTTGGGCGATGGAGAACGGGATGGTCGGGGTGGTCGGGGTCAACAACCAGACCGATTTCATCAAGGCCACCCGCGATGGGGTCTTGATCGGTGAGGCGACACCCATCCATCGCGGTCGCACCCAACAGCTGTGGCAGGTCACCGTGACCTGGGAGGCCGACGGCAAGCTCGTCGCCCGCGGCCAGGTCAGGCTGCAGAACATCAAAGACGTCGAGGCTCTTTAGCCTGCTCCACACATGCTTTCCATCGGTCCCCTCACCGTCGATCCGCCCGTCGTGCTCGCACCGATGGCCGGGATCACCAACGCCCCCTTCCGTCGTCTTTGCCGGGAGTACGGGGCTGGTCTCTACGTATCGGAGATGATCGGTGCCCGCGGGCTAGTCGAGGGCGACGAGAAGACCCGTCAGCTTGCCCGATTCGCACCTGACGAGTCACCACGCTCGATCCAGCTCTACGGGACCGACCCCGGCTCGCTCGGTGAAGCCGTCTCCTATCTGGTCGACGTGGAGCGAGTCGACCACATCGACATGAACTTCGGTTGCCCGATGGGGAAGGTGACCCGTCATGGCGGAGGTGCAGCACTTCCCTGGAAGCGTGACCTGTTTCGCTCGATTGTCAGAGCTGCGGTATCCAACGCAGGCAACGTCCCGGTGACCGTCAAGTTCCGCAAGGGGATCGACGACGACCATCTGACATACCTGGAGACGGGTGTGACCGCCGAGGAGGAGGGGGTGGCCGCCGTTGCACTCCACGCTCGGACTGCGCGACAGCTCTACTCGGGGGATGCCGACTGGGAGGCAATCCGTGCCCTCAAAGAGGCCGTGACCTCGGTCCCGGTCCTTGGAAATGGCGACATCTGGACCGCAGATGATGCGGTGCGGATGATGCAGATGACGGGATGTGACGGCGTTGTCGTGGGCCGCGGCTGTTTGGGCCGACCCTGGCTGTTCCGGGACCTGGCCGATCGGCTGGCGGGCCGGGACCCTCAGCCCGCCCCCAACCTCGGTGAGGTGACGGTGATCATGGTCGCCCACGCTCAGCTTCTTGTCGACAGATTCGGAGAAGCAGTCGGAGTCAGCCTGTTTCGGAAGCACACCTCCTGGTACCTGAAGGGCTTCCCGGTGGGGCCCCGGATCCGCGACCACTTTGCTCGGGTCTCGTCTGTGGAGGAGTTAGTGGGGCTGACCGGGCTTCTCGATCCGGGCATCCCCTTCCCCGGCGAGGCCCACCAGATGGTGCGCGGTCACTCCCACGGCCCCCGCCCGGTGCGGTTGCCACACGGCTTTCTCGATCATCGCGATGGCGACTCGCTGGGTCGCGAAGCCGAACAGGTGATCAGCGGCGGCTGAACGCCGAGTAAGTCATCCGGCGGCGATCGGCCGGCCCACGGTGAGCAGATCCTGGAGCTCCGGCTCCATGTCGCGATAGGCCGAGTCGGCGTTGGCTCCCATCGCATCGAGCACCTTGCTGAAGAAGGAGCGAGCCGCGGCAGCCAGGGCGACGTCGAGGATGTCGGCTTCTTCCAGTCCAAGCTGTCGAAGTTCCTCGATGTCCTCGGCAGTGATCGAGGTGGCATCGGCGGCCACCTTCTCGGCGAAGTCCATGATGGCCACCTCCTCGGGAGGCAAATCGGCAGCGGTGCGGTCGACTATGACCGCGACCAGGTTCTCGGTTCCGAGGAACCTGTCGCGCAGGACCCTGCCGTGGGCCAGGCTGCAATAGCTGGATTTGAGGGTGCGGGCGGCAGCCAAGGTGGCCAGCTCGTAACGACGAAGGCCCATCGCCGCCTTGATCGACCCGTTGAGCTGGCCCCACGCCTCGTACGCCGCCGGCCGGTAGGCGAACAGCCTGGAGTAGTTGGAGACATACCCCCTGCCTTCGCGATCTTCCTCGTAGATCTCGGCGGCCGGGCCGGTCGCTTCTTCCTCGCTGATTGTCTTGATGAAGGTCATCAGTGTGTCCTCGCGGGCTCCGTTCGATACTTCGCTGCACTCACCCTCCGCGCTCGGCGTAGCCGGCCACCGCAGAGAGCATCAGGTGGGCCATGGCATCCAGGGTCATACCGTCGTGGTCGGCCTCGGCATCGACCTCGACGAAGTCCATCGCATTCACCTTCGGATGCCGAGCACAACGACGCACCCCCTCGGCCAGATCCCGCACGGTCATCCCACCAGGTCGGGCCCCAGGACAAGCTGGGGCAAACGCTCGATCGAGAACATCGATGTCGACGTCCACATAGATCGAGTCACAACGGTCGGCCAGGGAGGCGAGGGCGAGGTTTGTGACTTCGGAGATGCCCCCCGCCTCGATGTCGCTGATGGTGACGACTCCGATCCCGACCTCCTCGCAGTAGACCCGGTATTCGGCGGAGTTGGCAAAGCTGTGGATCCCGATCTGGATGACGTTGACGCCGGGCAGGCCGTCCTCCTCGATCAGCCCTCGGATCGGATTCCCGTTGGTCCTGCCCAGCTCCAGGGTTCGCACGTCGTGATGGGCGTCGAATGTGATGACCCCCACCCGCGAAAGGTCGGGAGCTTGCGCCCCGACCAATGGCCTCGTGATCGCATTGTCCCCTCCGAGGAAGAGGGTCAACGGCACGGCGGGCAGACCACGTGCCATTCCTCCGACCAGTCCCGGCATCTGGTCCCTGTCCGACTCCGACACCGGCCAGTTGCCGTAGTCGCTCACCGCGACCTGGCCGAAGTCCACTCCCCATTCACCGTGGAAGGTGGAGAAACGGGCGAGACGGTCCCGCATGGCCATCGGGCTCAAGTCCGCACGTGACGGCGACAGCGAGGCTTTGGAGGAGGGGACGCCGACCACGAGCACCTCGGGGTCGGGGTGCTCCTGATTGAGCCATACATCGGCTCGCGGCCAATGTGGGTCGGGAATGGTCATCAGGCGCAAGCGTATCGGTGCCGGGGGATACCTTTTTCTCGACAGGGTCGATCGAACCTCGTTTCGGGTCTCTTGGCCCTAGTCAAGGGAATGCCGATCGCGGAAACTCGAATCGGACAGCTCGAAACACGAGTGCCCAAAGAAGGGAGGTGACTTCGTGACGACGCTAACTCAGCGCTCAACGTCGGAGGTCACCCGGATGCAGCGACGGTCCCTGATCGTTGAATGGACGATCGGAATCGTTGGCTTGCTGACAGCTGCGGTCGGGACGTGGATGTACTACGTTCCCGCCGACTGGTTCCTTGGCGGATTGGCCGAGGCTTGGTACTTCGGCATGTTCGTCGGAGCCGGCGTCCTGTTGGCGATTGCATTCGGGCTTGGCGCCCGAGGCATGCTGAGGGAAGACCGGGTCTGGACGACCCGAGTTACCGTGATGACGGTTCTCGCTGTTGTCGCCTTGGCCGGAGCCGTGACTTTCGGCCTGATCTGGATCCTCTGATAGGCATGCAGTACAGGCGGGGGCCCCGAGTTTTCGGGGCCCCTCGCCTTTCACCCCTCTTGGAGGTGGTCGTTGTACACCGGTTACGGGCTGGTACTTGGAGCGGCACTGAGTCTGCTCTTCGGCACCCTTGTCGCTTTCGAGGTCTGGCTTGCTCCTGCAGTGGGCGCTGCGATTGGCCTCGTCGTTGGCTCGATCGTCGACGCCCGACGTTCCAAGGACGAGTAGCCGATCACAACATCGGGATATCGACGCCGCGTTCTCTTGCTACCCGTTGCGCTATCTCATAGCCGGCGTCGGCGTGCCGCATCACGCCGGTGCCCGGGTCGTTGGTGAGCACTCTCTCGACCCGTAGCGCTCCCTGGTCGGTCCCATCTGCAACCACCTGGGCCCCGGCGTGGATGGAGTTGCCGATCCCAACCCCCCCACCGTGATGTACCGCAACCCAGGCGGCCCCGGACGCAACGTTGAGCATCGCGTTGAGGATCGGCCAGTCGGCGACTGCATCGGAGCCGTCGGCCATGGCCTCGGTCTCCCGATATGGCGAGGCGACCGAACCCGAGTCGAGGTGGTCCCGCCCGATCACGATCGGAGCCGAGACCTCTCCCGAGGCCACCAACTCGTTGAACCGAAGCCCGGCCCGATGTCTTTCGCCGTAGGAGAGCCAGCAGATCCGAGCGGGAAGCCCCTGGAACTGGACCTTCTCCTTCGCCAGCCGGAGCCAGCGCTGCAGAGGCTCGTTGTCCGGGAATAGGTCACCCAGGGCTCGGTCGGTGGCGGCGATATCGGCCGGATTGCCGCTGAGCGCTACCCACCGGAACGGGCCCGAGCCCTCACAGAACAACGGCCTGATGTATGCAGGCACGAAACCGGGATAGGAGAAGGCCGCCCCGTATCCGGCGATCTCCGCCTCCCCGCGCAGGTTGTTCCCGTAGTCGAACGTCTCCGCACCTGAGGTCTGAAATCCGACCATGGCTTCGCAATGGGTGGCCATCGACTCCCGCGCCGCCTTGACATAGGTGTCGGGATCGTCGTCTCTGAGGCGCGCCGCGTCGGCGATGCTGAGCCCGGCAGGAATGTAGCCATACAAGGGGTCGTGCGCCGAGGTCTGGTCGGTGACTATGTCGACATCGAGGCTCATCTCGAGCAGAGCTGGGAACAGGTCTGCCGCATTGCCCTCCAGACCGACCGACAAGGCACGCCGCTCCAGTTTCGCCGAGACGACAAGCTCGACCGCCTCCGCGATGGATTCCGCGGCTACGTCCAAATAGCCCGTTTCCAGGCGTCGCTGGATGCGGTGAGGGTCGACGTCCACGCACAGGGCCACGCCATCGTTCATGGTGATGGCGAGTGGCTGGGCCCCACCCATTCCCCCGAGTCCGGCCGTAAGGGTGAGGGTCCCGGCCAGGCTTCCCCCGAATCGCTGTTGGGCGATGGCAGCGAAGGTCTGGTAAGTCCCCTGGAGGATGCCCTGGGTGCCGATGTAGATCCACGATCCGGCGGTCATCTGGCCGTACATCATCAGCCCTTCGGCCTCGAGCTTCCAGAAATGCTCCAGGGTGGCCCACCGGGGCACCAAGAGACTGTTGGCGATCAGGACGCGTGGCGCCATTTCGTGGGTGCGGAAGACCCCCACCGGCTTGCCCGACTGGACGAGCAGGGTCTCGTCGTTGTCGAGACGTTCCAGGGTGCGCACGATGGCGTGCAGGCTTTCGAGGTTCCGCGCGGCCTTCCCTCGCCCTCCATAGACGATCAGGTTCTCCGGGTCTTCGGCGACGTCAGGGTCGAGATTGTTGAGGAGGCACCTGAGCACCGCCTCCTGGAGCCACCCTTTGGTGTTCAGTGTCGACCCGTGTGGAGCGTGGAGAGGGAAGGCGAGGTCGATCATCGGCGACCGGAGGTTACGTCACCTCCAGATGGGACGCGGAGGCGTCATAGGCGAGTGTGCCCGATCGGCTTCCGCTGACCGAGCCTGGTGCGGAATGCCGGGCCACCTGGCACATCGGCGTGCTGGGCGGAGACGCCGGACTGGAGCCGTAATGCGACGGGACCCCGAGACCGACAAAGGACTCCCGGACCTGTCGGTCCGGGAGTCACTTGCTGGTCGATTCGGGTTATCGAGGCCCGCTGGTTCGATTGTCGCTGAGGCCATTGGGTTCGATCTCTGCGGACCCGGAAGCCACGGTCGGAGGCAGGTAGCTGTCCTGCACCAACTGGAGGTTCTTCCAGTAGTCGGCGGATTCGGAAGCCACGGTGGGAGGCAGGTAGTTGTCTTGCATCAACTGGAGGTTCTTCCAGTAGTCGGCGGATTCGGAAGCCACGGTGGCGACAGGCGCAATGGCCGTTCTTGTTTCCACCGGTTCGGTCTCGGTGTTCTGGAGGGCTGCAAAGGCCACCCCTCCCAGGATCGCCGCCGATCCGAGCACAACAACAAAGCGCTGCTGCCAGATCGGTCGATGAATTGTGATTGTCATTTCTTGTCCTTTTGTTCTCCAGACGCTCCATCCGTGAGAGTGTCCTTGTCAACGAAATTGCTTGGTCTCTTGGAGCCGGTGGCGTCGGTGGGACACCCAAGACCGGCGGCGGACGGTCGTTCTTCGAGGTGTCGGTGCATAGGGAGCCTCCTTTTCGTCGCTTGGTCACCTCACGACGAACGTAAGACAGGATCGCCCCAGCGTCATCGGGAGACGCTCCCTATGTTGTGGTAGGCCCCTCCCCATTTTGGGGGGACAACCCAAGTGCGATGGCGGCGGCCACGGCCTCCCGCCTGTTGCTGACCGACAACTTGCTCAGTACGGCCGATACGTGATGGTCGACGGTCTTTGGAGACACCACCAGTCGGTCCGCGATTTCGGAGTTACTGAGGTGCTCGCACAGGAGAGCCAGAACTTGGAGTTCACGAGTTGTGAGCCCGGCCGGGCTGGCTTGCGTGGTGGCTCGGGGACCTCGTGGCAGGGTTCGGACACCGATCTCACGCAGACGCCTGGTCACCTGGGCAGCCCGCGGCCGCGCCCCGAGTCGCTGGAGAATCTCGAGCGATCGGCGTAGGTCGGCTTCGTCGGAACTGTCACCCAGCGCATCGGCCTCCTCGTATGGACATCCACGCTCGTGCCAGACCGCCGCGGCCTCGCGATACCTTCCCGCCAGATGGAGGAGGAACGGCTCACCGAGCGGGGTGATCGGGGCGGCCACATCAAGCCGGCGACTCCACAGAGCAACCTGACCTCGATACAAGGATGACGACAACCAGGATGAAGTCTCCAACGCTTCAGAGAATTCAACCGCGGCCCTGGCCGGGTCACTGGTTAGCCAGGCAGCTTCCACCTTGACCAAATGAATTGTCGGTTCGGGATCGAATCCGATTGTCTCGGCCATCGCGAGCATTTCCTCGAGCGGTGCGAGCGGATCGGGGTCACCACGCCGAACTCGGACCCAGGCAACAGTGGCCAAAACCCAGAGTCGGCCAACATTTAAGGGGCCGACGTGTTGCAGGACGTCTTGGGCCTGCTCGACGGCCTGGTCCCAGTGCCCCTCGAGAAAGGCTGTGTCCGCCTTCTGTGCGAGCAAACCGGCCAGAGCAGACGGCAGATCGGCGGCGGTGGCGATTGCGATTCCTTGTTCGATGTAGGGAGCAGCAAGTCGGGGCAGGTATTGCAAATTGAGACCACCTGCGAGGTTGAAGCAGGCTCGGGCGGCGTCCTCATCCAACCCGGCGGCCAGGCACCGGGCCAGGTTCTGGCGAAGGATGTCGAATCCAGCGTCATCCCCGAGGTCGGTCATTGCCGATCCCACAGTGTCCTCGGCATGGATCGCAATTTCATCCTGGCCGAGGCGTTCGGCCATATCCAGCGCCCGTCGGCCCACATCGATGGCGTCTTCGGATTCAAACAGCATCATGTGCTGTCGTGCCAGGGCGGCTAGGGCTCGGGCCAGGTCCGCCGATTCTCCCTGAGGTGTGAGCAGCGTGATCGCCTCGATGACATTGTTTCGAGCCTCGACGGTCCCGGCGCTCATGCCCACCCCACCAAGCCACGTGAGCCAGACGGCCAACTGGGTGGGGTCACCGACGGATCGCCGATAAACCAAGACTTCCCTGCCGACCGAGATGGCCTCGTCCTTATCATCAATACGCTCGCAGGCCCGAGCTCTCGCCTCGAAAAGGGCGGCCCTTTCATCGGGTGGGAGCAAATCGGCATACTTGACCGCTCCCCCCAACAAGGCGGCAGCTTCACGGTGGGCGCCCAGCACGGTGCTCTGAGCGGCGGCCAGAGGGGCGAGGTGGAGCACCGCGTTAGCGTCGTCGGCCGCCAAGGCGTGATGCGCTCGGCGAGTAAGGTCACCATCATCACCCAACGACTCGAGAGCCTGGGCATGAAGCCGCCTCCGACGCACCGGCGGGATCGCGTTTTCGATGGCGAGTCGGGTCAGGTCGTGACGAAACCTCAATTCTCCTGTGGCATCATCGAGAAACCCTCCCGCCACACATTCGTCGACGGCCGCCGCCGCAGTCCCGGCCACAGCCGAAACCAGGTGGGCGTCACTGCCATCCCTCAGGATGGCCGCCGCATCGAGGGCATCACGGGCAGAAGATGACAGGGATTGGGCGCGGCCCAACACCGCGTCACGAACCGTGGAAGGGAGGGTGTGGCCTCCGCCGGCCAGAACCTCAGCAACGAAGAATGGGTTGCCCCCGGTGGCGGAATGAAGCGCCGCTGGATCAACGGCAGAGGAGCCCGCCATGGCTTGAACCGCGTCGAGCGACAAGGCCTGGATTTGGATCCTGGTCACGTTCGACTCCACCAGATCCCCTAAGGCCACTCGGAGAGGGTGATCCCGATCGAGATCGTCGCGATACGTCAGAATGACCAGACACCGAAGTCGACGGAGCCGACGGGCGACAAACCGAATCAGGTCAAAGGTCGCTTCGTCGGCCCAGTGAATATCTTCGATGACAGCGATCACGGGTCGGGGCGGCAGCGACAGTTCTTCGAGAAACGCGTCAAACGCGCCCGGCCCATCCCCGGCTTGCAGGGCGTCTTGAAGCGGTCCTCCGCACGCATGAGCGATGTCGGTCAGCGGGCCGAGAGGCCGAGGAGCAAACAAGTCATCACAATGCCCGAGGAGGACGCGAGAACCCGGGGCATAGTCGCGGCAGAAGGCTTCCACCAATGCGGTCTTACCGACTCCCGCCTCGCCACTCACGAGTACCAGCTGGCCGGCGTCGTCGACGTTCGCGAGTTTCTCGGCGATGATCACCAGAGAGCCGGCTCGTTCTAGGAGCATGGCTACGACGATGGTAACTGTGTCACATGCAGGCCTGACTCGAATTACCGCCCGCGCCCGGTTGAGGTTATTTCCTGAGCAATCCGTCGAGACGGCGGGAGGCGATTCTGGCCCCGATCAGCCCGATCACGACCAGGAACGCGATGTGACCGGCGAGGGTCCAGTCGAAGATCCCGAGCGAGAAGGCGCGCAACATCTCGGTTCCGTGGTAGAGCGGGGAGATCCGGGCGATCTGTTGGATGGCGGGTGGGTAGACGTCGAGCGGGTAGAAGGTCGCCGAGAACAGGAACAGGGGCATCGTGGCCAGCGCGACCAGGTCGAGGTCCTGCCAGGAGCGCATGTAGGTGGTGGCCGCCATCCCCAAAGACCCAAAGGCGAATCCGATCAGGACCGCACCCGGCACTGTCATCAGGGCCCACCACGACTCGGTCAGGCTCATCAGCGCCATCACCGCCAGGAACACCGTCGAGTAGATCGCTCCCCGGAGCAAGGCCCAGCCGATCTCCCCGATTGCGATGTCGCGTGGGACCAGCGGAGTGGTCAGGATCCCCTCGTAGACATTGCCGAACTTCAAACGAAAGAAGATGTTGAATGTCGTCTCGAGAACTGCCCCGTTCATAGCAGAGGCCGCCATCAACGCCGGTGCGACGAAGGCGGGATATCCGATCGAAACGCCGTTAGGCAGAGTGATATCCCCAACCAACGCTCCGATCCCGACTCCGATCGAGAGCAGATAGAACACCGGTTCGAAGAATCCGGTGACGATGATCTTCCACAGCCTTCGATAGACCAGTGTGTTCCGTTCCCAGATCCGTTGGGCCCGGAACGGCGTCATCCGATGTGGTGGCGTGAGCCGTGAGGGAGCGGTGACACTCATGGTCTCAGCCTTCGATCGAGGAATCTCGCTGCCAACACCAATCCGATCACGGTCATTGCCGTCAGATAGACGACGTGGATCCAGATCGGCATCGAGGTCACCGCCGACTGATCAACCCCGGGCAGGGCGATCTTGCGGACCAACTCCACTCCGTGGAATAGGGGCGTGGCGTAAGCCACATTCTGGAGGAAATCAGGCAGCTGGCTGATCGGGAAGAAGGTGCCTGAGAACAGGAAGAGGGGGGTGATTGCGAAACGGAAGAGGGTCGAAAGACTCTGCTCGTCCTCCCGGGTCACGGTGAAGGCGGTGACCACCGTGGTGAAGGCGACGCCGGTGAGGACCCCCGGAGGCACCGCGAGCAGGGCATGGCCGAGGTCGAGGGCGCCGAACATCGCCGAGATCACGCCGAACACCACCAGGATGAACGTGATTCGGATGATGGACCACAGGAACCGCCCGTACACGATGTCGGCCGGGCTTAGCGGAGTCGTGATGGTGGCATGGAACTCTTTGCGCCATTTGATCCCGGCCATGACCGGAAATGCCCCTTCGCCGGCGCCGGCTTGCATCGCGGTGGCAGCAATCAGGCCGCTCGCCACGAACGTTAGGTAGGACATCCCCAGGTCGGCCCCGCTGGAGTCCACGAGGGACCCGAGTCCCAGACCCATCGCCGACAGGAACAATATGGGGTTCACAAAGCTGGAGATCACGGTCCCGCGCCAGGTGCGGCGGTAGACCACCAACTCCGCTTCGACGACGCGCATCGAGCGGGTGAGGACGGTCATCAGTCGATCAGTCTCCGCCCGGTGAGCCGGAGGAACACGTCCTCGAGTGTCGAGCGACGGACCAGGACCTGTTCCGGATGGACCCCGCGTTCGTTCATATGGTGTTGGGTGGCCTCGGCGTCGTCGGTGTAGAGCAGCACCCGGTCGGCCAGAACCTCCGAACGGTGGGCCAGGCCGTCGAGTCTCAGCACCGCCTGATCCTGCAGACCGTCCTCGAATCGCAGCTCGACTACTTCACGCGGTGCGTACTCGGCGATCAGGTCCCGTGGCGACCCCTCGGCCGCGATCACACCCTTGTCCATGACCACCAGTCGGTCACAGAGCTGCTCGGCCTCGTCCATGTAGTGGGTGGTGATGATCAGGGTGGCCCCCTGTTGCTTGAGCCGGTAGAGCCGGTCCCAGAGCGCATGGCGGGCCTGGGGATCGAGACCTGTCGTCGGCTCGTCGAGAATCACCAGCTCGGGGTCGTTGATCAGGGCCCGGGCGATGGTGAGACGGCGTTTCATGCCACCGGAGAGCGGTTCCACTGTCGACTTGGCCCGGTCTGTGAGCTGGGCGAACTCCAACAACTCCGTGGTCCGGCGCCGAATATCGGCCCGGCTCATGTCGTGATAGCGGCCATAGACGTAGAGGTTCTCCGCCACGGTCAACTCGAGGTCGAGGTTGTCCTCCTGGGGCACCACACCGATCCGCTGCCGGATCGAGCGCCCTTGGGTGGTCGGGTCGAGCCCGAGCACTGTCAGCTTTCCCTCAGTGATCGGGCTCACCGTGGTGATCATCTTCATCGTCGATGTCTTGCCGGCCCCGTTTGGCCCGAGGAAGCCGAAAGCCTCTCCCTTGGCGATGTCGAAGTCGATCGCGTCGACCGCGACGAAGTCGCCGAACTTCTTGGTGAGGCCGCGCGCCTGGACTATCGATTCGCGCATACGCGACCTGACGGTAGTGCCACGTGGGGACAGATCTTCGGGAGTTTCTCGAATCGAGGGGTTCAGTACTGCTCGAGATGGACGAGCGCGTCGACCGGTTTTCTCCCGCCGTAGTGTCTCGGCCCGGCACCCTCGGCCGGATAGCCGAGGGCCACCGCGTATCGCGTGACCCGGTCGCTTGGCACCCCCAGGAAACGACGCGCCTGGGCATCGCGGTGGAGGGTTATCGGGCACGACGCCACCCCGATGGCCTTGGCTGCCAGCATGATGTTTTGCGCAGTCCGGCCCACGTCGAACATGTTGCCCCCCGGCTCCTGGACCAGGACGATGGTTGTCGCCGAGTCGCGCACTGGTTCGGTGAAGTCACCATGATCGGCCAGCTCCTGGAGGCGGTCGTGATCGGCGATCACTACGAAGGACCAGTCCTGGCGGTTCTTCGAGCTTCCGGTCCATCGTCCGGCTTCGAGGATGGCCGCGAGATCTTCCGCAGCTAGCGGGTCGGGCTTGAAGTCGCGTATCGCCCGCAGTTTGAGGAGGAAGTCGTAGTCGTCGGTCATGGGAATCGAGCCTAGAGCCCCCGCCACGATCAGGACGGGCCACCCCGCCGGTAACGTCGAGAGGGCGAATGGCGCGATGACACTGGTGGGTGGCGATGCGTGGGTGGAGGAAGGCGGTCCTGATCGAATAGGTTGTGGCCGACCTAACCGCAGTTCAGGAGCCCGTCTTCATGCCCACCCCCCATATCTCGGCCGAGAAAGGGGACTTCGCCCCATCCATCCTGCTTCCCGGCGACCCCCTGCGGGCCAAACACATCGCAGACACCTATCTCGATCAAGCCCGGGAGGTGAACGCGGTGAGGAACATGCTGGCGTACACCGGGACTTTCAAGGGGGCCCCGATCTCGGTCATGGGCACCGGGATGGGAATCCCATCGGCATCGATCTATGCCACCGAGTTGATCACTGAATACGGGGTCCAACGTCTGGTCCGGGTCGGGTCCTGTGGAGGGATCCTGCCAACGGTGAAGATCAGGGATGTGATCCTGGCCATTGGAGCCTGCACCGATTCGGGAGTGAATCGGGCGCGTTATGGGGGCCTGGACTTTGCCGCCACCGCTGATTTCGGTTTGTTGCGGGCTGCCGCCGATGCCGCCGCGGCCCGCGGGGTCGAGGTGAAGGTGGGCAATGTCCATTCCGCCGATCTCTTCTACAACCCTGATCCGGCGGCCTTCGATCGAATGGAGGCGATGGGTGTCCTTGCGGTCGAGATGGAGGCTGCAGGCCTGTATGGGGTGGCGGCCGAGAACGGAGCTCGCGCCCTTACCATCGCTACGGTGTCAGACCACGTCCGCACTGGCGAGTCCACGACCCCCGAGGAGCGACAACAGACTTTCAACGAGATGGTAGAGATCGCCCTCGACGCCATTGGACGCGATATCGCCCAGTAGGTCGTGGTCGTCCGAGGTTTATCTTCCTTAAACGTTGGCTGAGCGAAATTCTCCCGCGCGGCTGTTGATGCGAGCCAAAAAAGAGAACTGGATCCAAATGGAGATGAAAGTGAAACGCCTGTCGCATGTGTTTGCAGTTGGGTTGCTGACGACAGCGACGTCGGCCCTGCCGGCGTTGGCCCAGGAGTCTCCCCCGCCCACTGCCCTCTCGGTCAGCTCTCCCTACGTCGGCGTCGCCGTCAAGCCGGGCGACAGTGCCACGTTTGAGCTGACAGTGGCCTCACCCCCCGGCGATCGGGTCGGCTTCACCCTGAACGGCCTCCCCGAGGGGTGGGAGGGTGAGCTCCGAGGTGGGGGCTTCGTTGTCGACGAGGTGCAGGTCGATGAAACCGGCTTTGTGACCCTCGAGCTCCAGGTGGACGTGCCGGTCGACACGGCCGAGGGCTCCTACGAGATGTCGGTTGGCGCCACCGGCGGCTTGGGCACCGATCGGCTCGACCTCTCGATCCGGGTCGCTGCGTCGGTGGGTGGCGACGTGACTATGACCACCGACTTCCCGGCTCTCCGCGGGCCGTCGGACTCCACCTACACCTTCGATCTGGCGATCGCCAACAACACCCCCCAGGAGATCCAGTTCGGGCTCTCGGCCAACGGCCCTGAGGGATGGTTGACCGAGGTCAAGCCGTCCGGTGAAGCCCAGGCGTCCACCGTCACCGTCGCAGCAGGCGAGACGGCGCAGGTCACCGTCGACGTCGATCCCCCCGACACCGTGGCCGCAGGCGAGTATCTGATCACGGCGCGGGCCGAAGGCTCAGGTCTCTCGGCCGAGACTCAGCTCGGAGTCCAGATCACCGGCTCTTTCGCAATCGACATCGTGACGCTGAACGAGGCACTTAATGTCACCGTGAGAGGGGAGGAGGCCACAGAACTCCCACTTGTCGTCACCAACATCGGCACCGCGCCCCTCGCTGATGTCGGCCTGACCGCGACCCCACCGCAAGGGTGGAACGTGGCTTTCGATCGACCAACCTTGGATCAGCTGGCTCCAGGGGAGTCGGTGCAAGTGGTGGCGACCATCACACCGTCAGGACAGGCGATCAATGGTGACTATGTGATCACCTTCAGCTCGTCGGTTGCCGAGACGTCCGACAGCATCGATGTTCGCGCCACTGTCGAGACTTCTGCCATATGGAGCTTGGTGGGCATCGGCGTGATCGTGGTGGCCCTCGTTGGCCTCACCCTGGTGTTCAGACGCTACGGGCGGAGGTGAGCGATGACCGAGAAGGTCATCGAAGTAGAGGGCCTGGTCAAGCGTTACGGAGACCGGGTGGCTGTGGCCGGCATCGACTTCGGGGTCTCCCCCGGCGAGATCTTTGGGATTCTCGGGCCGAACGGCGCCGGCAAGACGACGACGATCCTGATGCTGCTCGGCCTGACCGAGCCCAGCGAAGGATCGGTTCGGGTATGCGGCCTGGACCCGGAGCGCGATGCGATAGGCGTCAAGCGACGTGTCGGGTACCTGCCTGACGCCGTCGGTTTCTATGACGATCTGACCGGCCGGCAGAACCTGAGGTACACGGCGCGTCTCAACGAGCTCGATCCGGTCGAGGCGGAGGACCGGATCACTTCGTTGTTGGATGAGGTCGGCCTCGATTATGCAGCCGATTTCCTGGTGGGCACCTATTCCCGTGGCATGCGCCAACGCCTCGGAGTCGCCGACATCCTGGTGAAGGACCCCGACGTGGTGATCCTGGACGAGCCGACCACTGCTATCGACCCCGAGGGGGTTGTCGAGATCCTCGCTCTGATCTCCCGGCTGGCCCACACCGAGGGGCGCGCGGTCCTGATCTCGAGTCACCTGCTCAATCAGGTGCAACAGGTTTGCGATCGGGTCGGGATCTTTGTGGAGGGTGCGATTGTCGCCCAGGGCACGCCAGACGAGTTGGCTGCTTCGCTGTCAGAAGGCAGCTCGGTATATGAGTTCGTCGTGGATGCCACCGAGGAACAGGTGCGGACGGCAGTGAATTCGGGGCTCCCCGGCCTCAGTGACAAGATCGGGGTCACCTCGATCGGAGCCGGCCGGTGGCGGGTCGTCCTGCCCGAGCGGGACATCTCGGGGGTGGTCCGGGCCCTTGTGGAGGCGGAATTGAGCGTGAGGCAGATTCGTGATCTCGGATCGAATCTCGACGAGATCTACCGCCGCTACTTCCGTGAGCATGAAGGAGTGAGCGCATGACGGCCGTGGCCGAGCCGATGGCTGTTTGGCAGAGGAGGCGGCCGGGTTGGGTCGAGGTGGCGCGCAAGGAGCTCGCCGATAACTTGTTGTCGGTCCGGTTCCTCATCCTCCTCCTCATCCTTGGCCTGGTGGCCTTGGGCACCGTCTACGGGGCGGCAACTGCGCTTCGAGAGACGGCACAAGTCACGTCGGAGTCCGGCGCCACCGTCTTCCTCAGGCTGTTCACCGTGCGAGCCGACCCGATCCCGTTCTCGTTCATGGAGATCGTCGCCTTCCTGTTGCCAGTATTCGGAATCGCCTACGGATTCGACTCGATCAGTGGGGAGCGGTCACGGGGCACCCTGCCCCGTCTTGTGTCCCAGCCGATCCATCGCGATGACGTGATCAACGGCAAGTTCGTGGCCGGGCTGACCACCATCGGGCTGACCCTCATCGTCGTGGTCCTCATCGTGGCCGGGGTTGGGATTTTCGCCCTCGGTGTCGTGCCCGACTTCAGCGATGGCTTTCGCCTGTTCACATGGCTCTTGGCCTCGTTCATCTATGTCGCGGTCTGGCTGGCGATGGCGATGCTGGCATCCGTTGCGTTTCGCAGCGCCGCCACTTCGGCGATATTGACCATCGGGATCTGGCTGGCGCTCACCTTTTTCGGGGGCCTCCTGTTCACCCTCGTTGCCAATGTCATCAGCCCGGTCGACACGGCAAACCCGATCAGCGAGCTGACCAATATCCGCACCCAAACCAGCGTGTCTCGTCTCTCGCCGGTCGTCCTCTACAACGAGACGGCAACCGCCTTGCTGGTTCCCGAGGTGAGAACACTCGGTTTCGTGACCCTGGACCAGATCGACCGCGCCGTTGTCTCCGAGCTTTCCTTCCCCCAGAGCGTTCTGTTGGTGTGGCCCCAGCTGGTGGCGATGGTGGCGATCACGGTGCTCCTGTTCGCCATCGCCTACGTCAAGTTCATGAGACAAGAAGTGAGGGCCTGAGACCCACCTCGTACCTGAGGTTCATGGCGCCAAATATGGCGCCATGAGCGCAAGGAAAAGACGAGACTCGGGCTCACCTGACCTCGTATTGGACCCTGGTCATCGTTTCCAGGATCGGTGCGATCGAATCTCTGACCAGGGCCTTGTGGTCGGGGTGGTCCTGATAGGCCCGCCAGTCGGCCGCTGAGTCGAAGTCGGCGACCAGGGCCACCTGGGGATTCGCTTCGAGGATGCCAAGGTCCCGACCGAACTCGTAGCGCCGGATGAAGTCCATCTTCTCTGGCATGGTGGCCAAACCATCGAGCACGGCCTCGATCTGCTCCTCAGTTGCATCCGGCTTGAACCGCAGCAGCACGGTGTGTCGTAAGAGGGTCATGCGGGGAGTCAACCAGATATCGCACACACACGGGCCCGGTCGCGACCTGGCAGAATGGTGCCATGGCGAAGTCGAGATCGCGCCGGGTCGCTGTCGTGTTGATTCTGGCGCTCGTCGGCGCCTGTGGCGGTGCCGAAAGTGGCGGCGACTCCACGACCGAGCCGGCACCGACCACCACCGAGCCGGCACCGGCCACCATCGAGCCGGCACCGACCACCACCGAGCCGGCACCGACCACCACCGAGACCACTGCGGTGGCTGATGACGCCGCCATCCGCGATGCGTGGGCACTCACCGGGGCCGAGCACCGAGGCGAGGACGGCGAACAGTTCACCTACCAATGCCCGGCGGCCGCGGCGATCTACTTCTATTCCGTGTGGGGAACCGATATCTACACCGACGACTCCTCGGTGTGCACCGCGGGAGTGCATGCCGGCGTCATCACTGTCGAAGACGGTGGGGATGTGGTCATCGAGATCCGTCCGGGCGAGGATTCCTATATGGCCACGACGGCCAATGGGGTCAGCTCGGGTGAATGGGGCGTTTGGTCCGGCAGTTTCGTAGTCGTCGACTGACTCGTTCTTTCTCCTCCGGCCGAAAAGACCCCGACTTCCCGGCAGGGTGTAACCCCTCCTCACTACTTTTGGTCTGAAATTGGTTGCCGATCTCCGGCAGCCGTCAATTGGGAGGAGAAATGACCGACACGGTCGATCGGACGAAGTCGAGTTCGGGCGAATCCGGTCTCGACGGTTTCTTCAAGCTCTCCGAGCGGGGCACATCAGTAGGCACTGAGATTCGCGCCGGATTCACGACATTCCTGGTGATGGCCTACATCATCTTCGTGAACCCGACCATCCTCGGTGAGGCCGGGTTCGATCCGGCGGCTGTGGGAGCCGGCACCGCTTTGGTCGCCGGTCTGCTCTGCATCTTGATGGGGGTGGTGGCCAACGTGCCGCTGGCGATGGCGGCGGGGCTGGGCATCAACGCCGCCGTGGCGTTTGGGCTTGTCATCGGTCAAGAGTTGACCCCTGAAGGGGCAATGGGGGTGATCGTTCTCGAGGGTCTGGTCGTCACTCTGTTGGTGGTGGTCGGTCTCCGCGAGGCGATCATGAACGCCGTTCCCCTGAGCCTGAAGCGGGCGATAGGGGTCGGCATCGGGCTGTTCATCCTGTTCATCGGTTTCGAAAGCGGAGGGCTGATCGCCCCGGGCACCCCGGTGGTGCAATTCGTCTTCCCCAACACCGATGGGGCTTGGCTGACGCTGATCGGGCTCCTCATCACCGTGGTGCTCTATGTGCGCAAGGTGCCAGGGGCTTTGATCCTGAGCATCCTGATTACGGCAGGGATCGGGCTGCTCATGGACGTCGCCATCGTTCCGGATACCTTCAGCGTGACACCGAGCTTTGACACTCTCGGTGACTTCGATCTGGGGAATGTCTTCGAACAACTCGGGTTGGTGGCGGCGCTGCTGACGATTTTCAGCTTCATGCTGACCGACTTCTTCGACACCGTCGGAACCGCGACGGCCATCGCCGAACAGGCCGACCTCACCGACGAGGATGGCAACATCCCTGGTGTCGGCAGGCTGTTGCTGGTCGACTCCGTGGGTGCTGCCGCAGGTGGCGCCGCCGGAGTCAGCTCCAACACCAGCTACATCGAGAGCGCGGCGGGGGTCGCCGAGGGAGGTCGCACCGGTCTCACCGCGGTGGTGGTCGGAGTGCTCTTCCTGATTGCGATCTTCCTTTCTCCGATTGCGGGGCTGATCCCGCCCCAGGCGACGGCGCCGGTGCTGATCCTGGTCGGATTCCTGATGAGTTCGTTGATCAAAGGCATCGACTTCGAGGACATCGAGGAGGGTTTCCCGGCCCTGCTCACCATCATCCTGATGCCGTTGACCTTCAGCATCACCGTCGGTATCGGTGCCGGGTTCGTCATGTACACCCTGATCAAGATCGTGAAGGGAAAGGCCGCCGAGATCCACCCGCTGCTGTGGGTGGTGGCGATCGCCTTCCTCATCTACTTCGGTCAGGCGGTCATTGGCCAGGCCATCTCCGCCTGAATCGACCAACTGTCAGAGGGCGGCGTCGGGTGGGCGCCGCCCTCGACGCGTTCGGATCAGTGGCGTGTGGGTAGCTTTGCCTCTGATCGATGGCCAAGCTCGACGCCAAGAAACGCGCTGCACTGCCCAATAGCGCCTTTGCCTATGTCGACTCGAAGGGGAATCGGATGCTCCCGATCAACGACGAGCCGCACGTCCGCAACGCCCTTTCCCGCTTCAACCAGGTCAGGTTCGAGGATGAAGCGTCCAAGGAGCGTGCGTTCCGAAAGCTGTTGACCGCTGCCACCAAGTACGGGATTGCCCCGATCGGTTTCGTGGCTCGCCAGCTGCGGGAGGCGGCCGCCGACGAGGTGACACCCGATCTCCCCACCGGCCCGGTCACGCTCCTCCTCACTGACATCGAGGGCTCGACCGTTCTCGTTCACCAACTCGGTGAGGGGTATTCAGGCGTGCTGGCCGAGGTGAAGCGGGCGATCAGGGAAGCAGTCGACCGCAATCACGGATACGAGGTCGACGCCCGAGCCGACGAGTTCTTCGCCGCCTTCGCCCACGCCGCCGACGCTCTGACTTCTGCGTTGGAGATCCAGCGCTCGTTGCAGGATCATCGTTGGCCGGAGGGCCGGGCGGTCCGGGTTCGGATCGGTCTTCACAGCGGGAGCCCGGGCCGCACCGAGACCGGCTATATCGGGCTTCCGGTCAACACCGCTGCCCGGGTATGCAATGCCGGACACGGGGGTCAGATCCTCCTCTCGGCCGCGACCAGGGACGCCCTGGGTGAGACAATCCCGGAGAGGACAGATCTGGCGAGCCTTGGCATATTCGAGCTCCGCGGCCTTCCCCACCCCGAAGAGCTGTTTCAGGTGAGGGCCCCCGACCTGGAGTCGACCTTCCCCCCTCCGAGGGTGTGATTCAGATGGCCCGCATCCGGTTGTTGCGGGGGTTGTGCTCCACTTCGGCCATACCGAGTGCCTCGAGCACCGGCGGCACATAGTTGCCGACCCGGCCCCGCAGCCCTTTCTTCAACCCGTACCAGCCTCCGATCGGGTTGTCAGGAGACCGGGCCCAAGCCTCGACCGTCCCCTCAACGGCCGGTTTCTGCTCGTCGGCGTTGCCCAGAGGGACCCAGTCTCCTTTGTCTTTGAGCATCTGATACAGGTCTCCGATGATCCGGAGGTCGTAGTGGAGGATGGTGCTGCCCACCGTGCAGACCAACAGCGGCGGCTCGTGGGCCTCGTCTTTGTGCATGAGGATCTCCGAGCCCAGGCTGGGAGTTTTGAGGACCCAGGGGTCGCTTTCGGTCCCGGTTCCGCTGTACTCGGCTGAGGGCATGCGCCGCTCCTCTCAGGGTCGGTTCCATAAGAACCTAGCCATTGTGTGGTCTCTGCTGCCCTCGCTCGGGCGTCCTTGCGGTGGCGCACCCGAGGCAGAATGCCACAGGCGAGTATGCCCGGATGACGCGCGGCCGATCATTGCCGATGAGATCTCCGGTTGGGTCGCACATACCTGAGCTGATCCCCAGCTCGCTTCAGAGTCTTTGACGCAGGGCCTAGCCTGCGCGCATGATCGTCGACGCTGCGATATACAAGAACGGCCACCGGCTCGAAGAGCCGTTCAGTTTTGACCATGCCCACATACTCAAGGGCGACCCCGAGACCTGTATCTGGGTCGGGCTTCACGAGCCAACCAAAGAGGAGTTCGACGCGGCGCGGGATGCTTTCGGGCTCCACGAGTTGGCAGTGGAGGACGCGGTCAAAGCCCACCAGCGTCCGAAGCTCGAGACCTACGGTCAGACCCTCTTCTTGGTGACAAAACCAGCCCGGTATGTCGACCCGGTGGAGATCATCGAATTCGGTGAGATCCTGCTCTTCGTCGATCCCGACTTCGTGGTGGCGGTGCGTCACGGAGAGGCGAGCCAACTCGTCGAGGTGCGTCACGAGCTGGAAGCCGACCCGGAGCGTCTGGCGTTGGGCCCGGGGTCGGTGCTCCACGCCATCCTCAACCGTGTGGTGAGGGATTACAGCCTGGTTCTCGATGCCCTCGGCGATGACGTGCGCGAGGTCGAGGAGGAGGTGTTCTCCACTGGTGGCGACCTGGAGCGCATCTATCGGCTGAAGCAGGAAGTGATGAGTTTCCAGAACGCCGCCCAGCCGCTCGAAGAGCCGCTCTTCCGTTTGTCGACTGACGACTTCGCCGCGATCCACCCCAGTCTCAAGCCTTACTTTCGTGACGTGCACGACCATCTGCTTCGAGTGGTGGACCGAATCAACGCCTTCAGCGACATGCTCAGTTCGATCCTCGCCGCCAACCTGACCCAGGTGAGCCTCCGTCAGAACGAGGACATGAGGAAGATCTCGGCCTACGTGGCGATCGCGGCCATACCCACGCTTCTCGCCGGGATCTGGGGGATGAACTTC
>JBBDQO010000136.1:0-22039 GCA_040905925.1 Acidimicrobiia bacterium | reverse complement strand
CGTCCCGTCTCCCCCCCGGCCAATACCTCACCGCTGGGTTTCCGGTGCTCTCGGCGGGGCCGACCCCTCGCGCCCGACTCGAGGAGTGGACGTTTCAGATCCGGGGTCTCGCCGACCCGTCTCGTTCGTGGAGCTGGGAGGAGTTCACTGCCCTGCCCACCGAGACCGTGACTGTCGACATCCACTGTGTAACCAAATGGTCGAAGTTCGACACGGTCTGGACCGGAGTTTCGCTCGATTCGTTGCTGGACGGGGTCGCCACCGGCGAGGCTCGTTTCATCACCGCCTTCTGTGACGGCGGATACACCACCAATCTCCCCCTCGAAGAGGTGACCGGGGGCCAGGCCTGGGTGGCGTACCAATACGACGGGGAGCCGCTCGACCCCCAGCACGGCGGCCCGGCCCGTTTCCTGGTGCCCCATCTCTACTTCTGGAAGAGCGCCAAGTGGGTGCGCGGGCTGGAGTTGCACATCGAAGACAAACCGGGGTTCTGGGAGACCTACGGCTATCACAATCACGGGGACCCATGGCGGGAACAGCGGTACTCGGGCGACTGAACTGGCTGGCCGCCAAGGTCACCGAGGTTCGCCCCGAGACGGAGCGGGTGCGAAGCATCGTCTTCGAATGTCCTGGCTGGGATGGGCACATGGCCGGCCAACATGTCGACGTTCGGCTCACCGCCGAGGACGGTTATCAGGCGCAACGCAGCTATTCGATCGGCTCGGCGCCCGAAGACGACCATTTGGTCTTGACCGTGGAGCGGCTCCAGGATGGCGAGGTGTCGCCTTACCTGGTCGATGTGCTCCAAGCTGACGACCAGTTGGAGATGAGGGGCCCGATAGGGCGCTACTTCGTATGGGGGGAGTCGATGGGCGGCCCCCTGCTGATGATTGCAGGCGGGTCAGGAATAGTGCCATTCCGGGCGATGCTCAGGCACCGGGTGGCGGCGCACTCCGCAGTGCCCACTCGTTTGCTCTACTCGGCACGCTCATTCGACGAGGTGATCTACCGGGAGGAGTTGGCCGGCCTGGCCGCCTACGACGAGATCGACATCCGGTTCACGCTCACCCGTGCCCAACCCATCGGGTGGAAGGGTTACAGCCGTCGCATCGACCGCGAGATGCTGGCCGAGGTGTCCTGGTCTCCTGAGGAGAGACCCCTCGTCTACATTTGTGGTCCGACTTCCTTCGTTGAGACTGCGGCCGGGTCCCTGGTGGAACTTGGCCATGACCCGACCCTGATCAGAACCGAGAGATTCGGCCCAACCAGCTAGGCGCTTCTCAGAAGTCCATCCGCCCTCTGAAGTGAGCGGCCACCTGGGGCCGGATCAGCTGGTAGACGGCGATCCGATGACCAGCCGGGGTTCGGAAGGAACAGCATGGTCCTTGAGGTATCTCGAACATCGATTCTCGTTCCCACCCTGCGGTCTGGAGGCGATCGAGCGTGGTGGCCAGGTCTTCAACCCGGTAGATGAGGATCGGGCGCTCGCCGTCGACATGATCGGTGAAGAGGAGATGCGGAGGTCCGGCCGTCATTTCGACCATGGCCACCCTGGTGTCCCACTCCTGGATGGCAAACACCAGGGTGCCACCCAATACCTCGGTGAAGAAGGTGGCATCAGCCGCTACGTCCTGACTGGGGATATAGAGGAAATCGAGCGAATCGAAGGGTGGCGCTGTGCTCATTTGCCTCATCCTCCGAACTCGGGCTCGGGGCGGCTGTCACCCGCGATTATGCCCATCCGCTGCCACGGTCAGTCCCGACAACTGCGACAGCATGCGCGCGGCGGTCGACCTGATCCGCCTATCGGCTGGGCGGCTACTCAAGGCCAGGTCCCGTCGCTCCGATGTTTCTCTAGATAAATCTATGCAGCCAGCACGACCTCCCACACTCGGTGGCGGCACTGAGGCAAAACGACGATCTCCCCAGAATTCGGAGGGGAGCACCATCCGCATACCGGCCTCCGGTGGCCGGCTTCGAGAAACCGAGGAGCGGCTCCGCAGTGTGGTAACGGGGGCGCCGATCATCCTCTTCGCTCTCGACCCTCAGGGGACGATCACCCTCTCGGAGGGCGCGGCCCTGTCGGCACTTGGGCTCGAACCGGGCGCCTCGGTCGGCAAGTCCGTTTTTGATGTCTACCAGGATCAGCCCGAAGCGCTCTCCCACGTGCATCGCGCTCTCGCCGGCGAGGCGGTGGCAGCGATCCTCACCATTCGGGAGGTCACGTTCGCAGTTCACTTTTCGCCGCAGTTCGACCAAGACGGTGAACTCGACCACGTCATCGGCGTTGCCACCGACATCACCCTTCAGCAGCGGGCAGAGACCGAGCTGCACCGACGGGTCGCGTTTGATCGTCTCGTTCATCGGATCTTCACCGAATTCATCGAGATAGCGCCCGATGACAGCGCTACTCCCGAGCAGTTCGACGCTGCCATCCTTCAGGCGCTGGCCGAGGTCGGTCGCTTCGGAGGTGCTGCCCGGAGCTACATCCTCGAGAAATCCGACCTCGGGGACGTTCTCACCAACACCTACGAGTGGTGCGCCGAGGGGGTCGAACCCGCCGCCGAGGCGCTCCGGGAGATCCGTACGGAGACGATTCCCTGGGTGATGGACCAGATCGATGACGGGAGGGTGTTGCATGTTCCAGCAATTGGTGATCTGCCACCTCAAATCGCGCCACAGGTGGAGACCTTCGGATGCAAGGGGATCCAGGCGATGGTCAATCTGCCCATGACCTCCCGTGGGCATGTCGTCGGTCTGGTGGGGTTCGACTGGACGGACTCTTCCAGCGAGCTCGGGCGCCAGGCGGACATCGCTCAATTGACTGTCATTCAGAATCTCTTCGCCAACGCCTTGCAACAGAGACGCATCGGCGGGGATCTCCAGAAGAAGAACCGGCTGCTTCGAGCCGTGCTGGAGTGCAGCGACGCGCTGATCAGGGCCAGGGTCGAGGACGTCCTGCTCGAGGAGGTCTGCCGGATCGTCGTCGAGGTCGGTGGTTTTTCTCAGGCGTGGGTGGGGTTTGACGTTGGGGATGAAGAACGGTCGATAACGCCCGTCGCGCACTGGGGCTATTCCGACGGGTACCTGGAGGGCCTAAAGATCACTTGGGATGACTCCAAACGAGGTCGCGGCCCCATGGGAAGGGCAATCCGGACCCGGGCCCCCGCCGGTGTCGAGAACATCGCGACTGATGCCGATTTTGAGCCATGGAGAGCCGAGGCGCTGGCGAGAGGATGCAAGTCGGCAATAGCCATCCCGCTTGTCTTCGGCGACGAGTTGCTCGGGGGAATCATCGTCTATGCGAGTGAGCCTTGGGCCTTCGACGCTCTCGAGGTCGAGATCCTCGAGAGGTTTGCCGGCTACCTCGCCTACGGGATAGTCGCGCTGCGGACCCAGGCTCGACGGCAAGCAGCCGAGTCACAGCTCCGAGATTCGCTGCGGTCTAAGGAGCAGCTGATCGCCTCCATCTCTCACGAGATGCGAACCCCGCTCACCGCGGTTGTTGGTTTCGCCCAGCTCCTCCAGATGGCCGATTCCGGCCTGTCGGCGGAGGAGCGGTCCGAGCTGATCCGCTCGATAGCCCTAGAAGGACTCGACCTTACGAATATCGTCGACGATCTGCTGACCGCCGCCAAAGCCGAGGCGGGGACCCTGACAGTTGTCAAGGTCCCCGTGGACTTGCGAGCCAATGCGGCCCAAGTCCTGGAGACCCTGAGCGAGCAGCCGCGAATCGAGCTCAGCGGGTCGACGGTGCGGGTAGTCGGTGATCCGGGGCGTGTTCGCCAGATCCTGCGCAATCTCATCTCAAACGCCCTTCGCTATGGCGGGGAGGACATTCGTGTCAGCGTCATCGACGACCCATCTCCTCGCGTCCAGGTGCGCGACAACGGGAGAGGGATACCCCTCGACGAGCGGGAGCGAATCTTCGACCCCTACGAGCGCGCCCACGATGCGCCGGGGCTCACGGCCTCCATGGGGCTGGGTCTCACCATCTCCCGGGGTCTGGCCCGGCTCATGGGCGGGGACCTGACCTATCGCTACGAGGGTGGCGAGAGCATCTTCGAGCTACTCCTGCCGAGATTTGCGTCGGAAGCACCCGGAGTCTGATGGCTGATCGTGCCCTGTCCAACAGCGCCGTCCCACAGCGCTCATCGATGGAGAACTTTCTCGACGAGTTCCAGCTGGTAACCCTCACCTTGAGCATCGGCGGCCTGATACTCACCGGGGTCCTCGCCTGGAGTGGGAGATGGCATGGTCTGCCACTGCCGTTTGCAATCGGACTCTTGCTGGTGGGTCTCCATGCCGGATGGTGCCGGTATCGACACATCCGGTCCCCGAGATCGATGCTGATCCTGGACCTGACGATTTGGGGCTCGCTGATGCTCCTGATGTCGGACTATCTATCGATTGCCACGGCCACTCTTGCCTTCTCGGCCGTGTTGGCTGTCTTGTTCTCGGACGGTTACTGGATGTTTGGGTTCCTGGCCTACGTGGGGGCGTGGTACGGGATCTCGTTCTTCACCGGTGCCGGGTTCGCGATTGAGTCGGCAGGGGTGTTCGCCGCGGTGGTCCTCACCGTTGGTGGTCTGGCCGCCGTCATGTACCGGGTCCGAGGATGGTTGGGCCAGCTCGACGGTAACCGCTCACAGATGCTGGGCACGGTCAGTCATGAGTTGCGGAACAACCTGACAGGGATGATGGGCCTGACCGACGTGTTGAGGAGCGGTGACGACCTGAGCCCGGTCGAGACCAAGGAACTGCTGGGCCTCGCCCATCAGCAGGCGGTCGATGCCAGCGAGATATTGGAGGACCTGCTCACCGCCTCCCGACTCGAGAGCTCCGCCATGAGCGTCAACTTCGAGGCCGTCGACCTCAACCACGAGGTCGCCACCACGGTCCGTCGCTTCGTCGGTGAGGGCACCATGGTCTCGATCCAGACCGGAGAGGGTGTGCCGATGGCCCGAGGCGAGGCTCTACGGGTCCGCCAGATCCTCCGCAACCTGATTTCCAATGCTGTGCGATACGGCGGTACTGCGATCCTGGTGACGACTGCGACCGCAGGTGACCACGTCCAGGTCGTTGTCAGCGACAACGGCGAAGGCGTGCCTCCTGAGGACGAGGCAACCATCTTCCTCCCCTATCGACGTTCCACCAATGCCCGTCGGGACGCGGCCTCGGTGGGGCTTGGCCTCTGGATCTGCCGTCAATTGGCCCATGCGATGGGCGGTACGCTGCAATACCATCGGGTCGATGAGTCGACCCGGTTCATCCTGACTCTGGGTGCCCACGGCCGGGATCAGGCGAGATCGCCCCATGCCTTGGCGGTTTCCAGTGCCCCCAAGTCGGTTCCTGTCGGTAACGAGAGCGGTCTGTTGCCCGCTATCTCGCTCTAGCCAGGGATCCAGACCGGACTGACTCCGGCAAGGGGCACGCCGCCATGACCCTTCAGCATTAATCAGGGCGTAACAAACTCGAAACGAGCGCCTTCTTAGGTTGCAGATGTGGTCGCAATCGAAATCGGTGGGCTGGGTCTTCTAACCCCGGCGCTCGGGATCTGACTTGGACGTCACCGAGGTTCTCCGCGACATCCTGATCGTTCTGGTAG
This sequence comes from Acidimicrobiia bacterium, assembly GCA_040905925.1. Classification (GTDB taxonomy): domain Bacteria; phylum Actinomycetota; class Acidimicrobiia; order Spongiisociales; family ZC4RG35; genus JALYNX01. The sequence continues at coordinate 16,431 of JBBDQO010000136.1, read as the reverse complement.
CGGCCAAGGTGGCGGCCGAGCTGGCCGAGCGAGTCGGGGTGCCTCCCGTAATCGGCGAGATCTTGGCCGGCATCCTCATCGGCCCCTCGCTGCTGGGCTGGGTGGGCGCTGACGATCAGGTCCTGCGCACTCTCGGCGAGATTGGGGTCATCCTGCTTCTGCTCGAAGTGGGCATGGAGATGAACCTGAGCGAGCTGGGAAGGGTGGGACGGGCCTCATTCACCGTGGCATCGGCAGGGGTGATTGCGCCGCTGTTGCTCGGAATGGCGGCTATGCAACTGTTCGGCGACGACTTCAACACCGCCTTGTTCATCGGTGCCGCCCTCACTGCAACCAGCGTGGGCATCACCGCAAGGGTGTTTGGCGACCTGCGGGCCCTGGCCACGACCGAGGCTCGGATCGTCCTGGGCGCAGCCGTGGCCGACGATGTCATGGGGCTCGTGGTGTTGACCGTGGTGGTCCGGCTCGTCACCGATGGGTCGGTCTCGGTTGTCTCGGTGCTCGGGATCATCGGCGTCGCCGTGGCCTTCCTGGTCATAAGCGGCATAGTCGGGCTACGGGTGGCTCCGGCTCTTTTCGCCGGGATCGAACGGGTTTCCCGATCAACCGGAACCTTGATCGCTCTTGCTCTGGCTTTCACACTCGCCTTCGCAGAGCTGGCCGACGCGGCCAGGCTGGCTCCCATCGTTGGGGCCTTTGTGGCTGGCCTGGCCCTGGGCCGGGGCCGGCAGCGAGATCGGATCGGACGGGATCTGGCACCGGTCGGTCATCTCTTCATCCCGGTCTTCTTCCTCCAGATCGGGATCGACGTCGACGTTTCGAGATTCGTCGATGGACACGTGCTGTTCGTTGCCGGCGTGCTCCTGGTGGTCGCGATCGTCGGGAAGCTGGTGTCGGCGCTTGGGGCGTTCGGTACTCCGGCCGACCGATGGCTCATCGGTCTGGGGATGCTCCCCAGAGGGGAGGTGGGTCTCATCTTCGCCACCATCGGCCTCCAGAGCGGGGTGCTCGACGACTCCCTCTATGCCGCGCTGTTGTTGGTGGTTCTGGTCACAACCCTGATGACTCCCCAACTGCTGAAGATGCGCTACGGCGTGTTGCATCAGGGAGCCGTGCCCGTCGGGCCGGGCCCGACCACGGAGATGCCGGCCGGAGGTTGGCTGAGGGTGCTCGATGGCGAGGTCCGGCTGGCGGCCACCCCCCCGGCGCACCTGGCGCTGCCCTTGGCCCTCGATGCAGCGTTGCTGTTGAGCTCTGCCCAGCCCTCGGCTGAGTTGCTGGATTGGCTGTCCCGAGTCGCCAAGCCCAATGTCCAATGGGATAGAAGGTCGAGGGAGTCCCTGCTCAAACTCCTGCAAGAGGGCAACGCCAGATCGTGGCGATTTCTCGAGACCACCGGTGTGCTCGATCAGGTTCTTCCGGAGTTGGCCACCACTCTTCGAACCCGCCAGGCCGATCCGTTCCAACTCGACCCGATGGAGACCCATCGCTGGACGGTCATCGAGGAGCTGCGCCGAATCATCGAGTCCGATCCGGAGCTGGCGATCGAATACGGGAAACTCGCTCATCCGGAATGGCTGTTGCTGGCTGCTCTGCTGTCCGAGGGCCTGGTCGACCATGAGGCGCCGGTGGCAACCACCCGGCGGATCGTTCGCAGACTCGATCTTGGCGCTCGCGCCGAGCAGGAGATCGCGGGGCTCATCGAAGACGGCGAGTTGATGTGGTCCGCCGCCCTTCGGGCCGACGGGCTCACCGAGCAGTCGGTGATTCAGGTGGCGTCGCATCTCGACACACCGGAGCGCGCCCGGGCCCTCTTTCTCCTCTCCTTGGCCCGAGTGGGAGATGTCGATCACGAGGACTATGAGCGACTCCGTCAGCTCCACGAATTGATACAGGACGCTCTCGCCCACAGCGAGCTGACCGGGCTCGAGGCTCGCAACCTGGCGGGCCGGCGCAAGGCAGAGGCCATCCGTCGGGTCGGAGGAAATCCCGAGCTGATCAAACGAATCGAAGGTGCGCCCCAGGGTTATCTGTTGCGCGAGAGTTCGGACGCCATCGCCCGCCAGGTGGCTCTCTTGGAGCCGGCGCCGGGTGCTGGCGAGGCCAGGGTTGCGATCACGAGGGCCGGGGAGGGGCCCGGGGCGTGGGTTGACATCGGGGCTCGGGATCGTCCAGGCCTGCTTGCGGCGGTTACCGGGGTGCTCTCCGGTCTCGGGGTCAACGTATCGGAGGCGCTAATAGCCACGTGGTCCGACCGGGGGGCCCTGGAGACCTTCCGGGTCTCCGAGGCGCCCTCGCTGCCAACATCTGATCACCTCGCTCACGAGATCGAAGAGAGTCTCGACCTTCCCATCGTCGCCTTCCCGATCCCTGAGGCGGTTGTGGAGTTCGACGACGCCTCTTCACCCTGGCACACAATCGCCGAGATCCGAGCGCCCGATCGCCCAGGTCTGCTCCATTCCCTGGCTTCCGCCATCGCCACGGCCGGGGCCGATGTCCAGGCCGCCCGGATCAGCACCGAAGGAGCGACCACCGTGGGTCGGTTCGACCTCAACAACGGGGTCGGGGGAAAGCTCACCGAGGCCGACAAGGAGCTGATTCGGTCCGTGATGGCCGAGGGAGGAACGGCCACCTGCCGGCGCCGGGGCTTCAAGCCACCGAGGTGGGTTCAACGGATCGGCAAGGAGTAGTCGGCACTCTAAGCCGCTGCTTGGCGGTTTTTCTGACCGATCACTCACAGCCGGTTGCACAGCTAGGCGGGCGCACCCCGCCAGCAGACGTCGTGGTCGACCGCTGTTAGCGTGGCCGGGTGGATCCGGGCGAACCGCCGACCCCAGCCGTGTTGCTCGAGGGGGTCCTTGAGCGGATAGCCGATACCTCGGAGCCGCTGGCTGGTTTCGCCCGCGCCTACCTGCACCGCATTCCCTTGGATGTGGCCATGTACCCCGACCCTGCCTATCAAGAGGTGGTCGGCTTGTTCGAGTTCATCAAGCGGCGCATCGGCCCCATTGCCGTGCGGGCGTACAATCCCACCCTCGACATTCACGGTTACGAATCGACCGGCACCGTGGTCGAGGTCCACGTCGACGATGGGCCGTTCCTCGTCGACTCGATCACCGCCGAGCTCCAAGCTCACGGTCTGGCGGTGGTGCGGGTCTTTCATCCGATCATAGGAACGCGTCGGGACGAAGCTGGCCACCTGGTCTCAGTCCTGCCGGCGGGTCGATCAGAGACCCGTGAATCGGTCCAGCATTACGTGCTCGACCGTCTCCTCGACCCTGCTGACCTCCCGGCGCTGGAAGCGCGACTGGAGGAGGTGCTCGCCGACGTGCTGTCGGCGGTACGGGACTTCTCCGCCATGATCGAAGCCACCGGTCGGATGGCTGAACTGGCCCAAAGAGGAAAGGGCCACTATTCGGACCTCGAAGTGGATGAAGCCATGGCCTTCCTGGAGTGGGTTCGCGACGACAACTTCGTGTTTCTCGGCTACCGGGAGTACCGGATAGTCGACACTCCCAGTGGCTCGGCGCTGGAAGCAGTCGGGGACTCTGGTCTAGGCATCCTGTCCGATCCTCGCCGCTCCAAAGCATCCGAACCGTTGCCTCTGGCCACACTCCCAGCCGAAATGAGTGCCCGCTACGAGAAGGGTGACCTGCTCGTCATATCCAAGACGAACCGGTTCTCGTCGGTGCACCGCCGAGTCAAGATGGACTACGTGGGGATCCGCATCGTGGGGTCCCGGGGTGAGACCGTGGGCGAGGCCCGCCTGCTCGGCCTTTTCACCTCCAAGGCCTACATGGAGAGCGTTTCCCGGATACCGGTCCTCCGCCAGAAACTGGCCGAGATCGCCTCGAGTGAAGAGCTCGTCGAGGGCTCGCACGACCACAAGGCCATCGTCGCCCTGATCGAGGGCTTCCCCAAGGACGAGCTGTTCGGGTTGCCCACCGTTGATCTTCTCCGGGTGCTGATGGGGCTGCTCGCATTGCAGGAACGGGCCCAAGTTCGACTCTTCGTCCGCCGCGACCTCCTCGACCGTGGCGTGAGGATCCTGGTGGCGATGCCCCCGGACCGCTATTCGTCGGATCTCGGACGGCGCCTCCAAGACCTCTTCCTCGAGCGCTTCGGCGGAACCACGGTCGACTACAACCTGATCCTGGGCCGCAACAACATCGCTCGTCTCCATTTCATCGTGTGGGTCCCGGAGGGCCAAATCCCCGACGTGGACTTCGAGGAGCTCGACGCCGAGGTCATGGTCCTCACCCGCTCCTGGTCGGAGCGTGTGGCCGAGGAGTTGGCGATCCGCCACGGCCATGACGAGGCACGGGAGATGGTCGCTCGCTGGGCTTCCCGTCTGCCCGCCTACTACACGGCATCTACCCAGCTGACGGTGGCGGCCGGCGACATCGAACGCCTCGACCAGTTGATGCAGGGCCGAGACCGATCTCTGGTCGGGCTCCAGAACGAGGCGGAGGGGCCCGACATCTTGACACGAGTCACCCTGTACGAGCTCAAGGGCAAGCGGCCGTTGTCCGAGCTGATACCTGCCCTGGAAGACATGGGGATGAAGGTGATCGAGGAGGCGCCAACCCGTCTCTCGGGCGGCGAGAACCTGTTCATCCACGACTTCGGGGTTCTCGACTCCCACGACTCGCTGGTCGATCTCGACGCCGCCGGTGAGATGGTCGCCCAGACCCTGGCTGCGGTGTGGGAGGGCACGGCCGAAAGTGACTCCTTGAACCGGCTGGTGCTGGCGGCCGGGCTCGACCACCACCAGGTGGCCGTCCTCCGCGCCTACCAGACCTACTGGCGGCGGGTCAGCTTGATCTTCACGGTCAACTACGTCAACGACACCCTTGTGTCGCACCACGAAATCACCGCCAAACTGATCCGCCTCTTCGAGTTGCGATTCGATCCCGCTTCCGACGGTCTCGGCTATGAGGAACTGCACGACGAGGTGGTGGAGGGCCTCGACGCCGTACCGTCGCTCGACCAGGATCGCATCCTGCGTGGTTTTCTCCGCCTGATCGAAGCCACCGTCCGCACCAACGCCTATCGGTCTGACCGCCGGTCCCTGGCCTTCAAGTTTCGCTCCGACGACGTCCCCGACATGCCCTCGCCCCGGCCCCATGTGGAGGTGTTCGTGATCGGGGACGAGGTGGAGGGAATCCATCTCCGGGCAGGACCCCGGGCCCGCGGGGGCATCCGTTTCTCGGAGCGGCGGGAGGATTACCGCACCGAGGTCCTCGACTTGATGAAGGCCCAGATCACCAAGAACGCCATCATCGTTCCCACCGGAGCCAAGGGAGGCTTTGTGCTGCGGCGGGCTCCCGCCGACTCGGAGGCGACGGAGGAGGCGGTGCGGTCCGCCTACGAGGTCTTCATCCGCGGGCTCCTCGACCTCACCGACAACCTGGTTGAGGGCGAGGCAGTGCATCCCGACGCCGTCCGGGTGCACGACGACGCCGACCCCTATCTGGTGGTGGCAGCCGACAAGGGCACGGCCCGGTTCTCCGACCTCGCCAACCGGATCGCCCAAGAGTATGGCTTCTGGCTCGATGACGCCTTTGCCTCAGGTGGTGCCACCGGCTACGACCACAAGGGGCTCGGCATCACCGCCCGAGGGGCGTGGAAGTCGCTGGAGCGTCATTTCCTCCAGGACGGCATCGACCCTCACCGGCAGGCTTTCACGGCCGTGGGGATCGGCGACATGTCGGGTGACGTGTTCGGGAACGGCATGTTGGGCTCGGAGACCATCAGGCTGGTGGCCGCCTTCGATCACCGCTATGTCTTCTTGGATCCGACCCCTGATCCGGTGGTGTCGTTTCGGGAGCGGAGGAGGCTTTTGGATCTCCCCCGCTCGAGCTGGGACGACTACAACCGAGACCTGATCTCGGAGGGGGGTGGTGTCTACTCCCGGACGGCGAAGCAGATAGAGCTCTCCGAGCCGGCCCGGGCGGCGCTGGGGACGGACCTCGCGGCCGTCACCCCGGCCGAGCTGATACGGATCATCCTCCGCGCACCCGTGGATCTGGTCTGGAACGGGGGGATCGGCACTTATGTCAAGGCGACCGAGGAGACCCACGATGAAGTGGGGGACCGGACCAACGACGCCGCACGGGTCAACGGGTCCGAGCTGCGCGCCCGGGTGGTCGTGGAAGGAGGGAACCTGGGCTTCACCCAGCGGGGGCGGATCGAGTACGCCCGGGCGGGCGGGAAGATCAACGCCGATTTCATCGACAACTCCGCCGGCGTCAACTGCTCTGACCGGGAGGTAAACCTGAAGATCCTCCTCCGTCTCGCCGAGCAGCGAGGAGAGACCGGGCACCCCGAGAGCGACGAGCTCATGGCGGGGGAGGCGGAGAACGTGGTGGAGGCAGTCCTCCATGACAGTCTCGAGCAGGCCCAGTCGCTGGTCCGCGAAGAGCTGGTTTCCGTGGACCGTATGGACGCCTATGAGCAGCTAATGGCGTCCCTGGAGGAGCAGGGGATGCTGGACCGGAGACTGGAGTGGCTCCCGTCTACCCAGGAGATGACAGATCGGGCCCGGGCCGGGACGGGGATGAGTCGGCCGGAGTTGGCGGTGGTGCTGGCCTACGCCAAACGGAGCCTGGCCGAGGCGGTGCTGTCGTCGGATCTCCCCGACTCGACCTCGATGCTCGGCGATCTGACCGGGTACTTCCCTGGGGAGATCTCCAAACGCTTCGGTCATCTGATATGGGACCATCCTCTCCGTCGTGAGCTGATCGCCACCATCGTCGCCAACGACGTCGTGGACTCCCAAGGACCCACGTTCGTGTCCCGGCTCGTTGCCCGCAGCGGGGCCGAGGTGGCTGCTGTGGTGACAGCCTGCCGTACCGCTCGTGACCTCGTCGGCGGCGTCGAGCGACGGCGAGCCGTGGAGTCGCTGTTCGGGTCGGTCGACTTCCAGATCTGGACCGAGATGATGGCTGCCGACGATCGGCTGGTGGCCACTTTGACCCGGTGGTACCTGAGTCGTGCCCCGAGCGGGCCTCAGGATCTCGCGGAGGTTGGAGCAGCCGAGGAATTCGACCGACTGGAAGAGGAGGCGGGAGAGTGGGGCTCGCTCGAATGGCGGCGAGAGAGGGGCCTCCGAATCGACCGTCTGAAGTCGGCGGGGGCGCCGACCGCACTTGCCCTCCGGGCCGTGGCGGCCTTCGACCTGGTCCATGCCCCTGACATCTTCGAGGTGACCCGATCGACAGGCCGCTCCCGGGTCGACGTCGGCCGTGTTTTCCACCGCCTGGGCCGGGCCCTCGGGTTGGACGACTTGGAAAAGGTGCTGACGAACCTGAAGCTGGCCGACCCTTGGCAGCGGTGGGCTCTCGAGAACATCGAAGACGACCTCCTCGCAGTTCGCCGCTCGTTGGCGGAACGGGCCCTGACCGGAGCGGAGGGAGAGTCGGTCGACGAAGCGGTCGAGCAGTTCTTGGCCCAGAGAGCCGATGCGGTTGCCCGAGTGGTCGAGATGGCCCGGGCACTGGAATCCGCTTCGGTCATCGACCCCGCCCCGCTGATGGTGGCGGTGCGCCAGATCCAGGCCCTGGCCGGCTCATAGACTTCTCCGATGAACGGACCCTCATGGTTGAGGTTCTGGTCGGCCGCCTCCTGGAGAGAGTGGGGGGAGGCGCGACCTCCGTGGCGGGATTACACCAGCGAGTCACGCAGACTGGACACTGAGATCTCGAGTGCGGAGGGTCGCTTCACCTCGAGCAAGGCCGAGCTGACCGAGGTCGACCGGCAAACGGCCTGGGCCAGGGAGATGCGTTCCCAAGACTTTCCGATCCGCACCGCCAAAGGTGAAACCGGGCTGGCCGCGGTCGGTGGAGTGACCCTGATGGAAACCAGGAAACAGGAGGGTCGCTACGTCTGGACCGCCATCGACCAGGGATCCGTCTACTTCAGCGACCGCAGACTGGTGTTCGTGGGGAACAAAAGCGTCGAGTTTCGCCTCGACCGGATCACAGCCAACAGTCGCACACCGCAGGGTCTCCGTCTGGCGGTGTCGAGCCGGAAGCGGGACCATGTGCTGGCCGGTCCCGCGGACCAGATCGCCGTATTGATCACCGCGGCACAGTCGGTTGCCTTGGGCTTGCCGGCCACCGCTTCCTTCGAGGGCCGGGCAGGCGAGCTCAGGGAGTCGATCGCGCAGACCGAGACGGGCCTCGAAGAGAGCCGTGCGGCTCGGGATTCCCTCGTCAAGCCGCCGCGGCCTGTCTCGCCGGCCTGGATTCCCGGCACCTTGCTGGTGGGGCTGCTGGTTCTTGTGGTCCCGCTCGGGGATTTTCCGTCCGTTGCCGATCCGATCCCCTCCGCCACCACCCTCGCTCCGACTACCACCTCCAAGGCAACGACCAGCACCGTCGCCACCACGACGACGTCGATGCCATCCACCACAACTGTCGTCACCTTCCCCCAGTCGGATGTGCTGCTGGCAGCACCTGTTGACGGGCCTTCCGGTGATCCGGGGGCTCCCCTGGCTTCGGACGCCGAGCCCGTCACGGTGTTGTCGATCACCGACGGCGACACCCTCGACGTGCGTTACCCGGAGGGGAGCAGCGCCGAAGTCAGGTTGATCGGGATCAACACCCCCGAGTCCAACGAATGCTTCAGCGAGGAGGCAACCCAGGTGCTGGCGGTGCTGGCTCCGATCGGGAGTCGGATCGGGATGACCAGCGACGTGTCTGATGTGGACCAGTTCGACCGGCTGCTCCGATATCTCTGGCTTGGCGGAATGTCGGTCAACGAGGAGTCGGTGCGACGGGGTGCGGCGATTTCGCGTCGCTACGCACCCGACACCGCGATGGCAACCCGGTTGGAGGCAGCCCAGGCAGAGGCCAAGGAGGCCGGGCTGGGTCTTTGGGCGCCTGCGGCGTGTGGTCCCCGAGCCGACGCCGATCTCAGCGTCATCGCCGTGGAGTACGACGCACCCGGCAACGACAACGAGAACCCAAACGAGGAGTGGATCCGGATCCGCAACGACGGCGACAACCTGGTCGATATGACCGGGTGGACGATCAAGGACGAGTCCGCCTCCAACCGGTTCGAGTTTCCGGCCCTGTTCGCCGTGGCTCCTGGGGAATCGGTCACGATCTACTCGGGATGTGGCGACGACTTCGGCGCCTTCCTCTACTGGTGCAGTGCCGATTCCGCGGTGTGGAACAACGATGGGGACACGGTGTTCCTCCTCGACCCCAGTGGCAACAACCACACCACCCGCAGCTACGTGGGGGTCACTACCACCACCCAGGCACCGACCACGACCGAGGCGGGTTCAGGCGGCGGAGGCGACTGCGATCCGAGCTATCCCGATGTGTGCATCGCGTCACCGCCACCCGACCTCAACTGCGATGACGTGCCCTACTACAACATCCGGGTGGTGGGCTCGGACCCTCACGGTTTCGACGGCAACAACGACGGTGTGGGGTGTGAGGGGTGAGGTCAGGCAGGTGCTCGATTTCGATTGCCCGCGTTGGGCACGGCGACTCGCGGCATCTGTCGCCATCCTGGTTCTGGCGACCACAGCATGCTCTCCGCCGGAGCCCGGGCTGGCGAGCAACTCCACCTCGGGAACGGCAGCAGAGGATGAATCGTCGGACACCACCGTCATAGAAGGGTCTCTATCGGGGACGATTGTCTATTCGAGTGACACGGAGGGCAACGAGGATGTGTTCGTGCTTCGGCTCGATGGCAGCCAGCCGACACCTCTCACCGATGGGGTCGAGAAGGAATTCGATCCAGATCTCTCACCGGACGGCACGATGATCGCCTATCGCCGTAACCCGCAGCAAGACAGCGACATCGCCGACATCTGGGTCATGGGCCTCGACGGTGGCAACAAACGCAACCTGACCAACGCGCCGGAGTTGTCGAATTGGGCACCGGCGTGGACACCCCACGGGCGGATCCTGTTCTCCAGCATGCGTGATGGAAGCGGCGTCCTGGAGCTCTGGTCGATGCGTGCGAATGGCAGCGACGTCACCCGTCTCTCGGAGGGCTGGTGTGAATATCCGCAGCCGTCGCCCGATGGGTCCGAGTTCGTCTACGCGGCAGCGGTCGGCGGAAGATACGACATCATCGTGGTGGACTCTTCCGGCGGGCGTCGCTCTCTCACCACCACACCGGTGACGGAGTTCGGTCCCACTTGGTCGCCCGACGGGGAGTGGATCGTGTTCAGCCGTGACACCGGGGAGCGATGGGAGCTGTTGCGGGTTCGCTCCGATGGCTCTGATGAGCAACTGGCCGCCGAAGAGGGAGTGTCTGCGACGTGGGATCCTGACGGGCACCTTGTGTGGAGCGCTCCCGGGGCCATCAATGTCGCCCAACCAGATGGCTCCGATCTGGTCGTCCTCAACTACCCCGCCGACTTCATCTCCTGGGGCGATTAAGTCGAGCGGCGACTCTTGGACGTCTCGACATCCCCATGTGATGTTATGGGATGACCAGGGGGGAGGAAATCGGGGGCGCTCAGCTGCGCCCGGTGGTGTCTCCGCAGGTCAGGCACACGTAGCAGCTGCCGTTTCTGATGCATGTGACCGCAGTTGGAGCAGACCGGTGCGTCACCCATGTTCTCCTTGAGAGCGGAGTCGACTAGGGCGGCGCTGCCGGCGACCATCACCGTCTCGGTCACGGCTTCCGTCAGGGCGACCTGCCCCCCTCCCCCTTTCGGGGCACTCCCCCCAACACTCACTTCGCTCGCCGGGGGGGAGAGAAGTTGGCGAGTCCACGAAGTCGGCCGCCGATTTGAGCGCATCCACATCCGTCTCGGCCACCGCGTCGGTCAGGTCCAGTTGGACCCCGGCTTCGACGGCCAGACCCTTGGCCGGCTCGGGCAGCTCACCGACAAGGGCTACAACGCCCTGAGCCTGCATTCCACCCTGGGCTATCTCCAACGAGAAGGAGGGCCCATGGCATGTTGAACGTCAAGCCGCGCAGACAACCTATCCGTCAAATCGGGTCATATCCAGGTCTCTGGAGATCATTGGGCCGTCCCACAAGAAACCGCAGTGGCATCCAACAGCCCTCGACCACTCCGAGGACTTGCGCCGGGACTCCGACCGATCTCCACGTTTCCCCATGCTGCACTCCTTGGTCTAGGCAGCGCGAGAATCCGACTAGGCGACTCCACTAAACCCGCGGGACGACGAGTCGGCCGGACGCTGACCGGGACCTACCTCCCGGCGTGGCGACAGACCAAGCCGGTTTGACATGCCATGGGAGCATGCGCAGACTGGTGACCAGTTGCAGGGGTTGCGACCTTTTGCACTTGTTTACCCGACATTCAGAGAAGCCTCGGTCGCGATGGCTTCCGAGATTGTACATCCGGCGGAATGAGGTGCTTATGGCTTCGGCTAAAGGCCGTTCGATCGGCGTGGGGGTCGTTGGCTGTGGGCCGATCGGGCGTCTTCGCGCCGCGATCGCGGCCCATCATCCCCTCGTGAGCAGTGTCGTCGTGTGCGACCGCGTCGACGAGATCGCCAAGCAGGCGGCAGGCGACTTCGGAGCAACGCGCTGGACCGCCGACTTCGAGGAGCTGGTCGCGGATCCAGGCGTCGACGCGGTGATCGTGTCGACCACCGAGGGCGAGCACTTTGCTCCCGCCGCCAGCGCACTCGATGCCGGAAAGCCGACGATCGTGGAGAAGCCCCTCACACTTGAGCTGGCTCAGAGCGCTCAGCTGCTCGAGCTGTCGGCTCGAAACGGCGTGGCCTTGTTCACCGGCTACACCCAGCGCTTCCGGGGACGCTTCCTCGCTGGTCTGGAGCGCGTGCGGAGCGGAAGCCTCGGCACCATCCTCGCGATCCGCGGCTCCATCTGGCTCACACGACCGGTCGCCGCGGGTGTGTACACCCGGGCGCCTGCAACGACCCCAGCCGTCAACACCATGACCTATGTCGCTGACCTGACACTTTGGTACGTGGGGTCGAACAAGCCGGTAACGGTTGCTGCGGCCGGCTCTGGTCATGCGGGCATCACCGGCGGCGGCGGTTTCGAGACCGCGTGGGCGCTCGTGACGTTCGAAGACGGTGCTATTGCCAATCTCGGCGTGAGCTGGGGGCTACCCGCACGCCACCCCAGTTTCGGCGCATCCATGGATCTGGAGGTCTTCGGCTCCCGGGGGGTGATTCATATCAACGATGATCATCGGGAGTCGCTGATCGTGATGGAAGAGCCGCAGACATCCTTGCATTACGACGGTAAGCCGATTGACAGCCTATTTCCTGGGTCGTCGATGCCGGGTGGTTGGTTCCAGGGCACGTACTTCGGCCCGATGCGTACCGAAACGGACGAGTTCATCCGGGCCGCGGCTGGCGCGCCGACGAGCGGTGTCCTCGCGACCGGCGGCGACGGTCACAATGCCCTTCGTCTGACGACGGCGATCGACATCGCGCTTGCCGAGCGTCGAACAGTCGAACTCTCCGAGGTGCGAGGGCACTGGTTCGACGAGGCGGGTCGTTGAGAATGAGGTGGCGCGTGCTGTTGGTTGGAGCGTGTGGGGACCACGCTTGCGGTGACACCGATCTTTCTCACCGGGACACTGGGCATGTTCGCCCGTGCAGAGTTGGGCTTTGGTCCCGAGCAGCTCGGGATCAGTGTCTCCCTGTTCTGGGTCACGGGTGCTAGCGCTGCGGTCCATGCAGGCCGCTTCTGTGATCGCGCGGGACCGAGTCGGGCGATCAACGTTGCGGCCCTGATAGCACCGCCTCGTTGATCGGGCTGGGTGCAGTTGCTAGGAACTGGCCGCAGTTCACGCTGTTCCCGGCGCTTGGTGCAATCGGCAACGCGATCATGCAGCCTGCTGGTAACCTTGTGATTTCTCGCGCGATCGAGCGTCGCCGCCAAGGGTTCGCATTTGGTGTGAAGCAGACCTCCAGCGCAGCCGCAGGGATGATTGCGGGTCTAGGGATGATTGGCGGGTCTTGCGGTGCCTACCCCACTGGCTGCGAACGGAGTATAATAATTGTCTTCGAATTCTGCGAGTGGGCTGTCGCTGAGGGCGTCGTGAAGGCGGGGATTGGTCGACCACGTAACCCACTCGAGAGTGGCCAGTCCAAATCCGTCGACGTTCCGAATGTGGGGGTCCGCCCCTCTACCCAGTGGCCCCCATCCCAACCAGGAACTCTCCCGAGGTCCCCTGTTGCGGACTGACATTGCCCCGTTTCTTGTGGACACCCTTCCCGACGTTGACTAGAGGAAAAGGCCCTGGATGGGTCGTCGGCGAAGTATCCGCCTGAGTTCCCGTGCTGAGGCGGAGGAGTTGGTGGAGTATGATCGGGGACCGTTCACGGGTGGAAGTACCCCGACAGAGCTGACCCGTTTGCGCAAGGAGAATGCTGAGCTGAGTTCGGACCGAAGATCCTCCGTAAAGGCCGCCAATTTCGCCCTTGGGTGGCTCAAACACCCTAGGAACCGCGCAGTTATCGACAGGCATCAGGTGCTCAGGTTCAATCGTTGTCGACAGACGTTCTTGGGTCGCAGGCCTGGTACTCAAGACAACATCGGAACGGGCAGCGACCGACGCCGAGCTGCTGGAGGTGATCACCGACATCTATGACTCGTCTCGAGGGACACCTAAAGGGTCGCCACGAGTCCATGGTCAGCTGGTCCGCCGGGGTCACGTGGGCCCTAAACGGGTGGCACGACTGATGCGCCAAACACATCTGGTCGGTGCCCAATACCCGCAGCAAGTGGAACCGGGGACGTCCCGACGTCGCTCCCGTTCCAGGACCGGCTCAACTGCCAGTTCGGCGCTGACCGCCCAACCAGAATTGGTAGCCGACCTGTATTCCCAACACAGAAGGCAGACCGCATGTGCCGACATCCGTGATCTATGCCACCCGGGAGTAGCCGGGTAGGCGAGATGCGTGGATCGGCGGATCGATCTTCGACAATTCGTCGAGATGTTCTACAATCACAACGCCATCAAACTGCCCTAGGTGGCGTTTCCCCCCGGTTTCGTGTACACAGTGTTTCGGCGTTTACACAGTGTTTCGGCGTTTACACAGTGTTTCGGCGTTCAAAGGTGATCTTGATACCCTTCCGCGGTATATGCGACATGTTGCGATAGGATTTCTGTGCGTTACTCCCGCGAGTCGGTGTCTAGCCCTTCAGGGGTTGTGGTTCGTGTCGGAACTGGGAGGGAGCCCATCTGATGACAACTGAAGGGTCCAGCGTTCTGTCGAAGCCCGCGACTTATCTGGGACGTGCGCTGTATGCTTTGGAGCTGCTTGCCGTTGGGCCGTCCTCTCCATCCCAGCTGGCCAAGCCGCTGGGGGTCAACCGCAGCACGACGTTGCGCCTGCTCAAGGAGCTGGAGGATCTTGGCTATGTGCGGCGGGACCCGTTGAGCCGCAACTACGACGTAGTGATCGAACGCTTCATCCCTATTCTCGGCGCTGGCCGACAGGCAGAATGGCGTGCCGCGGCACACCAGGTACTGCGCGACGCACAGGAGCAGACGGGTGAGGCGACCGTGCTAGGGATGCCGGCGGGACCGTGGATGGTGTACGTCGACCACATGCCTAGCCCCCACATCGTCACCGTTGCGGAACGGGTTGGGTCCGTCCGCCCAATGCATGCCTCAGCGCTCGGAAAGGCATGGCTGTCCGGTCTCAGCGACAACATTATCCAGGAGGTTCTTGAGTCGCTGGATTACTCTACAGGGACGGAGTTCGCCGCGCACAGCCCGGAGGCGCTCCGGTGGGATGTCGAAAAGGTCCGGAGTCGCGGCTGGGCCGTCGATCAAGAGGAGTTCGCGCCCGGTGTCGTCTGCATCGCGGTTCCCGTCATAGTGGAGGGCAAGAGTGCTGCAGCCATAGCGATATCAGGTCCGGCGTCGAGGATAGGGACAGGGCAAATCGAGCAGTACGCCTCGTTCTTGCTCAAGAACGCCGAGAAAGCTGGTCTTTCTCGGTCCGAATAGCAAACGTCCGTGGTTCGCTCCTCCGGATCCGTCGCAGCGGACTTGGCATCGGCCTGGTGAGCTGGCCCAGTTCGACTTGTGGCAGCCCGATGTGGAGATCCTGCTCGGGTTCGGCCAGGCAGCGAAGTTGTGGACGGTGGTCGGCGTATCCGGCTTCTCGAGGCTGATTGGCGCACACATAGTTCCTTCCCCGGCGGCTCATGATGTCATGTCGGGCATGTTGGAGGTGATGTCCCAGTTCGGTGGTGTGCCTCGTAAGGCGGTCTGGGATCACGAAGGCTGTATCGGTCGGATACGGCAGAAGAAAATCGAACCAGGGCGGTTCAATCCGCGACGTTGACCGTAGGCAGCGACGGCCGATCGTGAATGTGGGGAAAGGGACCATCCCCATTGGGGTGGTACGTCGTGAACAGCGCCCGGTTCGTTGGACAGTGTGGCTGTCTGTTTCATGCTGCCATCTCGGGGGCGGCTGAGGCGAATGCCTCTCGTGGGGTTTGGTGTCCATGGCGTTGGATGAGCCATTCGTTGTTGTAGGGCTGGGTCCAGGTGGTTACTGCTTGGCGGAGGTCGTCGACGGTGTCGTGGAGCTCTGCCCACAGGCATTGCTCTTTGAGGGTGCGGATGAACCGTTCGGCGCAGCCGTTGGTCTCGGGTTCGCCGATGTAAGCGGCGTCATCTGTGAGGCCGAGCCAGGCGATCGATCCGAGGAAGTGGCGGGACCGGTATTGGGGTCCCCAGTCGTGACGCAGGATGATAGCCCGAGCGACGTCGGGTCCGAGCTGACCGAACCGGTCCACCACCGCGTTGTAGACGGGTTGCAACGCTGCGATCCGGTCCCCCACCTTGGCGACATGGGTCCACGATTCCGCCGACCAGTGATCGACGCAGGCGAACACCCACACCCACCCGTCGAGGCGGGTCCAGGCCATGGTGGCGTCGGTGCCCCACCGCAGGTTCGGGCCGTCGGGAATGATCGTCCCGTCGTGAGGCCGCTCTTTGCGCCGGCCCCGGACCCGCTGGGGCGCCAACAGGCCGGCGTGGCGCATGAGACGCAGCACCCTCTTGCCACCCACCCGATGTGGTGTTCCCGCCGCAGCCGGGCCCGCACCTTGCGGTATCCCTCCCCCGAGAACGGCGAGTCAGAAAGCACCTGCCTGATCCTTTCGACCAGATCGGCGTCGGAGATCTCCGTCTTGGGTCCTCGCCGGCGTCCCAGCGCATCGCCCCGGGCGCGGCGGTGATACAAGTCGAACGGGGCGCACCAACACGGCGCATACCCGAGCCAACGGAAACGAACCCTCCATGGTTATCTCGGCCGCCTCGGCGGCGGATCTGAAGCCCCCTTTCTTCGGCGGCCCGCCGCAGGATCTCGTTCTCCATGGTCAACTCGCCGATCTTGCGTTCGGCGTCGGATAACCGCCGATCCCCCTCGGTGCGGGGCCCCTTTTGATCGGTCCACTTGTTGGTTCTGCGCGTTGAGTTGGGACGAC
>JBBDQO010000135.1:0-14530 GCA_040905925.1 Acidimicrobiia bacterium | reverse complement strand
TGACGAGGCCGGAGACAGCGAGCGACAGCTCGGCCCTGCTGAGCAGGATAGAGCGCTTGGAGCGCCGACAGACCAGCCCCCGCACGTTCGACCCCGAAGGGGGCGGCTCGGAGAGCCATCTTCCTAGCCCGGCAGTCACCGAACAAGGCAGCGAGGCTGCGGCGGAGGACACCCCGGCTCCGCTCCCCACGGCCGGCAACGGGTCCGAGGTCTCGTTCGAGCAACTGCAGAAGGTGTGGCCCGGGTTGTTCGGCAGTTTGCGGGATGTGCTTGGTGCCCGGCGCTGGGCATTCTTCCGTGAGGCGGTGCCGGTGTCCGTGGAAGGCGACACGATCACGCTGGAGGTCGCCCACGATTTCCATCTCCAGTCACTTCAGGAGGACGACGTTGTCGCTTCGATTGTGGCTACCCGTGCCGGCGACCTGCTTGGTGGCGAGGTGAAGGTTCGCTTCCGTTCGCGTCAGAGCTCGCCAACCGACAGCGACGAGATCGACATCACCGAGCTCGAGGAACGGCCCGAGCGCGCCACCGATCCGACCAGTCTTCTGGTGGACGAGTTGGGCGCCGAGGAAGTCGAAGAGTAGGTCCCGAGCGGCCGGGAATACCGCAGGTACCAAGTACGCTCCGCCCCATGAACCGCCAGCCCGATATGCGTCAGCTGATGAAGCAGGCCCAGCAGATGCAGGCCCAGCTGGCGATGGCCCAGGCCGAACTGGCGCAGAAGACGTTCGTGGGCAGCGCCGGTGGCGGCATGGTGACGGCCACGGTCACCGGGGCTCAGGCGCTGGTCGGGATCACGATCTCGCCGGACGTGGTGGACCCCGAAGACATCGAGATGCTCGAGGACTTGGTCCTGGCCGCGGTTCGGCAGGGATTCGAAGCGGCCGCCGCAGCAGCGTCCGACGAGCTCGGCGGGCTCACCGGTGGTCTTGACCTCGGCGGCCTGCTCGGTTGATGTTCGAGGGACCTGTCCAGAGGCTCATCGACGAGCTGGCCCGACTCCCCGGCATAGGCCAGAAGACTGCGCAGCGCCTTGCTTTTCATCTGTTTGCCGTCGAGGAGGCAGATGCCCGGCGGCTCGCCACAGCGATAGTCAACATGAGGGAGCAGGTCAGCCTCTGCGCCCGCTGTTTCAATGTCGCCGCCGGCGAGGAATGCTCGATCTGCAGGGACTCCCGTCGCGACAACAGCCTGGTGTGCGTCGTCGAGCGCCCGCAGGATGTGGTTGTCGTGGAGCGGACCCAGGAGTTCCGGGGCCGATACCACGTCCTCGGTGGCTCGCTATCTCCCATCAATGGCATCGGGCCGGGCCAGATCCGGATCGAGGAGTTGCAGGGCCGGATCGGCCCTGAGGGCATCACGGAACTGATATTGGCCACCAACCCCACCGTCGAGGGGGACGCCACGGCCATGTACATCGCACGGGAGCTCAAGCCGCTGGGGGTAAAGGTCACCCGTCTCGCCTCGGGCCTGCCTGTGGGTGGGGATCTTGACTACGCCGACGAGTTGACCCTGGGCCGGGCCCTCGCCGGCCGCATGGAGTTATGAGACGTTCCGGTCGGATCATCTCAATCACGACCCATGCCCTGGCCGTGCTTGCACTGGGGTTTGTGGTGTCGATTGCCGCCAATTCGGTACCGGGTCGGGGCGCCGTAGAGCCGATCCTCGATGTCGCGTGGCACCCGGGCATCGATGTGACGACGGTCCTGACCTGGCTGGTCCTGATGGCTGCGGTGACGGGTGCGATCATCATGGCGCTCTCGGCCAGGGAGCCACGGCCACCGCGGGAGCAGAAACGACGCGGGATCATGGTCCTTGTTCTCGGGATCATCGTCTTTGCTCTGATTGCCCGGTACCTGCGATCAATTGCCGACACCCTTCTGCCGGAGAGCTCTGAGGTCATTGGAGAGATTGGCGAGGGACCGATCGCCGAAAGCACCGGAAATAGCGCTTGGCTGCTCAGCCTGCTGGTGGCGGCGGTGATCGCGGCCGCCCTGACCAGGGTGGGGTTGGCGATGAGGTCCGGAGCCGCGCCATTCATGGATCTGGCGGGCGATGGCGATCCGATACGGGTCGCCGTGGTGCCTGCGGTCTCGTCCCACGAGCGAGGTATCGATCCGAGGGGGAGGATCATCGACGCTTACGGGGACTTCGAGCAGAGCGTCGGGGAGGCTGGGGTGCCTCGGGAACATTCGGAGACAGCAGCGCGGCACGCGGGACGGGCAGGGACCGCCCTCGGCCTCGGCGGCGCGGATCTGAGCCTTCTCTCCGGTCGTCACGCCGACGCCCGGTTCGGGCCCGGCGAGCCCTCAGTCCAAGATGCGACCGAGGCCGAGTCGGCCTCGGCCCGGTTGCGGAAGGACATCCCTGGATGAGCCGGATCCTGGCCAGCGCCCTGCTGGTAGCAGCGCTGGCTGCCGTGTTGCTTCTCCAACTGGAGCGGGGCCAGGAGTTGTGGATGTGGGAGGTGCTGCTCGTCGTCGTCGTGGTGTGGATGGCCAGGGAGCTTCCTGGCGGTGGCGCCGAGACCGAGCCACGACTGTTCCAAACCAAGTCCACCAACCCGACCCGGCTGCCCCGTTCCGTCTCTGCCGCTGAGATGGCCACGGTCGACGCCCTCGCCGGGAACGTGGGCCGGGAGCAACGGATCCGACCCATGATCGAGCGCATCGCGATTCATCGTCTCCACCGACATGGCCTCGAGATCGAGTCCTCGCAGGCGATGACGGCGCTCGGCGATGGGCCGTGGAGGTGGTTGACCAGTAGGGAGGAATCACTCGGTCCCGGTGAGCTGGAGCAACTCGTCTCCGAGCTGGAGCGGCTGTGAGTGTTCGAGCGGTGGACGCCGAAGGGGTGGGTGTGCTCGCCAGTGCGGTTCTCGACGAGGTGGAGAAGGCGGTCTACGGCAAGCGGCAGGCCCTCGAGGTGGTGCTCATGGCCATCCTCGCCGACGGGCACATCCTGATCGAGGACCTTCCAGGGCTGGCCAAGACCCTGGTGGCGCGTTCGTTCGCGGCAGCCACCGATCTCCAGTTCGCCCGGGTTCAGTTCACACCCGACCTGATGCCCATGGACATCACCGGTTCGTTCGTGCTCGATCCGGCCACCGGGCTCCCCGGCTTCAGACCCGGGCCGGTCTTCTCCAACCTGTTGTTGGCCGATGAGATCAACCGGGCGCCGGCCAAGACCCAGGCCGCGCTGCTGGAGGCGATGCAGGAGCGACAGGTCACTGCGGATGGCGTTACCCGCCCTCTTGGCCCACCGTTCCTGGTGATAGCGACCCAGAACCCCATCGAGTACGAGGGCACCTACCCCCTGCCCGAGGCTCAGATCGACCGATTCCTGATCCGGGCCCGGCTCGGGTATCCGGTGCCGGACGCCGAATGGGAGATGCTCGACCGACGGGCGAAGCGAGGAACCGACGAGGTCGAGCTGGATGTGGTCGTCGACCGCATGACTCTGCTCGGCATGCAGAAGGTCGTCGAGGAGGTCCATGTCTCCGAGTCGGTGGGGAGGTACATCGTCCAGCTGGTAGCGGCGACGAGGTCCTCCGGCCGGGTCCGGCTCGGCGCCAGTCCACGAGGATCTCTCGCTGTCATGAAACTCGCCCGTGCGAAGGCGGCTCTGGCGGGCCGAGTGTACGTCCTTCCCGACGACGTGCAGGAGGTGGCGGTGCCTGCCCTGGCTCATCGATTGATTCTCCGGCCAGAGTTCTGGGCGCAGGATCTGAGCGAGGAGCGAGTGATCGAGGAGGTGCTCGAGCAGGTGCCCAGCCCGCCCGCCATCCCATCCGTCGACTCCCCATGAGGGCTAGGCCCACGGCGAGGTTGCGCGCCTACGTGACCGCGGGCCTGGTAGGCCTTGGTGCCGCACTGGCCGTGGGCGATCCGGGACCGGCATTGATCGGGGGTGCGCTCCTCGGGTTGGCGATCGCCGGGCTGGCCGGCCGGGTCACACCGACGATGAGCGCCCGGCTCGATCAGATCCCGTCCTCAATGGTCGAAGGTGGCGAGTACCGCATCACTCTGCGGCTCGAGAGCGATCGGCCTCTGGGATCTGTGTACGTCGAGCTCGGGCTCGACGGAATGGACGTCACATCCACCGAGGGAGGGCGTCTGGTGGGAGGGTCCACCTTGTTCATCGGGTCCAAAGACCGAGTGGCAGAGGCTGTGATCAACGTTTCGCCCACGGGCTGGGGACGTAGTGAGCCGGGCCCAATCACCGTGCACTCCGATTCCCTGCTCGGGATGTTCCACCTCCGCCACATCGAGAATTACAACGGCCACATCGTTGTTCTTCCCGAAGAATCGACCTTGAAGAGGCTGCTCAGCCCTCTGGAGACCAATCTCCACGTCGGCGAATTGGTTTCTACACGGCGAGGGTCGGGGTCGGAGTTCGCCGACTTGCGACCTTATCAACACGGGGACGATCCCCGAGCCATCAACTGGAGGGTGTCTTCCCGGGCCCGGTCGCTGTGGGTCAACGAGCGACATCCGGAGCGCAACGGCGACATTGTGCTCCTCGTGGACGCGCAGATCGAGAGCGGAACCAACACGGAGGTCGTGGTCGACCGCTCGGTTCGGATGGCGGCCACCTTGCTTCGCGCCTATGGGAAACACCATCACCGACTGGGTCTGGTGACGCTCGACGGCTTTTGCAGGTGGATCTACCCGGGAATGGGTGAGAGCCATCGCCGGCGCACGATGGAGCAGCTCATGGCGGTGACACCGGGAAAGGTCATGTGGGAGGCCGCGGAGCGGGCCGTGGTCCGCGCTGCCAGGCGACCGGCGATGGTCATCGCCCTCACCTCGCTGCTCGACCCCAACCTGGCCGGGCTGATCCACTCGATGCGACGCTCGGGGATGGATGTGTCGGTGATCGAGATGGATGTCGAACCCGCCCTTTCGCCACCAACGGACGAGGCCAGGTCGCTGGGACGCCGGATCTGGCGAATGGAGCGCGAGCGGTTGCGCGACCGTCTGGCCTCCGAGGGCATTCCGATCACGATCTGGGGGGCGGGCGAGCCAGCCGATGTCCCGGTCGCCCGTCTCGAACAGTGGAGAACGTCTTGGCGGCGACGGCTCGGCTGAGCGCGGCACTTGCGGTGCTTCTCGATGTCGCCCTGGTCCTCTCGGTGCCGACGTCCAAGGGGTCGGGTTTGGGCGCCCTCGTGGGCGGGGTCGGTGCGCTCCTGCTGGCGGCCGGGTTGTTCTTGGGCATCTCCGCCTCGGTCACGGCTGCCGCAGTGGCTTTGATGCTCCAACTTGCGATCGTCTCCGCCCTACCGGTGGCACTCTCGCCTCCGCTCTGGGCACAGGCACTTCTGATCGTCTTGATCGTGGAGTTCGCAACTGCGTCCTTCGCCGCTCGCAGCCACCCCCTGGACCCGGTTCTGTTGGTGGTCCGGGCGGTGGGAACCGCCATAGTGGTGAGTGGCGTGGTCCAGGTGATGGATCTGCTCCTGGAAGGAGCGGTGGCCAGCGGGGTGTTGGTCCGTGCGGTCGGCGTGGCGGCCCTGATCGTGGCCGGGGGATGGGTCACCCTCATCTGGCGCCGCTCGAATCCGTCTGACGCTTGAGCCCCGATCAGTCCAGGGTGAGCGCCGAGATCTCACGAAGCCTGGCGAGATCGTGATAGGCGTCCATGTAACGGATCGACCCCGTCTTCGAGCGCATGATCACCGAGTGGGTCACGACCTGGTCACCCCGGAAGTCGACAGCCCTGAGGAACTCGCCACCGGTGACCCCCGTGGCGGCGAAGAAGACGTTGTCCGGAGCGATTAGGTCGCGTGTGGAGAGAACCTGATTGACATCGAGCCCTTCGTCGAGTGCGCGGGCCCTTTCCTCGTCGTCGCGGGGCCAGAGCCGGCACTGGATCTCTCCTCCCATGCAGGTGAGGGCGGCAGCTGCAATCACGGCCTCCGGAGAGCCGCCTATGCCTAGAAGGATGTCGGCTGCGGTGTCCTCACGTGCAGTCGAGATGGCTCCGGCAACGTCGCCATCGCGGAGCAAGGAGATCCGTCCTCCCGCCCGGCGCACGCCATCGATGTAGGGCTGGTTCCGGGGCCGGTCGAGGATCAAGGCCCGGAGGTCGTTGATGTCCTTGCCTTTGGCTTTGGCCACCTGTCTCAGGTTCTCCTCGACCGGGGCCTCGAGATCCACCGCTCCTGCCGCCTCGTGGCCGACCGCGATCTTGTCCATGTAGACCAGGGATCCGGATGTATACATCGAACCTCGCCCCGCCGAAAGGGCGATCACCGTGATCGCGCCGGGGATTCCCGACGCGGTGAGGGTGGTCCCGTCGACCGGGTCCACTGCCACGTCCACGATCATGCCCTTGCCCGTCCCCACCCGCTCCCCGTCGAAGAGCATGGGCGCCTCGTCTTTGGCACCCTCGCCGATCACCACCAACCCGTCGATGTCGAGGGTCGAGAGGTGGAGACGCATGCCATCAACGGCGGCCTGGTCGGCCGCCTCTTTGTCCCCTCGCCCCAGCCATCGAGCGGCCCCCATCGCCGCGGTCTCGGTGACCCGGACCAGATCCATTCCAAGGTTGTGCTCGACCGGCTCAGACATCAGGCGTCGACCCTGATCACGATCGCATCCCCCTGCCCACCGCCTCCGCAGAGGGTCGCCGCTCCCACTCCTCCGCCACGAGCTCGAAGGGCGTTGACCAGGGTCACCACGATCCGGGCTCCGGTGGCCCCCAGCGGATGACCGAGCGCCACTCCTCCGCCGTGGACGTTCACTTTGGAAGCCGGGATGTCCAGCATCCGGGCCGCCCAGATCGCCACTGCGGCGAAAGCCTCGTTGATCTCAACCAGGTCGAGATCGGTTGGCTCCAACCCGGCCTTCTTCAATGCAACCAGCAGGGCCTCGGCGGGACGCTCATGCAATGTGGCGTCGCTGCCCCCAATCTGGCCATAGGCGAGAACCTCTCCGAGCACGGGGGCTTCCGAGGCCTCGGCGGCGGTCCGGTCGGCGACCACAACGGCGGCGGCCCCATCCGAGATCTGTGAGGCGTTCCCCGCAGTGATGGTCCCTCCGGTGAGGAAGGCGGGGTTGAGGGCGGCCAGCGACTCGACAGTGGCATCCGCCCTGACCCCTTCGTCGGAATCCACACGCAGCGGATCGCCCTTTCTCTGCGGAACCTCGACGGGCACGATCTCGTCTGCGAATCCACCGGTTCGGGCGGCCTCGGAGGCGAGTTGGTGGCTGCGGGCAGACCATTCGTCTTGTTCGGCGCGCCCGATCCCGAGCCGGTCGTTCTTGCGGTCCGAGGACTCTCCCATTGTGCATCGATCGAACCCGCAAAAAAGGCCGTCGTGCTGCATGACATCGGTCAGGGGGACGTCGCCGATCCGTGCCCCCCAGCGCAGCTCCCGAACCACATGCGGGGCGTTGGTCATGCTCTCCATGCCACCGGCGACGACGAACTTCGATTCACCGAGTCGGATGGCACGGTCGGCGAGCCCGATTGCGGACATCCCGGAGAGACAGACCTTGTTGATGGTCACCGCAGGAACCGTCATGGGAAGTCCACCGCGCACGGCCGCCTGACGCGCGGTGATCTGACCTTCGCCTGCCTGGAGCACGTGGCCGAAGAGGACCTCGTCCACGGCTGCCGGATCCACTCCCGATCGGTCCACGGCGGCCACGATGGCATACCCACCGAGTTCCACCGCCCGGAGCGGGGAGAGGACACCGCCATACTTGCCAATGGGGGTGCGGGCGATCCCTGTGATGACACTGTTGCTTACGTTGACCTCCAGGCCCTGATGCTACCGGGAGGCGGGTGGCAGCAAAGGGGGAGGTGGCTATAGCCTCTAGGTCATGAAACTCCTGAATCTCGACCATGTCGGAATCGCGGTCACCGACCTCGATCGGGCCATCGAGGGCTACCAGACGCGGTACGGGGTGGTCCCGCTGTATCGCGAGGTGGTCGAGGCTCAGGGCGTGGAGGAGGCAATGATCCCTGTCGGCGGCTCGTTCGTTCAACTCCTCCAACCCCGGGCGGCCGATACGCCGGTTGGGAAGTTCCTGGCGCGCCGGGGTCAAGGTCTGCACCACATCGCATACACCGTCGCGTCGATAGGGGCGGCGTTGGACCACCTGAAGGGGCAGGGCGCAAGGTTGATCGATGAGACGCCTCGGATTGGCGGGAGGGGGGCGCAGGTCGCCTTCGTCCACCCGGACGACCTCGGTGGTACCTTGATCGAGCTAGTGGAGCCTGCAGATGGTTGAAGGAATTCGGATCAAAGGTGGCGCCGGCGAATTCGAGGCGGCGCTCATCGCCGTGGTCCTCGATCACATCACTCGGGAGGAGGACGCCCTTCGCCGGCTTCCCCCCGGCGGGGCCCGGGGTATGCCGGCATGGATGCGGGCGGAGTTCCCCGAGGAGCCCGATACCCCCCTCGAGGTGGTGGAGCCCGATCGCTCCTGATTGGGTGTCCACATGGGTGGGATCGACGACGGGTCAACCGGACGGCGCCTGACCTCTGATCAGGTGCGTCTCATGATCTCCTTCAACTCTGGGGCCCGGAGCAAGTAGGACACGACGAGGAAACCGGCGAGAGCGGTCAACCCGCCCAGAGCGGCCGCTCCCAGGCCACCCAGGATTGTCAGCTCGCCTTCGCTGAATACCGCGTTGACCACAGGCCGGGCGAGCAGCACCGCTGCCCCGGCCGCGACCAGGCCCCGAACCAGGGAGATTCCGACTTCCCGCACCGCCGGCCAGCCCGAGTCCGAGCCCCAGGCCGCCAACAAGGCGAGGGCGTAGCCGCTCATGACGGCCACCGATGCAATGGCGAAGCCTTCCACCCCGGAGAGGTTGTAGAGGGCGGACCAGACTGGCACCGCGATCACAGTGCCCACGGTCCCGATGAGGACCGGGGTCCACATCTTTCGCTTGGCGTAGAAATGACGGGACAAGATCTGGTGCAAACCCCAGGCTGGCACCGAAAGGGCATAGATCATGAGGAGCCGGGCCACCAACTCGGTGTCCTCGGCGGTGAATGCGCCCCACTGATAAAGCAGTCTCACCAAAGGGCGGGCGAGGACGAGGAGAGCCGCAGTGGCGGCGGCGGCGACGAAGACCGTGTTGCGCGCCGCTTTGGACGTGGTTTCTGTCAGCCCGTCGGTGTCACCCCGGGCGGCGAGACGGGCGAGGAAGGGGTATGCGGCCACCCCGGCGGCCTGGGCGATGACGCCGACCGGAACCATGTTGAGCTGTCTGGCGAAGCTGAGAGCGGAGGTGGCTCCCTCCTCCACCTGCCCGAACCAACGAACGAACTGCTCGTCAAGCACGGCGATCGACTGGCCCAACATCAGGGGCAGCGCGAGGAGTAGGTACTCGCCGATCGAGGATTGGCCCCGCGGGACCGGGACCAGACGGGTCCCGGTGGCCCTAGCCCCGAACCACTGCAACCCGAAGTTGCCGACCGCCGACCCGGCCACCGCCCCCCAGAGGAATCCTTCCGGGCTGGCCGCTCCGAAAAAGGCCGAGGCCAGACCTCCCAAGATGATTCCGAGGTTGTAGACGATCGGGGCCAGGGCCGGGAGGACGAATCTGCGGTGGGTGTATTGGACTGCCATCAGCAGGGCGCCGGCGACCAGAAACACCTGGGCGGGGAGGACGAGCCTGGTCAGAGCGACGAGGCGGTCATGGTCGGCCGCCTTCGGGAACATCAGTGACACCAGGGGGTCAGCCGCCGCCCACATCACGATTGTCAGCCCCAGAATGGCGAGGATCACGAATCGGAAAACGGAACTGAAGGCGCGATTGGCGCCGTCCTCGTCGCCCTGTTCCAGATGACGGCTCAGGATCGGGATCAAAGTGATGGTGAGATAGGCACCGGCCAGGAGGTAATTGAGGAAGTCGGGGATGGTGAAGGCCTGGCGGTAGAGGTCACCTTCGACGTTGACCCCGATCAGTGACGCGAGTAGAGCCTCCCGGGCGAGCCCGAGCAGACGGGAGAGGAGCACGCTCCCGGCTACGACCGCGGCTGCGGATCCCATCCGCAGCGGCCGGCTCATGTGCCTCCGGCGTAAGTGCGAAGCTCGTCGACCAGGACATCAGGGACGACAAGATCGCCGTATCCGGTGCCCAGGCTCAACCCCGGCTTGTAGGTGCCGTGAAAGTCGCTGCCTCCGGCCGGGACCAACCCGAACCGACGCGCCAGATCCGCATAGCCCTCCCTTTCGTGACGCCGGTAGCCGGCACAGAACGCTTCCAGGCCGATGAGCCCGGCGGGAATGAGTCGTGTCAGCAGGTCTGCCATCTCATGGGCTCGATTGATCCCGAGGGTGTGGGGGTGAGCGAGGATGGGAACTCCACCCGAGGCTCGAGCGAGCTGGATTGCGTCCTCAGGCGTCAGTCGTGGCCGCCCTATGTAGGCGGGTCGTCCCGATGTGAGCCACAGCTCGAAGGCCTCTTCGATGGTCTCGACGTATCCCTTGCGCATCATCACGGCGGCGATGTGGGGCCGGCCGACGCTGCCCGATCCCCCTTCCTCGAGGATCTCCTCGGCGGTGAGCGGCATCCCGAGCTCGGTGAGACGTTGCGCCATGCTCTGGTTGCGCTGCTCCCGGCCCTGGCGAAGCTCCTCGAGCCGGTTCTGAAGGGGGCCGGGCCCCGGTTCCAGCCAGAGGACCACGAGATGCATCCCACCCTCGTCGTACTCCAGGGAGAGTTCGATCCCCGGTATCAGCTCCAGGGGGGCGGAACTGGCCGCTGCTTTGGCTTCGGGGATCCCGTCCTGGGTGTCGTGATCGGTGAGGGCGAGGGCGCTGAGCCCGATCTCCACCGCCTGCTCGATGAGGGCGGCTGGCTTCTCTGAACCGTCAGACGCTGTCGAATGAGAGTGGAGGTCTACGGCCATTGGTCTCCTACGCCCCGATGATGGCGGGTGCGACCGTCAAGAACCGGTTACGTCGATGGTGACACTCTCGAGGTAGACGGTTGCCAGGGGAAGGCTGTCCTCAACCGAACCGGGTCGTCTTGCTGTTTCGACCTCCTGGATTCGAACGAGTGCCTCCTGTCCGGAGACCACACTGCCCAGGAGGTTGAACTGCGGGTTGAGGACCTCGGCTGCTTCGCCCAGGACGATGAAGAACTGGCTGCCGGTGGTGCCCTTTCCGACGTTCTCCATGGCCACCACTCCCGTTGTGAGGACGAAGTCTTCGGGCGGAAACTCGTCGGGAATTCGGTATCCGGGCCCACCGGTCCCGTCGGCCAGCGGGTCACCCGTGAACAACTGGAAATCGGCGACGATGCGATGGAATACCTGCCCGTTGTAGAAACCTTCCCGGGCGAGGAAGACGAAAGAGTTGACCGTCTCGGGATATCCGGCAGGGTCGAGTTCGATGACAATCTCCCCACATGAGGTCTGAAGGGTTGCCGTGACCACGGCCGTGGGAGTGACGTCATCCTGTTGCTCGGGCTCGGTGTACTCGGCAACCTCCTCGGGTGGAGGCTGTTCCGCCCCGCAGGCCGTCGGCTGTTCTCGAAAACCCTCGTACCCACGGGGAAGGTCGCCTTCGTCATCGCCGAAGAAGGCGCCGATGGCCAGCACCGCCACCACCAGGACCCCGAAGACCAAAGCTGTGCCGAGCCGGCGACCCAGCTCGCGGCGTGCGGTTTGCTTCTTTTCGGCCTTCCGCTTAGCGGCGCGCTGCTCCTTCTGACGCCGTCTTCTGTCGGTCATGGCCGCAGCGACTTTAGGCACCGACCTGGTGCAAGCCTCCGCGGTGTTTCGGTTCTGGCCGAAAACGTTCCAAACTGTGCGAACCATGTCGATCGTGGTCCAGAAATTTGGTGGGACGTCGTTGGCCGACTCGGCGCGCATAAAGGCGGTTGCCGATCGGGTGGAGTCGACCCGACGAGACGGAAACGACGTCGTGGTCGTTGTCTCCGCAATGGGGGAGACCACCGATCAACTCGAGGCGCTGGCGGCCGAATTGAGCGACGACCCCTCGCCACGGGAGATGGACATGCTGCTCAGCGCCGGCGAGCGGATTTCCATGGCGCTCCTGGCAATCACGCTCAATTCGCGCGGGATACCCGCGGTCAGCTACACCGGCTCCCAGGCAGGGATTCTCACCGACTCATCGCACGGTTCGGCCAAGATTCTCGAAATCAAAGGCACCAGGGTCCGAGACAGCCTGGCCCAGGGCAGGGTCGTCATCGTCGCCGGCTTCCAGGGAGTTGACCCTGAATCGAAAGAGGTGACAACCCTGGGGCGCGGAGGCTCCGACGCAACTGCGGTGGCTCTGGCAGCCGCTCTCGGAGCAGACTCGGTTGAGATCTACACCGACGTCGACGGGGTCTTCACCGCCGACCCGAAGATCGTTCCCGATGCGAGCAAGCTGGCCGAGATCCCATTTGACGAGATGCTGGAGTTGTCCGCGGGGGGTACCGGCGTCCTCATGTCCCGTGCCGTGGAGTTCGGGCGTCGCTTCGACATACCGATCCACGTTCGCTCATCGTTTCACGACGGCGAAGGCACCTGGGTGCGTGAGTCGACGATGGAGCAGGCGATCGTCAGTGGCATTGCCCACGATCGCTCGGAGGCGAAGTTGACAGTGAATCGTGTTCCCGACCGGCCGGGAGTCGCGGCAGCGCTGTTCGGGGCCCTGGCCCACGCCGGGGTGAACGTCGACATGATCGTCCAGAATGTGTCACACGACGGGACCACCGACATCAGCTTCACCGTGCCGCGAATCCATGTCGTCGAGGGCGAGCGCATCTCCAAACAGGTGGCCATCGAGATCGGAGCCGAGTCCGTCGATGTCGACACCGACATTGCCAAGGTCTCATTGGTGGGGGCTGGCATGAAGACTCACCCTGGCGTCGCCGCCAAGGTCTTCGAGGCGATGTCGGGAGCAGGTATCAACATCGAGATGATCTCGACGTCGACCATCCGGATCTCGTGCGTGATCAGGGCCGACCAGGTCGAGACGGCGGTGCAGGCCCTTCACTCCGCCTTCGACCCACCGACCATCTCCGAAGAGGTGGGGGCGTGAGCGACCGGGTGGTCGCCGTGGTCGGGGCTACCGGCGTCGTGGGACGGACCATGTTGTCGATTCTCGAGCAGAGGGATTTCCCGCTCGGGTCGGTGCGTCTGATGGCATCGGGGCGGTCTGCGGGATCGGTGGCGCAGACCGCATGGGGTGAGATGGTTGTCGAGGATCTGGCGCAGGCCGACCCCTCCGGCATCGACATCGCCTTGTTCTCAGCCGGGGGGGCTCGCTCCCGGGAGTTCGCACCCGGGTTTGCCGCAGCCGGCGCGGTCGTGATCGACAACTCGTCGGCGTTCCGGATGGAGGCCGGAGTTCCCTTGGTGGTGGCCGGTGTCAACGACCGAGCGGTCGAAGGTCACCAGGGGATCATCTCCAATCCGAATTGCACCACCATGACCTTGATGATGGCGGCCGGTCCCCTCCATCGCGCCGCCGGTCTGCACAGCATGCACGTCGCCTCCTACCAGGCGGTCTCGGGCGCTGGCCAGAAGGGCGTCGACGAGCTCGTCGGTCAGATGGACAAGCTGCGCATCGACCTTGACGCTCTGATGCGCGGCGGATGGGTGGATCCGGGGCCGGCGCTCTTTACCCGCCCCATTGCCTTCAACGTGCTGCCTTTTGCCGGGTCCGAGACCCACCAGGGCTACACCGACGAGGAATGGAAGCTGGTAAACGAGTCCCGCAAGATCCTCGACATTCCCGACCTGCTCGTGGAGCCGACCTGTGTCAGGGTGCCGGTGTTGGTTGGCCATGCCGTCGTGGCCACGCTCCGCTTCGACCGCCAGATGTCTCCAGGGGAGGCTGTTGCCCTCCTCGAGACGGCGCCCGGCATCGAAGTCTGGACCGACCGGGCGCCCACCCCCCTGGATGCGGCGGGCATCGACAACGTCCTGGCGGGGCGGATCCGGGCCACGGTCGGTGAGCCGGGTGGGATCAACCTCTGGGCGGTCGGTGACAACCTGCGCAAGGGCGCCGCCCTCAACGCGGTCCAGATCGCCGAGTTGTTGGTCTGATATCCGCCTTGGCCTAGTCGGGAGCGTTCTGCCGGAGAAGCGCGGACATGCGACGCCGGAGCATCGGATGAGCGTGGCGGAGCCCGAGGTCGAGCGCGAACCGGGCATCGTCGGTCACGTCGAGGACGATCTCCTCTCCCTCGGCCCGGATGTGGAAACCGTCGGGCATCGGTGACACCCGGATTTCGTCAAGAGCCCAGTCGGCGACTTCGACATCGCCCGACTTCAACGTGATACGTTCGTCGGTGAGATTGACCTGCACGTTGATCGGTGGTTCATCCGTCCAGTTCAGGCGGAGCTGGGCGTCGTAGGCAGGCATCGTTCCTCCCTTTGGCGTTAGTGAGCCTCCACAGCCAGCGTATTCGGTATTCGCGGTTGCGAAAAGGACGCTTCTCCTCGTGTCCGAATGGGCTAGACCTGACGCCTCGCCTAGCATCTGGACGAAATCGGGACGTAGCGCAGCTTGGTAGCGCGCAGCGTTCGGGACGCTGAGGTCGT
>JBBDQO010000134.1:0-14596 GCA_040905925.1 Acidimicrobiia bacterium | reverse complement strand
ACATCAGGAGGGACGGGGCGACACCGACCACGTCGGCCAGCTTCAGGAGAAAGCTGGTGATGAGGTCAGGCCCGTTCCGCCCTGCCTCCAGGGCGCGTAACCCGCGGTGCAAGAGAAGAAACAGCCGCATCGACGATTCGTCCTCCTGGGCGACAGCGTCAGCGGCCTCGACCATGGTCCCGGCGGCGATCACCGAATCGAGATCATTGCGGAGTCGGGGAAACGGCTCGAGGACCGCAACCTGGGTGATGGTGTCGAGATTGCGCCCCTCGTAGAGAATCAGGTCGACATGGGTGAAGGGCTCGAGGCGGCCGCCGAATCTGCTCTTCGTCTTTCGGATGCCCTTGGCGACGGTGCGGATCTTGCCGTTGTTCGGGCTGAGCAGAACCACCACCCGATCCGCCTCACCAAACGGGTAGGAGCGAAGGACGATCCCCTGATCATGTCGGATTCCCATGAGGGGTTCAGGGTAGGGACGACGGACAACTGGCCGACGGTTTACCCTCGACCCTCATGGCCCTCTTGACCGATGCCGAGATCGCCGAGTTTCTCCACAGCCACCCCGGATGGAGCCGGACCGGCAATGAGATAGCCCGCACCTTTGAATTCCCCGATTTCGTCGAGTCGATCGGGTTTGTCGCCGAGGTGGCGGTGTTTGCGGAGAAGGCCAACCACCATCCGGACATCGACATCCGTTGGAACAAGGTCACCTTGCGGCTGTCAACCCACTCCGAAGGCGGGCTGACCGCCAAAGACGTCGAACTGGCCGGCCGCTTCGACACCCTTTACGCGCCCTGAGCTCAGACGGTGGTGAACCCGAATCGGTCCAACAGCTGTGGGCTGCGCTGCCAGTCCTTCTCCACCGTCACATGCAGGCTGAGATTCACCCGGTTCCCCAACAGGATCTCCAGGTCATGACGAGCCTCGGTCCCGGCGATCTTCAGCAATGAGCCGCCCTTCCCGATCACGATCCCCTTTTGGCTCTTGCGCTCGACGATGACATGGGCCGAGATGTCGATCAGACCGTCAGCGCGCTGCTCGAGCTCCTGGACCCTCACCAACAGCGAATGGGGCAACTCGTCGTTGAGCCGTTCGAGGAACTTCTCCCGGACGATCTCGCCTATCACCAAGCTCTCAGGCTGATCGGTGGTCATCCCGGGCGGGTAGTAGCGGGGACCCTCGGGAAGCCGTTCCACGATCTCTCCCACCAGTGCGTCCAGACCGGCGCCTTCGATCGCTGACACCGGAACATACGAGGCGAAATCCCACTCCCCTGCCTTGGCCAGCTGTTCGACGACCTCGCGCCTCCCGGCTCCGTCGATCTTGTTGACAGCCACGATGACCTCGGAACCTGCGGTCTGAAGGCGTTCGGCGATGAGACGGTCGCCAGGCCCGACCGGCATCGAAGCGTCAATCATGAACATGACCACGTCGGCCTCACCCAGGGTCCCATATACCAGGGCGTTGAGACGGTCGCCGAGATCGGTCTTCGGCTTGTGCAAGCCCGGCGTGTCGAGAAAGACGATCTGATAGGTCGGGTCATCCGGGTCCGGCCCATTGACCACGCCCCGAATCACGTTCCGGGTTGTCTGGGGTCGTGACGAGGTGATCGACACCTTCGAGCCGACCAGCTTGTTGACCAGGGTCGACTTGCCGACATTGGGACGCCCGACTACCGGGACGAAGCCGGACTTCATCTCGAATCGACAGTATTCGAGGCGGTCACCCTCACCTTGGAGACACGTCGGCCCTGCATACTGGTGACCGTGAAACGGAGGGGACCGAGATCGAATTGCTCTCCTTCCGCAGGGACACGCTCGGCGAGACCGAGCACCAGGCCACCGACGGTGTCCCACTCCACTTCGGGAAGATTGACGGCGGCCACCTCTGCCAGATCCTCGACGGCGAACCTGGCGTCGACATCCCAGCCTCCATCGGGACGGGTGACGATGAAGGACTCGTGTTCATCGGTCTCGTCGCTTATCTCGCCGACCAGCTCCTCGATGAGATCCTCGATGGTCACCAGGCCGACGACATCGCCATACTCGTCCACCACGATCATCTGATGGACCCGGCTCGACTGCATCTCGGCCAAGAGCGAGGAGGCGAGCTTCGTCTCCGGGACGAACTCGACCGGTCGCATCACCTCCTTCAAAGAGGTCGGCCTCTGGCCATTGGTGAGCAGGGGCAGGAGGTCCTTGATGATGACTAGCCCCACCACATCGCCGTTGTCGGTGATCGGCACTCTGGAGAACCCTTCCTTGGCCGCGATAGCGACCAATTGGTCAACGCTGGCTGTGACCGGCACGGTGGTCATGTCGGGCCTGGGGGTCATGACTTCCCGCACCAGGGTCTCCCCGAACTCGAGGACGGAATCGATCAACTCCCGTTCCTGCTCATCGGCTTCCTCCTCGGCCGTGGTCGATTCCCGGCCCGACTCCATCGACTCCGGCTCGGGGAGGAGGTCATTGGCCCATCCTCCGAGACGGATCGCCACCGCAAGCAGCCCCGCCGAGTGGTAGGCGATTGTCTGGGTCCGGTGACGCCCGACTTGACGGGGGACGAGATCGCCGACGAAGAACACGGAGAGCCCGACCGCCAACGAAGATCCGACGGAAGTGGCGAGACCGGCTTCCGAAGCCAGCAAGGCTGTCACCAACACGGCAGAAACCACGAGGAGGGCCACGGCGACGACGCTTACCGCCGGGTTGATCAACTCGCGGTCCTCCAACAACTCTGCCACGGTGGCGGCTCCGGAGACGTGCTCGGCGCTGTCGCGGAGGGCGTCGGCGCGGGGAATCCGGGTGACCGCGGTGCCCGCAGCACGCAGCCATGCTGCCATGGCAAGACAAACCAGAGCCAACAGGACGACGAGGACGCTCATCTCCGCTTCCTCCCCACCAATCCGAGAAGCTCGGCCTCACGACTTTCCATGGCCGAGGCATCGCCGTCACCCTGATGGTCGTAGCCCATGAGGTGAAGGATGCCGTGGGTGACCATCAACGCCATCTCGTCTTCGAAGTCGACCTCGAGCTCGCCGGCCTGCCGCTTCACGTAGGCAGGGGCGATGATCACGTCACCGATCATCAGCGGTGGGCCCGCAGGGTCGGGTTCAGGGGCCAAGCCAGGCATCAACTCCTCGACCGGAAAGGCGAGCACGTCGGTCGGCCCGCTCCGATTGAGGAAACGCTCGTTATACGAGGACATCTCGTGCTCATCGACGAAGAGAAGGGTCACTTCCGTGTCTTTGGGGTAGCCCTCGTTGGAGATGACCAGCTCGGCGAGGCTTCGCATCCCGGCGAGATCCAATTCCTCACCTTGTTCGTCGGCCAGGAACACGCTCACTGGCCGACCTTGGTACTGGAGGGATCGTCCATTAGGTGCCGGGGAAGTTCGGATACGCGATCCGCTGATGATAATGCCCGACCAGAGACTCGAAGAAGGCCTTTCTCACCTGGGTCATCTCGAACTGGGTGAGTGGCGACTCCTGGAGCTGGCCGTCGTCGAGCTTCTCGTCGATCACCCGGTTGACCACCTTCTCGATCGCCTCGGGGGTGGGCTCCTCGGTCTGGAACACGGCCCGGCATCCCGCCTCCAACGAGTCGGCCAGCATCACGATCGCCGACTCGGCAGTCTTTGGCTTGTGGCCGATGTGGCGGAAGTCGTCAGGATTGACGGCGTCACCCCTCTGGCTTCGGGCCTTCTCGTAGAAGAAACGCATGATCCCGTCGCCATGGTGGCTGACGATCCCGGTGGCCACGTCGGAGGGGATCTTGAACTGGCGGGCGAGGGCGATCCCGTCGGTGACGTGGCGGCGGATCATCTCAGCCGACTCCTCGGGGGTGAGGAGGTCATGAGGGTTGGGGATACCGAATTGGTTCTCGATGTAGTAGGTGGGGTTCTCGGTCTTCCCCAGGTCGTGATAGTACGCCATGGCCATTGCCAGGAGAGCATTGGCCCCGATGGCCCGGGCGGCGGCATCAGCGAGGGTTCCGACCATCAGCGAGTGGTTGAAGGTCCCGAACGCCTTCTCCTGGAGCAGCTGCAGTGCCTTGTGGTTGCGGTCGGTCAGATCGAGCAATCCGAGGGTGGTGGTGATGTCGAACGCCGACTCGAAGAATTGGAGCCCGGCCAGCCCGATCAAAGATGCCATTGCCGACACCCCAAACGCCCAGGCCACCGAGAGCCCGATCACTTCGACGGGCGAGGCCTCGGGCCCCAGGTGGAAGAACCAGGAGGTGGCGGCAGCCACCACCGCCGCGGTTAGGGCCGAGAAGACGACCGCATTGCGGAAGGCACCCCGACTGCTCACCGAGCTCACAAACGGGATCGGGGCCAGGGTGGCGAGGATGGCGTAGACGGTGATTCCGATGTCACCGCTACCAACCGCGGTCAACACTCCCACTGAGAGCGCCATGAGGACCGCGATCCTGGCGTCGAAGAGAACCGCGGTCATGAAACCGAAGGCCACCGCCGGTAGCACGTACCAGGATGTTTCCTCCGCGATGAAGGTGGTGGCCCGCACCGCGGCGGCGCCAAGCACGATCAGGATCCCGAGCAGGGCCACCATCCGGGGCCGGGACCAGAACTCGGCCCGGAACCGGGCCAGATAGAGACCAAGCATCCCGATCAGGACCGCGATCACCGCCAGCAGACCACCCTGGTCCTGACCGGCGGGGGTTCCCGAGCTGGTTTGGCCAATGGCATCGATATGGAGCTGTGTGAGCTGTTCACCCTCATCGACGATCACCTGTTCGGCGATGTAGAACACCGTTATGTCATCCACCTTGTTTGCAGCCGCGTCCCGTGCCAATTCCGTCTGGTTCTCATCGATCAGATAATTGGCCTGGAGGAAGGTGGCCACCACCTCACCCGCGGCGTCACTTGCCTCACTGTCCTGAGCCGGGGGAAAAGCATCGTTGTAGAAGACGAATGGGGGGTTTGACCGTTGCCGGGCACTGATGACGGGAAGGTCCTCGGGGGTGACCCGCAACCCGAACAACTCGTTTACCCGCTGCAAGGTGGCTGTGCGGATGACTTGGTCGAGATGGTTCGCCTCGTCGAGGGCGGCCCGGATCACATCGTCACGTGCCACTGCCGCCAATACGATCACGGCATCCTCAGCGATCGGATGCTCGGCTATGACCTGCGCAGTGATCTCCTCGACGGGGCGCAGATTGACTTCGAACCCGATCGAGGTCGCGCTGCACTCCTGACCGGATTGACATTCCAGGAGTTGGTTGAGATTGTCGGTTCCGACCACGAATCCCGCCGGGATCTGGGCGTCATCACCGTCGATGGCGACCACCACCGAGCCGGGCGCCACCTCGATCGACCATGACCCGTCGGACCCGGTGACGATGGTCTCCACCTGGTCTCCCACCGTGACATCGACGTTGACTCGCTCCAAACCACGATCCACCCGACCGGCTTCGGCAACAGGCTGGAAGATTCCATCTCCCTCGACGTCGAGGAACACCACCCCGCTCAAGACGGCGGGCTCTAACGGTTCGGCGGCCTCCTCCCCTTCGGCGGGGGTGGTGGGCTCGGGAAGGGTGGTGGGGGTGGTCACCGGATCGTCGGCTATCGCGAGAGCCACCACGTCGTCGAAGAGAGCGTTGATCTGCTCCCGGACCTCGTTCTCGAGCTCGATGTTGGTGTCCCGGATCGGCTCCACACCATCCCGGGCTGCCTGCTCCGCAGCCTCGGTGGCGTCGACATCGATGACCTCGTTCGGTCTCTGTGCCCGGTACTGGCGAAGAGCGATAGCGCCGGGCTCCAGGTTCGGGGAAGACTCTGCGGACCCCGCCGAGAGCACCCCCCAGGTAGCGGCCACCACCACCACGAAGATGGCGATACGCATCAAGGTGGGACGGGGCATCACTGGCGCTCGCTCTCGAACCGCTGGTAGGCCTCAACGATGGAGGCCACGATGCGATGGCGCACCACGTCACGGGCGGTCAACTCGACAAAGGCCACTCCCGGGATATCCCGCAGGATCTCCCGCACCACGTTCAGGCCCGAGTGCCGATTCTCGGGCAGATCGGTCTGCGTCATGTCACCGGTGATGATCATCTTCGAGTTGAAGCCGAGCCGGGTGAGGAACATCTTCATCTGCTCCGGTGTGGTGTTCTGGGCTTCGTCGAGGATGACACACGCATCGTTGAGCGTCCTTCCTCGCATATAAGCGAGCGGAGCTATCTCGATGGTTCCCTTGTCGATCAGCGAGGCCGTCTCCTCGGGGCCCAACATGTCCCAGAGGGCGTCGTAGAGAGGGCGCAGATAGGGATCGACCTTGGCCGCCAGATCACCGGGGAGAAAGCCAAGCCGCTCCCCCGCCTCCACCGCGGGTCGGGTGAGGATGATCCGCCGGACCGACCCGTTGACCAGGCTGTCGACGGCCGCTGCCATGGCCAGGTATGTCTTCCCGGTACCTGCCGGGCCCAAACCGAAGGTGAGCGTGTTCTCCCGGATCGCACCCATGTACTTCTGCTGGCCGTGGGTCTTGGGGCGAACCATTCGGCCCCGGCCAACCGGGATCCCATCGGTGAGGACCCCCGACGGACTGGGAACCTCGTCGCGGACCATCTTCACGACCTCGTCCACCCGGCCGCTGTCGAGGGGTTGGCCCTCCTGGACGAGGATCAGCAACTCGGCGAGAACGGTCCGCGCCTTCTCAACGGCGCCTTCGTCGCCCTTGAGGACGATTTCGTCTCCGCGCGCGACGAAACGCACCTCCGGGAAATGGTCCTCGACTTGGCGGAGGTGACGGTCGGAGTCCCCTAGTAGGTCCAGCAACAAGTGATGGCTGGGGACGCGTAGATGCGATTCGATGTGGTCAGGAGGCACGGAAACGACGCCCTGATTGTGGCGCCGCGGTAATTCTATCCAGCCGGCGGACTTGGGCTAATACTCCGACTTCATTCAGGCTCGGACACGGTGTTGATCGAAATCTCGAGGAGCGAGGAGATGACCGCCTTGTCGGAGTCACGAACCTCCCCAGGAGTGCCCTCGCGCCGCATGAACTGGATGGCGGCAAGATACCGATCGACGAGATCGTGGTCACGGCCGGCGGCCACTGCATCGATGTCGATCATCGGTCCATCGGCTGGCTTCGAGCCCGGGAACAGCTCGGTCGGCCCCACCCCGTATACATCGGCGAGACGGGTGAGACGTTGGACAGAGATGGCACGTTCCCCGCGTTCATACGCACCCACGACCGACGCTTTGAATTCGCCGTCGGTGAAAGCCTCCACCTCGCCCAGTGACCAGCCTCGCTGCCGCCGAGCGGCCCGAAGACGGACCCCCAGCGACGCGCTGAATTTGTCGACCAAAGATTGCTCTCCCAGTGAGCCCTGAGCAGATACTAGAAGGTCGTCACCCCCCGTGCCAGGGTCTGCGGAAACGGCTTGCAGCCACCACCGCAGCTGTCTCCACTCTGAGGATCGTCGTCCCGAGGTCGATCGATACGGCATCAGCCGGGATCTCTGCCGGATCCAACCCCCCCTCCGGCCCAACGGCAACAGTTCTCACCTCGAAAACCTCGTTGCCCCCTCCCGGAATGGCCACCACAAGGGGTCGGTCCAAGTCATCCCAGCCGACGAGCTCGGTACCGATTTCCATCAGCCATCCGCCTCTCGACTGTTCCAGCGCCGACACCGCCCAGGACATAGTCTTGCCGACATGCGGGATCCGGCCCTCTCCACGACGGGTCGACAGCCAGAGAAGACGGGCAACGCCCATCTCGGACAGCTTCTCGACGAGGAACCGGCAGCGATCACGGCTGGCCGGCGGCGCCACCGCCAGGGTCAGAGGGCTCGGTCTCGGCACAGTCCCTTCGTGGTCGCGGCTGATCCGACTGTTCTCATAGAAACCCGTCCCCACGGTGCCCCTGCCGTCCGTGTAGCTCACCGCCTCGCCGGGTGCCACCTTCAACACCCTTTCCAGATGATGGATCTGATCCCTGGTCGGCATCAGGGTCTCGACGTCCCAGGCCGTCTCGATCAGGAGGTGGGGAAAATGTCCACCCATCAGCCGGCCGAGGCAGGGCGATCTGTGCGCTCACCTCTCAGATCCGACCATCGCCGCAGCAACGACTCCTCTTCTGCGCTGAGCTGGTCGGGGATCCGGACTTCGACCAGCACCTGAAGGTCACCCCGCGACCTCCTCCCCAGGCGGGGCACCCCAAGTCCGGCCAGCCTGAACGCCGTCCCCGGTTGGGTGGCAGGCGGGATATCGAGAGTGGTGACCCCGCCCTCGAGAAGCGGGATCTCCAGCCGCGAACCAAGAGTGGCCTCGGCGATGCCCAGCGTCACCCGATGGACGAGGTCTGCATCGACACGATCGAAACGTGGGTCAGGAGCGACCACGATCTCGACATAGAGGTCGCCCGGCGGCCCGGCACGACCGCCCGATTCCCCCCGGCCAGAAAGCCGGAGCCTGGTCCCCGACGCCACCCCTGCGGGCACCTCCACTTTGACACTTGTGTCCTCGGGCACCGAGCCGGCACCCGCGCAGGTTTGGCAGGGGTCGACGATCAATATCCCTTCACCGTGACATGTCGGACAGGCCCCGACCGTCATCATCGTGCCGAACAACGACCTGCGCGCCATGCGCACCGAACCGCTGCCCCCACAGTCCGGGCACGTCGACTGACCGGACCCTGGTTCGGAGCCGCTGCCCGCACAATGTGGACACGTGGTCCTGGTGTGGAACGACACCGATGCTTCGGTCCCGAAAGCCGCCGAGGCCAGGTCCACCTCGACCCTGACCAGAACATCCCTGCCCCGATTCGACCGGCTGGATTGGGAGCCGAAGAGGCCGCCGTCGCTGAATACCGAGCGCAGGATGTCGTCGAAGCCACCAAGCCCGGAGAAGAGATCGGAGAGGTCGATGGTGTCGCCCCGGTCATATCGCCTTCTCCGCTCGGGGTCCACCAGCACCTCGTAAGCCTCGGCCGCCTCCCGGAACCGCGCCTCGCCCAAGGCGTCATCCGGATTGGCGTCGGGGTGGGTAGCACGCGCCACCCGTCGAAAGGCCTTCTTGATCTCCTCGGTGGTCGCGTCCCTACCGACCCCGAGTATGGAGTAGTAATCCCTGGCCATCGATTCAGTCGGGTTTGGAGCTGATCCGGTCCTCTAGCTCCCGGGAGACCTCTTCCACCGCGGAGATCGCCCGCTTGTAGTTCATGCGCATGGGGCCGATGACACCGACCGACCCACCGGCGCTCCCCGCCTCATACGTCTTGGAGACGACGGCAAGGTCGACGTCACGACCCAGTTGGGCACCGATCTGGATCGACGTGCCCGAGGCCCCGGCGAGCAGCCTCATGATCTCCGCTTCGCGCTCCAGCACCTCCAGCACCCGTTGCACCGCGGAGAGGTCGGCCCACACACTGGAAAGACGCTGGGTTCCCCCGACGAAAACCTCGGCACCGGAAGAGGCGGCGAGATGGAGACCGTCGGCGATGGTGAGGACCGCCTCCCGGGTCGGCTCGTTGAGCCGGCCCATGATCTCGTCTCCGATCTTGAGATCGTGCCCCAGGTCACTCCCGATGACGGCGGCGCTGACGAGGCGCTGCGCCTCCTCGATATCAAAGGGAGTGACCGGGACCCGGACCCGGCCCCGCTGCTGGAGGACCCGGCCACCTTCTGTCACCACCACGATCAAGATCTGGTCGGCCGTGACCTGGACACTCTGGAGCGCCCTGACCCGGTCCCCTGCGATCCCTGGAGCCACCACCACTGCAGGAAGGTCGGTGATCTCGGCGAGAAGATCGGAAGTCGCCCTCAAGAGCTTGGAGAGCTCGAGATGGACCTCGCCGAAGAGGCTGTTGACTTTGGCCTGAGCAGCGGAGCGCAATCGACCCGGCCCGAGATGATCGACGTAATAGCGGTAAGCGAGGGCGGTGGGAATTCTCCCGGCCGAGGTGTGAGGCTGGACCACGAAGCCTTCTTGCTCGAGCGCGGCCAGATCATGGCGAACGGTGGCCGTGGACACGGCGAGATGAGCCTTCTCCACCACGACCCGTGAGCTCACCGGCTCCCCGGTGCGGATGTGCTCCTCCACCAGTGCCCTGAGGATCTCTGAGCGACGATCTTCGAGCATCAGCACACGTTATCCGCAGTTGGCCGCTCCACCCACCCGGGTGGGGCCTCGAGACCGAGCACCGCACGGTGGACCTCGTCGGTGAGAAGGGGGCGCCGCACCACGAGGCGGTCTCCACTCATCTCGATGACACCGGCTTCATGGAGCAGCCTCCCCTCCGGTGACCCGATCAGGGACTGCACACCGGGCCCGTCGGAGACGCCAGCGGATCGCCGCAGACCCACGAAGAGGCGGTCGATCTCGGTGTCCCACCCGGTGACCGGTTCGGCACCCGCGATCGGGCTTCGCCCTGCCTCCACCTCGGACAGGTAGGCGTCGAGGCGCCGCAGGTTCCGGCTGCGCACGCCGTCCTTAAACCGATGTGCCCCATTCCCGTATGCCTCGTACTGTCCCTGGGCCCACACCGTCAGGTTGTAACGGCACTCGTGCCCGGGCCGGCACCAGTTCGAGACCTCATAACGGTGATAGCCGGCGACCTCGAGGCTGGCCTCGGCCATCTCATAGCGGTCGGCCTGGACATCGGGATCGGGGGCCGAGGCGCCTGCGATCACCGCCCGGTTGAGTGGCGTCCCCGGCTCGACGGTCAGGGCGTAACACGAGACATGATCCGGTGACGCCTCGATCACCTTCTGCAACGACTGATCCCACGATTGATCCGTTTCGAGTGGTGTCCCAAAGATCAGGTCTACCGAGACACTCGGCATCCCGGCGCTACGGGCGGCGGCGACCGAGGTCATTATCTGCTCCGGACCATGCCGGCGTCCCAACGCCTCCAGCACCGCCCCGTCGAAGCTCTGAGCACCAAACGACACCCGGTTGAACCCGTACCGGCTCAGCTCGACCGCCCGATCTTCCGAGAAGTCCTCGGGGTTGGCCTCGAGGGAGAT
Source organism: Acidimicrobiia bacterium (assembly GCA_040905925.1). Lineage (GTDB taxonomy): Bacteria > Actinomycetota > Acidimicrobiia > Spongiisociales > ZC4RG35 > JALYNX01. The sequence goes on along the minus strand of JBBDQO010000134.1, from coordinate 3,602 downwards.
CTCGGCCCCGGCCCGGAGACCATGGTGACTTTCCAGCGTCGAGAGGATCCGGCCCAGCACCGACGGCGGCACGTGACTGGGAGTGCCACCCCCGAAGTACACCGAATCGAGAGGGCCCCAGGTTGGTGACATCCGGATCTCGGAAGCGAGGGCGTCTGCGTAGCGGTCGATCATGTGATCGGCGCCCGCCACCACCGCAAAGTCGCAATAGGGGCACACCAACGAGCAGAAGGGGATGTGGACGTAGGCCGACCTGGCGTCGACATGGGTGTCCACGGAGCTCATTGGTCGTCGTCGACTCGGAGGGCGGCGACAAAGGCCTCCTGAGGGACCTCAACGGAGCCCACCATCTTCATCCGCTTCTTGCCCTCCTTCTGCTTCTGGAGGAGCTTCTTCTTCCTGGTGACGTCCCCTCCGTAACACTTGGCAATGACGTCCTTGCGTTTCGCCTTGACCGTCTCCCGGCTGATCATCCGCCCGCCGATTGCTGCCTGAATCGGGACGTCGAAGAGCTGTCTGGGTATCAGCGATCGGAGGCGGGTGGTCATCGACTTCCCGTACTCCTGCGCCTTGTCCTTGTGGACGATGGCGGAGAAGGCATCGACCGGCTGGCCGTTGAGAAGGATGTCGACCTTGACCAGGTCGGCCTCGCGGTAGCCGGCCGGCTCGTAGTCGAGGGAGGCATAGCCACGGGTGCGGGATTTCAGCTGGTCGAAGAATCCGAAGACGATCTCGGCCAGCGGGATCTCACAGTCGAGCTCGACCCGTTCCGGGCCCAGATAGCTCATGTTCCCGATCTCGCCCCGGTGGATGGTCACCAGTTCCATGATCGGGCCTACGAACTCGGTCGGGCTCAGGATCATGATCTTGACGTACGGCTCGGCCACACCGGCGAGGCTGCCCGAATCGGGAAGGTCCTGAGGCGACTTGATCTCTCGCACCGACCCGTTGGGCATCGTCACCCGGTATGCAACCGACGGGGCGGTTGCCACCAGGTCGAGGTCGTACTCGCGTTCGAGGCGCTCCCGGACTATCTCCATGTGGAGCAGCCCGAGAAACCCGCAACGGAAGCCGAACCCGAGGGCACGGCTGCTCTCTGGCTCATAGACAAGGGAGGCGTCGTTCAGTCGCAGTTTCTCCAGGGCCTCGCGGAGACGTTCGAAATCGTCTCCGTCCGTCGGGAACAGACCGGAGAAAACCATGGGCTTTGGCTCGGAGTAACCGGGGAGCGGGTCGGTCGCGGGTCGGATCGCGTCGGTGAGGGTGTCGCCGACCTTGATGCGATCGATCTCCTTGACACCGGTGATCAGATACCCAACCTCTCCGGCTTCCAGGTCCGCAACCGGTTTGGCGGATGGTGTCAGAACCCCGATCTCGCTAGCGTCGTGGCTCTCACCGGTCGCCATCAGACGAATCCGCTGGCCAGAGGCGAGGCGGCCGTCGACCACCCTGATGTAGCAGACAACACCCCGGTAGGCGTCGTAATAGGAATCGAACACCAGAGCGCGCAACGGGGCCTTGGGGTCCCCGGCCGGGGGTGGGACTTGCTCCACAAGCCGTTGCAGCAATTCGTCGACCCCGACTCCCGTCTTGGCAGAGATCCGCACGATGTCATCTGGTGAGCCGCCGAGAATGTTGCCTATCTCGCCCGCAACCCGCTCCGGGTCAGCGGCAACGAGATCGATCTTGTTTATCGCCGGAATCACCTCCAGACCGGCGTCGATGGCCAGGTATGCGTTGGCCAGAGTTTGGGCCTGGACCCCCTGAGCAGCGTCGATGAGCAACAACGCCCCCTCACAGGCGGCAAGGGATCGGGAGACCTCGTAGGAGAAGTCGACATGGCCAGGCGTGTCGATCAGATTGAGGACGTATTCCCCCCCATCCTCACCGACATGAAGCAGACGGACCGTCTGCGCCTTGATAGTGATCCCACGCTCCCGCTCCAAGTCCATGGTGTCGAGGACCTGTTCTCGCATGTCACGCTCGCTGACCGCCCCGGTGCGCTCGAGAAGACGATCGGCAAGGGTCGACTTGCCGTGGTCGATGTGGGCGATGATCGAGAAGTTGCGGATGCGCGCTTGAGTGGTCACGGGTAGTGGGAGGCGCCCATTGTAACTTCGATCCGGCCCCTGCTACTCTGCCGTTTCCGGCGCTCCCAGCAGCGGGTTCGGCCGGTTTCCCACCAACGGAATCGGGTTTTCGACATGGCCAACATCAAGTCGCAGATCAAGCGCAATCGTCAAAACGATGGGTTGCGGATGCGGAACAAAGCTGTCAACAGCGACCTCAAGACGAGCATCAAGAAGGTCGAGGCCGCCGCGGCCGGCGGTGAGGCCACCGACGATCTGTACCGCGTTGCGCAGAAGAAGATCGACGTCGCCACCTCGAAGGGCGTGCTTCACAAGAAGACGGCAGCCCGCAAGAAGTCCCGGTTGGCCAAGAAGGCCTCAGCCTCCGGCTGAGCTGGCGCGTCGGAGTCGCCCCCCTCCCCGGCCTCGCCGGTACTCCCCCCAGAACCCCCCTCCCCGGCCTCGCCGGTACTCCCCCCAAACGTCGCTTCGCTCCTGGGGGGAGAAATGTCGTTTCGCTCCTGGGGGGAGAAATGTCGTTTCGCTCCTGAGGGGAGAAATGTCGTTTCGCTCCTGGGGGGAGAAACGGGGATCACCCATACCACCGGCACAGGGCAACCGTCAGCCGCTCCAAGGTCACTAGGTGAACCTCTTCAGGTTGCGACTTGATCACCCGATCGGCGCGGACCAACGCTTCCTGGGCCTTACGCAACGAAGACTCCCGAACTTTCCCCCGTTGCGACCAGACCCGGGACGCGCCCCGGTCCGTCGGCCGTGAGCCGGTCCACGTGCGAAAGGTCTCCTCGTCAGGGGCGGCCGCAGCCAGCGAACGTCGTTTGAGATCGGACTCGACCGCAGCCAGGTAGACCAGAGGGTGACCGTGGACCAGGAAGTCCGACAACCTCCGCAACGCCACGCCCACATCGCCCCGGGAGATGGCATCGGTGATGTGGAACATGGGCTCGTCAGGACGGTTCTTGAACCGGTCGAGGATCATCTGCTTGGTGAGCTTGCCGGGAAGCCCGTGCAGTTGGTCGAGCGCGTTGCCCATGGCTGCGGTATCGGTGCCGAATTTCTGGAGCAGCGCGTCCTTTGCCCCCTTGTCCAGCTGCAAGTCCCGGTCACGGATCTCGGCGTCGAGCCACTGGGAAGCCTGACGCTCCCAGATCTTCCCGACCGACACCGACTTCCCACGATCCTGGACCACCTTGGCCAGGGACCGCGGGGTGGCGCCTGTCACCAGAAGCACGACTTCCATTGCCTCGATGTCTGCGAATCTCAACAGATCCGCAAGGACTGCGGCCTCCGCAACCTGAAGGCTTTGGACATCGACGATCTCCAGCCCCTGTCTCTCGCCGAACAGCGAGCCCGACTGGAGCAGCGGGATCAGAGGCTCGAGCTCGGTGCGAAGTGTGCCGTCGCCTTCCTCGCCCGCACCTCGCCCCGGGACGTCGAGGCGAACCAGCTCCGCTCGCCCCACACCCTGCTCCGAGAACCGCTCCGCCGCGGCGTCCAGCATCCGCTGACGCTCGC
>JBBDQO010000133.1:0-2390 GCA_040905925.1 Acidimicrobiia bacterium | reverse complement strand
GCTCGTCATCACCCCCGACCAGGTTGCCGACATCGAGATGCCACCGACACCTGAACCCGATCGGAACATTCCCCGTCGTTATCCGTTGGTCCAAGGCAAGGTCTTGATGCCGGGTGATCCGGTTGCCGCTGTGGTTGCCGAGACCGCGGCTGCCGCCAAAGACGGGGCGGACATGGTCTTCGCCGATTTCGAGCAGCTCCCCGTCGTCGGCGATGTCGATCAGGCGATCGACGCAGCACCCCTGCATGACGGTCAGGCCTCGAATGTGGCCTACGACCGATCCCGGGGTGACCGGTCCCAGTTCGATTCCCTCGAGGGTGAGATCCGTCTTTCCGGGCTCGTCGATCATCCCCGGGTGGCGCCGGCGCCCATGGAGCCGAGGGCGATCCTCGCCGAATGGAAGGAGGACGGTCTCACCGTCCATCTCTCCAGTCAGGCGCCGCATCTGATGCAGGAGGAGTTCGCCAAGTCGTTCGGGCTGGCCCAGTCCTCGGTTCGCGTCATCACCCCGTTCGTCGGCGGCGGCTTCGGGTGCAAGTTCGACCTCGCAGAGGAGGAGTACCTTGCAGCCATCGCGGCCCGGGAGACCGGTCGGCCGGTCAAGTGGATCGAAACCCGTCGCGAGCATCTGTTGACCATCGGTCACGGCCGGGCGCAGCGTCATCGTTGGGAGGTGGTGGCCGACTCCGAGGGCAGGATCAAGGGGCTCTGGGTCGACAGCCGTCTCGACCTGGGCTGTCGCCATCGGTACCTCGACTTCATCGATGTCACCCCCCGCATCGGCACCGGCAACTACGACATACCGGTCTATGGCTGGCGTCAGCGGGGGGTGTGGACCAATCGGGCACCGCGGGGCATCTATCGCGGGGCGGGCCGGCCCGAGGCGACACTGACCATCGAGCGAGTGGTGGAGGCGGTGGGCAAGGCGGCCGGTCTCGACCCGGTGGAGGTACGGCGCAGAAACTTCGTCCACCCCGGCCAATTCCCCTACCGCTCCCGAGGCGGTTACACCTTCGACACCGGCGAGTATGAGAAAGCCCTGGACAAGCTGCTCGAGGTCGCCGACTACGAGGGTCTCCGACGATGGCAGGCCGAGATGAGAGGCCAGGGGAAGTTGGTCGGCATCGGTTTGGCCGCCTATGTGGAGGTGTGCGGCTTCGAGGATTGGGGAGCGGCCCGGATCCAGGTTCACAACGACGGCTCGGTCTCCTTGTACGTCGAGACCCTCGACCAGGGCCAGGGCCATCGCACGGCCTTTCCTCAATTGGTCGCCGCCACCCTGGGCATTGCGATCGACCGGGTCCGCTTGGAGCAGGGGGACACCAGCTCTGCACCCTACGGGTGGGGGACGTCGGGGTCGCGCAGTGTCGCCCAGGGCGGGTCTGCCAGCTACGCGGCGGCGGAGAAGGTGGCCGCCAAGGCGAAGCGGGTGGCCGGGCACCTGCTCGAAGCATCGGCCGAGGACATCACCCTGGCGAATGGTGTCGCCTCGGTGGCGGGGACCGAAGTGTCGCTGAGATGGGAGGAGATCGCGGCTGCTGCCATCGCGGGGAACGTCCCGGATGGTGACGAGCCCGGTCTCGACGAGGAGGTACACCTGCGATCGGGTGGCTTCAACTTTCCGTTTGGGGTGCATCTCGCGGTGGTCGAGATCGACCCTGAGACCGGGGCACCTGATTTGCAGCGGATGTGGGCGGTCGACGACGCGGGGAACATCATCAATCCGATGCTGGCCGAGGGACAACGTCACGGTGGCCTGGCCCAGGGCATCGGCCAAGCACTCTGGGAAGAGGTGATCTATGACGAGGACGGCAACCTGGTCACCTCGTCGTTTATCGACTATCTGATACCCACTGCCGAGTCTCTGCCGATGTTCACTCTGGACGCCACTGTCACCACCACCCCGACCAACCCGCTGGGAGCGAAGGGGATAGGCGAGGCCGGCACTATCGGGTCGACCCCGGCGGTGGTCAACGCGGTCTGCGACGCGGTTGGCGCCGACCTCCAGGTCCCCCTGACCCCGGAGAAGATCTGGCGAGCGCTGCAGTCCTGACGGGCTACGCCGGTTCCTTCTCCATCACTTGGGCAAGACGCTCGATGAGGTCGACCACACGGTTGGAGTAACCCCATTCGTTGTCGTACCAGGACATCACCCGCACCAGGTTGCCGCCGAGCACCTGGGTCCCGGCGGCGTCGAAGATCGACGAGTGAGGGTTGCCGATGATGTCGGTGGAGACGATGGGGTCCTCGGTGTACTCGAGAATCCCCACCATCGGCCCGCTCTCGGCGGCGGCCTTGACCGCGGCGTTGACCTCTTCGACGGTCACGTTCTTCGAAAGCTCGACCACGAAGTCGACTGTCGAGCCATCGGGCACCGGTACCCGCATCGC
>JBBDQO010000132.1:0-14798 GCA_040905925.1 Acidimicrobiia bacterium | reverse complement strand
CGTCCCGTCAACGGTTCCTGATGTGGTCGGGGGTATCACGGTGACGACGTCCATCGTCGGTATCGTCCCGTCAACGGTTCCTGATGTGGTCGGGGGTATCACGGTGACGACGTCCATCCCCTCCATTGACTCGAGTGTCCTCCCGTTCACCGGGGCGGATCGAAGCAAGCTCATTGCCCTCGGAACGAGCGCACTCGTGCTCGGCCTCCTGCTGGTGGTGGGAGCCCGGAGAGAGGAGACCTGACACCGCAATTTGCCAGGTCTTGACTGACTATTAGAGACCCCGGGAGCCCTGCTCCCGGGGTCTTTGTTCTTGTCTGGGCCACAGCCAGGGGTCTATGTTCTTGCCTGAGCCACAGCTAGTGGGTCTTAAGACCTGTTCCGGTGGGTCTTAAGACCTGTTGACTTTGCCCCAACCTGCGGCAGTATGGTGGTCAACGAACACGTGGAGTGGTCGCACCCATTAGGGGAAAAGGGAGGCGTTGAAACCCGACCTGTAAAACGGTCACCTGGGTCTGGTGGAGCTAGTGGTGAGACCGGCCTGTCCCAAACGATGAAGGGATAGGAAGATCATGAAGGGGCTGGAGAACGACTCGGGTCGTCTGGGGCATCGATTCTTACACGCGCCATTGGCGCGTATCTTGTGTTGGGGGGCTTTCATGAGCTTTGGCTTTGTCTCCCATCGCCGGAGGTTCGAGCGTCTGCTTGCGACTTTTTCTGCTGTTGCCGTATTGATGTCGATGATGGTGATCTTCGCCCCGGCGGCGCTGGCGCACCACCCGATTCTCGGGGTCTCGGCCCAATGTGATGACCAGGGGAACAAGGTCGTGACTTGGACCGTCTCCAACGGGAACTGGGAGGGTCGCACCATGACAGTCGACCTTGTCCAGTACACCGATGGGACCGAAGGCTGGGTGAACGTCGTTGTCGGTCTCAGTCTGGGCCCGGACGCGTCCACCACGGAGATCGTTACGTATCCGCTTGGAGAGACCGGTACCAAGACCCTCACCGTGTCAGGAGACTGGTCCGACGGCGGCTCTCAGAACGTTTCGACCTCACTGTCGATCAACCTCAACGAGCTCAAGTGCGACGAGGCGACCACGACGACGACCGAGGTCACCACGACGACGACGCAGGCGACCACGACGACGACTCAGGCCACCACGACGACGACTCAGGCCACCACGACGACGACTCAGGCCACCACGACCACGACCATCGTCGGTATCGCCCCGTCAACGGTTCCTGATGTGGTCGGGGGAATTACGGTTACGACATCGTCCATCCCCTCCAATGACTCGAGTGTCCTGCCGTTCACCGGTGTCGATCGAGGACAGCTCATCGGTCTCGGGGCGAGTGCACTGGTGCTCGGCCTCCTGCTGGTGGCGGGAGCCCGAAGAGAAGAAACCTGACAGCTCAAACCGACAGTTCCTGACTGACCAACGAAGACCCCGGGAGCGCCCCCTCCCAGGGTCTTTCGCGTGGCGCTGGTAAGCGTGGCGGGTCTGAAGCCTGTTGACAGCGCCCAAACCTGGGGCAGTATGGTGGTCAACGAACACGCTGAGTGGTCACACCCATAGGGGGAAATAGGGAGGCTGTGAAACCAGACCTGTAAAACGGTCACCTGGGTCTGGTAGAGCTAGTGGTGAGACCGACCTGTCCCAAACGATGAAGGGATAGGAAGATATGAAGGGGCTGGGGACGACTGGGGTCGTCTGGGGCATCGATGCTCATACGCGCCATTGGCGCGTATCTCGTGTTGGGGGGCTTTCATGAGCCTTGGCTTTGCCCCCCTGCGCAGGAGGTTTGAGCGTCTGCTTGCGACCCTCTCTGCTGTTGCCGTGTTGATGTCGATGATGGTGATCTTCGCCCCTGCAGCGCTGGCCCACCATCCAGAAGTCACGGCGTTCCAGACATGCCTCGATGAAGGGCTTTCGATCCATTACGACGCGATCAGTTGGAGGACAGATGGAGGCAGCGGCTCCGGCCACCCCGACATCCGCATCGAGGTGAGGGTCAACGGCGCCGGGAGTTGGTCCCAGGTCGACAGTGGTGCTTTCACCACCGCCAACAGCTACCGCTTCAGCGGAGATTTCGGCGCGAGCCTCTACCTGGGTGAGAGTATCGAGGTTAGAGCCAGGGCAGTCGGTGCCTGGGACAACGGTCAAGGTGGCAATGAGACCTGGGTCACGAGCCCGATCCTGGTCAGTCTGGACTGCACCGAGAGCGTCTCGGTGACACCGGCCGTTCAGGTGTGTGTCGTCAACCAGCAGGGTGTGCCACAGGGGGCGGTGTCCTTTGGCATCGATCCGGCTTCGGGCGCAACGGTGCAGGTCTACTTGAACTCCAACTTCACCGGGCCGGTCGGTGGCGCTTTGGGGGACGGCGTTTCGCTCTCTTTGGCTCCTGGCACCTATTACTGGCAAGCGACACCTGGGTCCGGATTCCATGTCGACGGCCCGGCGTCGGGTCAGTTCACGATTGCTTCCTGTGGTGCTTCGACGGTTGTTGTCGACAGTGAGTGTGTCGTTGCCACCAACGGCGCACCGGTCGGTCAGGTCCAGGTGACCATCGACCCCAGCTCGGGTGCGACGGTGACAGTCACCGGTCCTGGCGGCCCCTACAACTTCTCCGGCGCCGGTGGGTCACAGCAGCTCGTCCCGGGGCAATACAGTTGGCAGGCAACCCCCGGGCCCGGGTTCTCTCTGACCGGTCCGAGCTCGGGTCAGTTTACGATCGACCCTTGCACCGGCTCGGTCACCGTGTCTAGTGGGGTTTGTGACCTCATCGATGGGCCATTGGGGCCTGTCGAGGTGACGATTGACCCCGACGACGCGGCCACCGTGACCGTCTTCTCGGACGCCGCGATGACGAATGAGGTCGCTTTCTTCGAGGGTCAAGGAGGCTCCACCACCCTCGTGCCCGGAACCTATTACTGGGCGGCGGAGGCTGAAAGTGGCTTTGAGCTGGAAGGCGCCACTCAGGGTCAATTCACCATCCAGCCCTGTGAGGCGTCCACGGTCGTGGTGTCCGAAGGATGCGCGCTCAACGAGGCGGGACTCCCGGTCGGCTTGGTGGAAGTCACCATCGACCCGGACTCCGGCGCAATCGTCGTGGTGACCGGTCCCGGTGGCCCCTACAACTTCTCAGGATCTGGCGGCTCACAGGAATTGGCTCCAGGAAGCTATAGCTGGGAGGCAACGGCAGCCTCCGGATTCGCCCTCACAGGAGACACCTCCAGCGATTTCGACATCGAACCTTGTGATGTGTCGGTTCTGGTCGGCAGTGGTGAATGCCAGTTGGCCAACGGGCCGCTCGGCTCGGTGACGGTGTTCATCGACGCCGAGTCCGGTGCCACGGTCACCGTGTTTGACGCTGACCTGAACGTGGCAGCTGCCTTCAGCGGAGTCGGTGGCACGGGAAATCTGGCTCCGGGCACCTACACCTGGGTGGCCACACCGGGCGACGGGTTCGAGTTCCCCGAGGATCAGCCAACCTCAGGCGAGTTCACCATCGCGCCATGTCCCTCGACGGTGCTTGTGACCCAGGGAGCCTGTCTGCTCGCGAACGGGCCTCGTGGCTCCGTATTCGTACAGATCGATCCCGCTGCCGGCGCGGCGGTCACTGTCCGTGACGGTGATATGAAGGTGGTGGCGACCTTCTCGGGCAGTGGCGGGTCGATCGGGCTGCTATCGGGGTCTTACACCTGGACGGTTGAGGCCGCTGATGGTTTCTCGGTCATCGGTGAGACCTCAGGCAGGCTCACGCTTGACCCGTGCGGGGCCTCGGTCGTCGTCACTCATGGGAACTGCGTCGAAGATGCACCTACCGCGTTCGGATCGGTGACAGTTGGCATAACCCCCGAAGCGGCCGCGGCGGTGACCATTCTCGACAGCAGCCAGCTCGAGGCGGCGGTGTTCGGGAACGCCGGAGGCCAGCAGGCTCTCATCGCCGGTGACTACACATGGAGTGCGGTCGCCGCACCCGGGTACCAACTGACAGGGGCAACTTCGGGCGCGTTCCAAGTCGTGGCTTGTCCCGATGAGGTAAGGGGCGTGACGATTCTTCCATTCACGGGAATGGACAGCGAGGCCCTCCTTGGCGCCTCGATCCTGCTGCTGGGCATGGGGATCTATCTGATCCACATCGCCCGGCGTGGGGAGGAAGGCTGATCGCCCCGGCCTTCTGAGAGGTGGAAGGGCCCCGGGATTAACCTCCTGGGGCCCTTCCCGTTGATGAACTACACCGAAGCCCTCACCTACCTCGACCGTCATATCGCCCTTGGGGTGCAACCGGGGCTCGACCGTATGCAGGGTCTCCTCGAAGACATGGGCCGGCCCGACGAGGGGTATCCGATCATCCACGTCGCGGGAACCAACGGGAAGACCTCCACATCACGTCTCGCCACTCTCCTTTTGGTTACCCATGGCTTGACCACCGGCACCTATATCTCCCCGCACCTGCAGCGTGTTGAAGAGCGGCTGGCCGTCAACGGACGGTCTGCCACGGAAGAAGACTTTGCCCTTGCTGTCTCGGATGTCGAGGCCTTCGCCATAGTGAGAGATCGACAAGGTGCGGACCCGAATACCTATTTCGAGTTGATCACTGCTGCCGCGTTCGCCTTCTTTGCCAACCAGCCGGTTCAAGCGGCCGTTCTCGAGGTTGGTCTCGGCGGACGTCTCGATGCCACCAACGTCGTCGATGCGGAGGTCTGCGTCGTCACCAGCATCGGCATCGAGCACACGGAGTACCTCGGGCCGGATCTGGCTTCCATCGCTGCCGAGAAGGTCGCCATCGCCGGTCTCAACTCGATTCTCGTAACCGGGCCGTTGCCCGAGCCGGCGTTGGCGGTGGCCGAAGCCCGTGCTCGCGACTTGGGGATACATCATCGTCATTACGGGAAGGACTTCTCCGTCCTCGCCGCCAACCGAGGTGTGGGCGGGTGGCTCGTGACTATTGATGGCGCTGAGGGCACTTACGAGGACCTGTTCCTTCCCCTCCACGGCCGGCATCAGGTTGTCAATCTGGCGAATGCGATTGCCGCCTCCGAGGCGCTTCTGGGGAGAAAGCTGGACGCCGAGGCGGTTCATGACGCGACGGCGGCAGCGACCATGCCCGGACGGATGGAGACGCTGGGAGCCGATCCGTTGCTGATGGTCGACGGAGCGCACAACACCGATGGAGTCGACGTGTTGGTCGAGTCGTTGCTCGAGGAGTTTCCTTCCAAACGCTGGCATGTGGTGTTCGGAGTGATGGGTGATAAGAACGTGGAGGCGATGGTGGAGCGTCTCGCGGACGTGGCACACGGCTTCGTAGTGACTGCACCCGAGGCTGAGCGAGCAGTCCTCCCCGATGAGCTCGCCAAGAGAGTCACCGCAGTCACCGACCTGCCCGTGCAGGTAGCCGGGAACGTGGAGGATGCGATCGACATTGCGAGGAGGAAGGCCGGGCCGGACGGAGCGGTCCTGGTGACAGGCTCGCTGTACTTGGTGGGTGAGGTGAGGGAGCTGTTGGTGGGAACACCGCTGCGCGGCAACGAACCGCGTCGTTTCTCCCCCCAGGAGCGAAGCGACGGTGGGGGGAGTACCGCCGAAGGCGGGGAGGGGGGCTGGCCGAATCGCGAAGACCATTACTAGAACTTGGTTACCCTCCCGACACATGGCGATCGAGCACACCTTCATCATGGTCAAGCCCGACGGTGTGGCCCGGGGCCTGGTCGGGGAGATCATCTCCCGATTCGAGCGTAAAGGTCTGACCCTGGAGAAGATCCGAACGCTGACGGTCGATGAGACTTTGGCACGTCGTCACTACGCCGAACACCTCGAAAAGCCCTTCTTTCCCGAGCTGTTGGATTTCATCACGTCTGGTCCCGTGGTTGCCATGGAATGGTCCGGGGATTCGGCGATAACGGTGTCACGGGCCTTGATGGGGGCGACCGACCCTACGAAAGCCGACTCGGGGACCATCCGCGGTGACCTCGGTCTTCTCGTCACGCAGAACCTGGTTCATGGCTCGGATGGCCCGGATAGCGCCGTTCGTGAGCTGGAGACGTTCTTCGGCTCGGCCTGAGGGCCATTGGCGTGATCCTGTGGATAACCGATAGGCTTGTGCGGCCAATGACACAGCATCGGGAGCCCACCTACACTTCGATGGCCCATCGCGGAGTCTGCAGGCATGGCTGAAACCCTTTTGTCTTTTGCTGGTCAGGACATGGCCATAGATCTCGGTACCGCCAACACACTGGTGTATGTGCGGGGTCAAGGCATTGTCCTCAACGAGCCTTCCGTGGTCGCGATCAACTCTCAGAACGGCCGGGCTTTGGCCGTCGGGATGGAAGCGAAGCGGATGATCGGCCGCACCCCGGCCCACATCACCGCGATCCGCCCCCTCCGAGACGGTGTCATCGCCGACTTCGACATCACCGAGAAGATGCTCCGCTACTTCATACAGAAGGTCCATCGCCGGAAATGGGCTCGACCCAGGATCGTCGTCTGTGTTCCCTCCGGTATCACCCCGGTCGAGCGGCGGGCAGTCGAGGAGGCGGCCTACCACGCCGGAGCCCGGCGGGCCTACACGATCGAGGAGCCCATGGCTGCCGCCATCGGGTCGGGTTTGCCCGTTGGTGAGCCGGCCGGCTCGATGGTCGTCGACATTGGTGGCGGGACGACAGAGGTGGCCGTCATCTCCCTGGGGGGCATCGTGGTTTCACGCTCGATACGCGTCGGAGGTGACGAGCTCGACACCGCGATCATCGACTGGGTCAAGAAGGAATACAACGTCCTGATCGGAGAGCGGACAGCAGAGCAGCTCAAGCTGGCTGTCGGCTCGGCATGGCCGTATGCAGACGAGCCCTCGGCCGAGGTCCGCGGCCGAGACCTGGTGACCGGGCTCCCCAAAACCATTCTTCTCTCGAGCCCGGAGATCCGTGAGGCCATCGAGGAGCCGACCCAGGCGGTCGTGGACGCCGTCAAGTTCACCCTCGACAAGACGCCGCCCGAGTTGGCGGCCGATGTCGTGGAGCGTGGGATTGTTATCACGGGCGGAGGGGCTCTTTTGGTGGGGTTGGATCATCGTCTGGCCCATGAGACGGGGATGCCCATCGTCACCGCAGCCAAGCCGCTGCAGTCGGTGGTAATCGGCTCGGGGAAGTGCCTGGAGGAATTCGACACGTTGCAGAACGTTCTCGTCTCCTCGTCACGGCCGTGACCGCCCCAACCCGTCTCTTCCGATGCTGACCCGGGACACCTCCAGCCGTCTCGTCCCCACCTTCATCACTCTGCTGGTGGTCGGGGTGCTCCTGATGACTATCGACGTGCGTCTTGAGGGCAAAGGAGTGGTCGGGGTCCTTCGCTCCGGCACCCAGGCCATCGTCGCGCCGCTGCAAGAAGCAGCCGCATTTGTGGTGAACCCGGTGGCCGACATGTTCGACAGCCTGACCAACGTCGCCTCGCTCCGGGAGCAGAATGTCGCGCTCCGGGCCGAACTCGCCGATGCACAAGCCGAGCTTGTCGCGGTTCAGGACCAGCTCGCCGTGCTGGCGTTGTTGGAACAACTCTATGGGCTGGACAGTGCCGACCCGGAGTTGGGTCAAACGGTCGCCAATGTCATCGGGAAGGTAGATGCTGCCTTTGTTGTGGATAAGGGGACCAACGACGGAGTTGTGGCGGGACAGCCGGTGATCGACACCAATGGCTACGTGGTGGGGATCGTGATGACCGTTACCTCGGGCTCGGCCACCATCGTCCCGATCACCGCCGGACGCAACGGCCTCACCGTGCTGGTCAACGCCCAGGTGGGGACCCTCACTCCGCAGGTGAATACCTCGGAGATGAGACTGCTGATCGGTGATGCTCGCGAACCCGTGATCGAGGGCGACCGGGTCGTGACTTCGGCGGGCAGCAACGCGTATCCCGCGGGTCTTCCGGTGGGTGTTGTCCTCGGCGACTCGGCACCCGAGTCCAACTCCCTCACCGCGAGTGTGGAGCCCTACGTGAACACTGACACCCTCCGCATCGTGGTGATTCTGGCCTGGCCTCCAGACCCGGTCACCGCGGCCACTGACGATGCAGTCGATGTCAAAGAAACGACCACGACTACCTCAGGTGACACCACAACCACCACCAGCCCGCCGGAGAACGAGGGCTGATGCGTGGGAGGACAGTCCTCATCGTGGTGGCGTTGCTAATGGTGGCGGTTGTCGTCCAGACCACTCTCTTCGGTCGCATCCGGCTGGTGACACCGGATTTGGTACTGCTGCTCGCCATCGTGCTCTGCTTGACCAGGATCCGACCTGAGGTGATTCTGGCAATCGCCTTTACTTCGGGCCTCGTCGTCGACCTGCTGGGTTCATCGGTCCTCGGGCTGCGAGCGGTGGTCTTCACCACAGTTGCCTATTTGGGCCTCCGTACCCGTGACCGAGCAGAGATCGGGCGCGTTGTCGTCGCACTCTGGGCCGGAGGGCTGACCCTGGTAGGGGTTGTCCTTCTGATGCTGATCGGCACCTTGTTCGGCCAATCCAGCCTTCTCGGTGAGAACACCCTTAGTCGTGTGATTCTCGTACCGTTGGCCAACCTGGTCATCGCGGCGGCCTTGGCCCCGCTGGTGGTTCGTCTCGTTGACCGGGACAAGACGGCTTTCAGATACCCATGAAGTTTGCTCTCAGACTCACGACACTCGGCATCGTCTTCACTGCGATGCTCACCGTGATCGGCCTTCGTCTTTGGTTTGTGCAGGTGGCCGAGGGCCTGCAAACCGCGCAGGCTGCCGAGGAGCTGACGTGGCTCGAAAAGACCTCTTATGGCCCGAGAGGTGACATCTTCGACCGAAACGGCACTCTGCTCGCCACCAGCCGCCTGGCCTCCGCGGTCTATGTCGATCGGACTTTCGTCCAACCCGAGGATCGTGATTCCCTGATCCAGACGCTGGCGTCGATAGCCGGTTTCGATCCGATCGAATTGGGCAGGCTATACGACGAGGCCGGGATCAACGGGCGGTTCCAGGTGGACACTGTTCCCAACGCGACCGCTTATGTGATCAACGAGAACCTGGACCACCTTCCGGGGGTGGAGATCGTCATGGTCCCGGAGCGGGTCTATCTGTCGGGGCCAACACTGGCCCATGTCATCGGACACCTCGGCCTTCCCGATGCCAACGACAAGGCAGCGAATCCGGATATCGACCTCAGTCTCCGGATCGGGAAGCTCGGGGTGGAGAGGGTCTACGACGAGTATCTCCAGGGGGTCACCGGTCTCGTCGAGTATCAGGTTCAGCGAGGACAGATCGTCGCGCAGCCCCCTCCGCTCGAGCCTGAACCAGGGAACTCGGTGGTACTCAACATCGATCTGGAGCTCCAGGAGCTGGTCGAGCTGGCCCTGAAGGAAGGCGTGGCGCTGTCCAACACGGTCAAGGATGAGGCTCGAGCGGCCGGGAACGATGTCTTCAGCGAGACCCAACGCGCGGCGGCAGTCGTGCTCGATGCCAAGACCTTCGAAGTCATGGCCCTGGCCTCTTTTCCCGACTTCGACCCGAACCTGTTCGTTGCCGGCATCGATGCCGAGACCTTCGAAGGGCTGACCGACACCAATGCCTTCAACAATCTGGCGATCAGCGGTCTCTATCCACCATCGTCCACATTCAAGGCCATCACTTACACCGTGAAACTGGAGGAGGACCTGCCACTCGCAGAGGACCTCGAAGGTGTGAATGTCGCCAACCAGACCGTCCACTGTGACGGCACGCTGGTCCTGTCCCAGCTCGAAGACGGCTCGCAACCTCCCAAGACCGACTGGTACGCCCCCCGGGACCTGGGTTGGCTCGACATCCACGGAGCCTTGGAGCAGTCCTGCAACATCTACTTCTGGTCGCTAGCCATGGGCACCTGGCGCGCTTACAAGGACAAGCCGCAGGAGAACATCATCCAAGATTGGGCGAAGTCCCTCGGATATGGATCGACAACGGGGATCGATCTCACCGCCGAGGCCGAAGGCACCGTTCCCACCAGGGAGTTGTTCGAGGAGTGGGCCGCCTACCAGTTGGAGAACCCCGATCAACCCCCGCTACTGGAGCCGAACCGTCTCGAGCTGGCCAGCCCGTGGCTCGGTGGTGATCTGGTCGACATGGCCATCGGTCAGGGCGCTTTCACCGCTACTCCGCTCCAGGTGGCTGTCTCCTATGCGGCGCTCGTCAACGGAGGCAGGATCATGGAGCCTCGGGTCGTCAGGGAGGTGGTCGATGCCGACGGAAACGTGGTGTTCGAGCCGGAGTCTGGGCTGGTGGGCACCGTCGACATCGATCCCGCCACCCGTGCCTCGCTGCTCACCGACCTCAACCGGGTGGTCACCCGGGGCACGGCCGCCAGCGCCTTTGTTGGTTTTGGCCCGGGTTTGGACAACATCGGGGGCAAGACCGGGACCGGGCAGACCTCCAAGAACCGGGACAACCACGCCTGGTTCGTCGGGGTGGCGCCCATAGACGACCCCCAGTACATCGTGGTGATCATGATCGATGAGGGTGGCTCCGGGGGCCGGGTCGCCGCCCCGGTCGGACGTCACATCATGCAATACCTGATGGGCAACGAGCCGACGCCGATCGTCCAAGGGGCCGAGGCCGACTGATGGCAGTGCTCAACCGACTACGTGAGGTGGCCGTCGATCGTCGGAACAACCGGTCCGATCAGGTGCTGTTCGGAACGATGCTGGCTTTGTCGGGTTTTGGCCTGTTGATGATCTACTCCGCCACTCGCAGCGCCGGATCGATTTCGATGGAGAGGCAGATGATCTTCGTCGCTGCCGGGCTCACCATTTACGTGATCGCCTCCAACATCGACTATCGGGAGTACAAGGGAATCATCCCCTGGGTCTCGGTGGTGGTGCTGATTGCCTTGATTGGCGTCTTTCTCTTCGAGCCCGTGAACGGGGCCCGGAGGTGGATCCCGCTTGGTTTCTTCAAACTGCAACCGGCGGAGTTCGCCAAGGTCGTGGTGATCGTGTTGTTGGCGGTGCTCCTGTCCCCGCACACCCGCGACGAGATCGGCCGACGCAATCTCCGCTGGACCCACATCTTCCAAGCGCTGGCGGTGGTCGCGTTCCCCGCGGCCCTGGTCTATCTCGAACCGGATCTGGGGACCACGATGGTGTTCGGGTTCATCCTGTTCATCATGTTGTTCGTGGCCGGAGCTACCTGGCGCCAGCTCGTGGCCCTGGCTTCAGCCACTGTGCTCGGGATCATTGTCACGTGGCAGCAGGGGTGGCTCGCCGACTGGCAGATCGACCGGATCCAGGTCCTGTTCGACTCCTCCATCGACCCCCAGGGGATCGGCTACAACCTGCGCCAGTCGAAGATGGCTGTTGGGTCGGGACAGCTATTCGGTCGGGGGCTGTTCCAGGGGACCCAGACCAATTTCGAGTACGTTCCCGAGCAGGAGACGGACTTCATCTTCACCGCGGTGGGGGAGCAGCTTGGTTTCGTCGGTGCGATTCTGGTGATCGCGGCCTTCTCGGTGATCATCTGGCGGTTGCTGGTGATTGCGGCCAATGCCCGTGACCGGTTTGGCGCTCTCATCGCAGCGGGCATCGCAGCGATGGTCGTTTTCCACGTGTTCGTCAACGTCGGGATGACCGTCGGCATCATGCCGGTCACCGGGATCCCATTGCCGTTCTTGTCCTCAGGTGGGTCCTTCTACATGTCGATCACCCTGGCCCTCGGCATAGCCAACTCGATCTGGCTGTTACGGACACCGGTCCCAGGCGAGAACCAACTCTCCTGATTGCCGGCCGACTTCGGCTCCGGTCAAGGCCAACCTTGCCAGCCGGTTGACCGCTTGCGTAGCGGCACCTCGGCCTAAACAGGCGCCGGTCGGCCGGAGCTTCCGCTCCCACTCGATGACCGTTACGCTCGCCAGCCATGTACCGGAGGAGTCATGACGGGTGGGTCGAGGTTATCTGCGGGCCGATGTTCTCCGGTAAGAGCGAGGAGTTGATCCGGCGAGTGACCCGCTCTCAGATCGCGCGGATCCCGGTGCAGACCTTCAAGCCAAAACTTGACGACCGCTACGCCAATGACGAAGTGGTGTCGCATTCCAGTCTCAAGGTGGGGGCCACCCCTGTTGAGACCTCCGATCAGTTGTTGAGGGCGATCGACGACATAACCCAAGTGATCGGGATCGACGAGGGTCAGTTCTTCGATCAGGGCCTGGTCGAGGTGGTCGAACAGCTTGCTGCTGCCGGCAAGCAGGTGATCGTCGCCGGGTTGGACACCGACTATCTCCGTCGCCCTTTCGAGCCGATACCCACCCTTTGTGACCGGGCCGAATACGTGACCAAGGTGCTCGCGGTGTGTCACAAATGTGGTGGGCCCGGGATGTACACCCAACGAATCGTGCAGTCCGACGACCTCGTGGTGCTCGGCGCCGAGGGCTCATACGAGGCCCGGTGCAGGAGATGTTATGACCCGTCCGAACCGGAGCAACCCGAGCTCGGCCTGGTGGTGGGATAGGTGAAGGGCCGGCATTCTGGTATCCTTCAGAAGTCCGCCAGACGCGACAGCTTCCCCTTTTTCGGAGTGTCTCGTTGATGAACACCCTTGCGCGCCTGCACGCAGGTGCGACTCGAATCGATGTCCAAGACAACCGCCCCCAACACGGGCGGATGTCTCGCCGCTGTCTGGTCGATGTTGTTGTTGACGACAGATTCCCCGCCAGGAATCGGGCCCGGTCTGTCGTCTTGTCCAGATTCCAGAGGAGTGAAACCCTATGGCTCTATTCCGTCGAAAGAGCCCGCAGATTGTCCGCAAGTCCTCCGCGGAGGGCACAGTCGAGGAGCGAAAGACCCTCCGGGTAAAGGGTCAACGGGTCGAGGTCACCCGGGTCGAAGCTAGGCCGACGCCATCGAAGGCCCGCAAGGAGAAAAGGCGGCAGCCGTCGCAGTCGTCTCACGGCCGCAACGGGCTGAGCACAACCCGAACCCGATCCAATCGCCCGATGGACGACGAGGTGATCGTCCCGCTCGAGACCGCCCGCAAGCAGATGCTGGTCCGGGTGGCTCGAGGCCAGACCCAAATGGTGATTCTCGAGGGCCCGGTCCTGGTCGAGCATTATGTAACGCGTCAGGAGTCGAATTCGGTCGCGGGCAACATCTATCTGGCGAAGGTCCGCAACGTGCTCCCCGGGATGGAAGCGGCCTTTCTCGACTTCGGTGCTCCCAAGAACGGTGTCCTCTATGCCTCCGATGTTGCCGCTACGGGCAACGGGAGCGGGCGATCCAACAAGCGGATCGAGAACGTCCTCAAAGAAGGTGACGAGGTCCTGGTCCAGGTGACCAAGGATGCGATGGGCGCCAAGGGCGCTCGTTTGACCGGCATCCCCTCGCTTCCGGGCCGATATCTGGTTCTCGTGCCCGAGTCGGACAGCGTCGGGATCAGCCGCCGTCTTCCGGATGAGGATCGCTCACGCCTCCGTGACGTCATCAACAAGGTTCGTCCTGCCGGCTACGGAGTGATCGTGCGTACTGCTGCCCTTCACGCCAGCGCCGAGGAATTGGCAGCCGACATCTCCCGCCTTCTCAAGATCTGGAACCAGATCCAGGAGGATGCCGCCGAGGGGCGCGCTCCCAAACTGGTGCATGAAGAGCCAGAGCTCCTGATCAAGGTCATCCGCGAGCATTTCACCGCCGACTTCCGCAAGTTGCTCATCGATGACAACGCCGCATACGAGACGGTCATCGGGTACCTGAGGGCAACCGCTCCCGACCTCGTTTCCAAGGTCCAGCTCTACGAGGACACCGTCAACCTCTTCGAGCGATATCACGTGGACGACCAACTCAAAAAGGCCCTCGATCGCAAGGTCTATCTGCCTTCCGGGGGTCACCTGGTCTTGGACCGCACCGAGGCGCTCACCGTCATCGACGTCAACACCGGGAAGTTCGTCGGCTCGTCGACACTCGAGGAAACCGTCCTCCACAACAACTTGGAGGCGGCAGAGGAGATCGGGCGCCAGCTTCGACTCCGCGATATCGGTGGGATCATCGTCATCGACTTCATCGACATGGAGTCGATCGAGAACCAACAGAAGGTTCTCAGGAGACTGAAAGAGACTCTGGCCAAGGACAAGACCCGAACCCAGGTGTTCGAGGTCTCCCATCTCGGTCTCGTCGAGATGACGCGCAAGAACGTCTCCGCCGGCCTCCTCGAGCACTTCTCATCGAAGTGTGAGGCCTGCTCGGGGCGTGGGGTCATCATCCATGAGCATGTGATCGAGGCTGAGGACTTGATGACCGAGATTGCCATCGGCGACTTCGAGTGATGCAAGTCCTACGTTTTACGTTGCACGTTCCAGCGAATATCATCTAGCACTCGAATCCCTTCCAAGAGGTTTATCCATGTACGCCATCATTCGCGCCGGCGGCAAGCAGGCCAAGGTGCAATCGGGTGATGTGATCGACATCGAGCGGGTCAAAGGCGACTCTGAAGAGCTGAGCTTTGCCCCATTGCTCGTGGTAGACGACAAAGGCACGGCGGTCTCCGACCGATCCGTTCTGGCCAACGCCACCGTGACAGCCAAGGTCCTGGGGGAGAGCCAGGGCCCCAAGATCGATATCTACAAGTACAAGAACAAGACCGGCTACAGCCGTCGCCAGGGTCATCGCCAGAAGTACACCCGCATCGAGATCACCGGCATCGTCCTTCCCGGAGCCGCCAAGCCGAAGGCGAAGGCCGCCGCCGAGAAGACCGAGAGTGCAGAGTCGGCCGCGCCCGAGCCCGCTCAGCCTGCTGCCAAGGCGGCCGCAAAGCCTGCCAAGGCCGCG
>JBBDQO010000131.1:0-15097 GCA_040905925.1 Acidimicrobiia bacterium | reverse complement strand
CGATCCGGACGTTGCGGGTGAGGTTCAGAAGCTCGGTGCTGTAGCCCAGGGCGTTTGGTGCCGGTGTCGAGGTGACAAGGGGGAAGTTCGAGTAGTTGCCGGGGGTGTTGGGCGCGGCATGGACTTCGTCGCCTGCCCACGATGATTGCCACGTGTAGGACCAGGCCGGCTTCGACTCCCCCTCGAGGATGATCCGACCACTTCCCATCACCCAAAGCCCGACATCCGAACTGACCACATCCATCCCGCCCCCGACGAAGTTGGACTCGTTTATTCCGGTGAACTGAATGAGGTGGTCGACGTCCCCGTTGGCCGGCCTCATCTCGAGGGTCCCCAGGACGATGATGTTTCCACCCGAGGTGATCGTGGTGTCGGCGCCGGGGTTTAGGGCCCAAGTCTGACCGGCCGGCACGGTGAACCCGGCGGGATAGTTGCCTGAGTTGAGCGTCTGATCGGCCGCCTCAGCCCGCTTGGAGATGCCTACCACCACCGCGAGGATCGCCGCCAGTGCAATCAGGGCAGGCAACAGACGTCGCTCCCGTGGGACCCGTGCGAGATGCAAGCGACCTCGGGCCGCCGCCGAAAATGCTCTGGTCACCAGCTGTTGTCTCCTCGTTGGCGGCGATGCAAGACGTTAATGCCCATCACGGATAAGGCATATACCTCGAAGAGGAAGCGGCCGACCAGGTCGTCGTTACTCGGCGAGTTCTGCGCTGCGCCGCAGGGCAGGCCAGAGCAGGGTGAGGGTGAGAGCGGCGATCAGATAGATCGGATAGGCGTATCTGAATTCTTGGGCCGGTGAGGTGGCCATGATGTTGATGGTGTGAGCCCCCAGCACCGCGGAGGGGAGGAGAAATCGTCGGGCCCGGAAGGCGAAGACGACGACGGCGGCCAGGGCGGGCAGGAGGAGAATGGCGGGGCGCCAGGTGAGCCATAGCCGGCTGTCGATCTCCGCCCAGCGCCATACACGGTCTGTCAGGTCGAACGCCCATCCGACGAGAGGATCGCGTGCCAGCCCGACCGTGTTGGGCGGGATGTCGTAGGGGGGCCGGTGCAAGTATGCGTCTTCGGGCTGGGCTGGCGCATAGACGAAGTTGGCAGCACAGAGCCGGTGCGCCAGTACCGAATCGAAGTCGCGAAACAGGACATCGATCTCGAGGCCCAGGTACTTCCCGGGTGATTCTCGAACCGGAGCTTGGTTGAACTCCGGATCGAAGAGCAGGGGAGTGCTGTCCCGGCAGTCGTAACGATCGGTCCAGATGGCGAGCGGGGCCACCGCCTCCAGCAATTCGATGTCGGCCTGGCTGAAAGTCTCCGGCTCGTCGCTGTACGAAGCGGCTACGTCGGGAAGGAACACCTGGGCCGGCTCGACGGCTGAGCCCTGGACGTCGATGACCGCGTACAAGGGACCGACGATGAGGAACAAGGCCAGGACTGCGGTGCCCACAGTGATCCCGATCAGCCGCAGCTGACGGCGGTATACCCATGCCAGCACGAGAAGCACCGGTAGCACCGTGATCGGCCCGTTGCCCCGAACCTGCCACACCCCGGCCAACGCGAGCCCGAGCCGCACCGCCGGCCAGGGGCGGTCTGCTCGCTCCGGGTCGACGGCGAGGGCGAGCAGCTCCACCCATGCCCACAGCATCAGCAGGCCAAAGGGGACGTCCTTCCACAGGGCGAGGGTGGTCGGGGCCACGGCGGGGGAGAGCCCGAGGAGCCAGGCGGCACCCACTGCCAGCCAGGCAGGCACCCCGGCTTCGACCAGCCACCGGGCGGCATAGACGAGCAAGACCCCGAGCACGAGGAGTTGGAAGAGGGTGACCAGCCCCGGTTGGGTGCCACCCAGGCTCAAGACGCTGAGATAGAGGGTGTGGATGGCCGGGTGATGGTCGAAGTAGACGCCGCCCGCGATCTGCCCGAACTGGTCGATGGTGTCGCTGGAGGCAAAGCCGGGATGCCAGCCAAGCCACCAGACGAAGACGGGCAACACGGCGGTGCCCGCGAGCAGCCAGGGTGGGAGCGCAGGGCGGGGGAGACGCACCAGCGGGAGGATAAGAGACCAAAAATCGCAACTGATACTCTCCGCGACGCATGGCGTCGGCGCCAACAACCAAGATCGATCAGGAAACGTGAGCGTTAGGGATCGATGGCTGGACTCGCTTCGCTTCTCGGCGATCCCGTTCATCGGATGGACGCTGGGGGTGATTCTGTTCTGGCCAGGGATGATGACCATCGACTCGGTGTGGCAGTGGCACCAACTCGACGACGTAGGCCTCGATAACTGGCATCCCTTCTTTTACGCCGTCGTCCTGGGTCTCTTGCGACGCGTGACCGATACTCCTGCCTTACCTCTGTTGTTGACCATGGCGGTTGGGTCCCTGCTCATCGGACGTTTCGCGGCGTGGACCACCTGGCAAGGGAGAAGCTCAGCAGCCGCATGGTCCTCGCTGCTTCTAATCCTCCTGGTACCGGCCACCGCCTTGATCCCCATCGTTCTCTGGAAGGACGTGGTCTACGGACTGGGCCTATTCGGGTTGACGCTCATCATCTGGCGCATAGAAGAAACAGAAGGCTCCTGGCTGGGGCGGTGGTCGAATGTCGGCGCATTGGTTGTGTCTCTCTTGACACTCTGGCTGTGCCGTCACAACGGATGGCCGGTAGTGATCGTGATTCTGACAGTTCTGTTCGTGTTTCATCGCCCGCGGTGGCGTCGGCTGGTATTGACCGCAGCCACAGTCATCGGACTAGCGACGCTCGTCACCGGCCCATTCGCCGCATGGCTGGACGTTGCTCCCAGCCAGTTGACCGGAGTGATCCTGGCTCATCGGGTGGCAATGCACATCGCTAGTGGCACACCACTGAACAGCGAGGAGCGTGAGTACCTCGAATCGATCAAGTCACTCGACTCGGAGTGGCCATACTCGTGCTCATCGATCGTACCGACACACACCCCACCCAATGGTCTGGATCCATCCTTGCTGGAAAGGGAAGTCCCCAGGCTCCGGTCGATGGTTCTCGACCTCACGATGCGACACCCCGGAGCGGAACTCAGGCACATCATGTGCTCCAGTCGTCTCCTCTGGAGTCCGGTCGATCCTGAGAGCTCGACTTTCTTCCTCGGCTTGAGCCGCGTCGGTGGCGAGATCAACTACATAGACGATTTCGGGGCCGATACCCCGGTCGAGGCCTCGCCCGTTCCCGGCCTCGTGAGTGTTGCCTACGACGTCGTGAGATCCTTGCCGGAATGGCTGATTCGACCTGCTCTCTATATGTATCTCTTGGCTGGTGCCTTGGCATTCGCAGCGGTGCGGCGACGAACATACCGGGTATACCTGATCGGCCTGCCGGTAATGCTCAACACACTGCTATTGATTCCGTTCACGATCTCCCAGGACGTGAGGTTCCAATTTGGTCTCATACTGACGGCTGTTGCGTGGGTTCCGGCTCTATTCACGGTCGCCCGGTCCCGGGGTGATTCAGCGAGGCTTCTCGAGTGGCCGGTCCGTCAAGAAGGCAGACATGGTCCTTCCTGAGAGCGCACCGGCTCAGGGCTTGCAGGACAGCAAGCCGTTTCGTTGTGGGTGAAGACAACTACCGCAAATCGGGGATAGAAAACGAGGCGGCCTTCGGCAACTCTCGTGATGAGACGGCGGTAGGCGCATGAACCCCGAGCAGTCGCTTCCAGTGTTTGTCCGTTGCCTGCTCGAGACGGGCGGTGTACTCCCGGTCGGCGCTCATCGGTTCCAACCGTAGACGGGCGGCGTGACAACTTCTGTCGTTTGGCCCGGTAGCCATTCGGGTAATCATGGAAACGACCTCCTTCCTACTACCCTGCGCCGTCGGGCGGTCGTCAGGATTCTCCTGCCTCCCCGGCTCGGACATGACCTCGACCTACGTCTACGACTCAGATCAACCCCGCCGCCCGATTGCGACCGAACTGACCAATCTCTGGGCGTACCGGGGTCTGTTGAAGCTGCTGGTTACCCGGGACCTGACTGTGCGGTACAAGAGGTCGACCCTCGGGGTGTGGTGGACACTGCTCAACCCGCTGCTGACGATGACAGTGCTGTGGATCGTCTTCAGCCAGTTCTTCCGCTTTGATATCCCGGGGGATGTGCCTTACATCGCCTATCTCCTCTCGGGGATCCTCCTCATCACGTTCTTCTCCCAGGGGGTGATCGCCACGGGCTCCTCGATCGTCAACAGCGCCTCGGTCCTGTCGAAGGTGTACGTCCCAGCCGAGGTGTTCTCGGTGGCGGCGTCGGTGGCCGCACTGGTCAACTTCGGGATCAGCCTGATCCCGTTGCTCGCCATCCAGCTGATCACCGGAGTGGGCATCCCCTGGACGGTGCTCCTGGTCCCAATACCGGCCTTCTTCCTGTTGCTGATGGTTTCCGGTCTCGGCCTCCTGGTCGCTTCAGCCGCGGTGTACTTCTACGACGTCCTCGACCTGACCGCGGTGTTGACCCAGCTCATTGGCTTTCTCACCCCCACCTTCTATCCGATCTCGATCGTCCCCGAGCGGTTCTTGCGCCTCATCTACGCCAACCCCCTCTACTCCTATCTCACCATCTTCCGCGGGTTCATGTACGAGGGCGCCTTCGCCCCGACCTGGACATTCGTGATGATGATCGGCAGCTCGGTAGTCATCCTCCTGATCGGGGTATGGGTCTTCACCAAGTCGTGGAAGAACCTGGTGGTCGTGCTGTGACCGTCGCAGTCGAGGCAGCCGAAGTCAGCCTGGCTTACCGACTGACCCGAGATCGGGCCGGCACCATGAAGGAGTTCGCCATCAACTTGGTCAAGCGTAAGGTGAAACGCGAGGAGTTCTGGGCGGTGAGGGACGTCAGCTTCTCGCTCAGCC
Source organism: Acidimicrobiia bacterium (assembly GCA_040905925.1). GTDB lineage: Bacteria > Actinomycetota > Acidimicrobiia > Spongiisociales > ZC4RG35 > JALYNX01. The sequence continues at coordinate 10,233 of JBBDQO010000131.1, read as the reverse complement.
CGGGAGAGGTGCTGGGCGTGATTGGTCCCAATGGCGCCGGCAAGAGCACGTTGATGAAGATGGTGGCGCGGGTGCTGCCACCGACCGAAGGCCGGATAGTGGTGCGTGGTGTGGTCGCCCCCATGATCGAGCTCGGGGCTGGCTTCAATCAGGAAATGAGCGCCTACGACAACATCGTGCTTTATGGCACGCTGCTCGGCCGGACCCCGTCACACATGCGAGACCGGGTCGGCGCAATCTCGGAGTGGGCCGAGCTCACGGATTTCATCGACGTTCCAATCCGCAGTTACTCGTCGGGGATGATGGCTCGTCTCGGCTTTGCGGTTGCTACCGACATCGAACCCGACGTCTTGGTGGTGGACGAGGTCCTGTCGGTGGGTGACACCGCGTTTCAGGAGAAGTCCAAGGAGAGGATCAGGGTTCTCATCGATTCCGGTGCCGCGGTTCTCTTTGTCTCTCACGCGCTGGAGACGGTGAAGGAGATGGCGGATCGGGTGCTGTGGCTCGACCATGGCCGTACGGTGATGGTGGGGGATCCCGACGAAGTCGTGGACGCCTATGCCCGCCCCGCCTGAACGGCCTTCGGTATCAGTCATCTTGGCGGTCCTGAACGAGGCCGACTTCATCGATCAGGTGATCTCCGACCTGCTCGGCCAGGACTACCCCGGGCCGATCGAGGTCATCGTCTCCGACGGTGGCTCAACCGACGGGACAGCCGAGAAGCTGGAGGAGTGGGCATCCCAGGACCAGCGGCTCACAATGGTGCCCAATCCGGAGCGGCGTCAGGCTCACGGATTGAACCTGGCAGCGGAGAGGGCCACAGGAGAGATCCTGATCAGGGCCGACGGGCACACGGTTTTCGCTCCTGACTATGTCCGTGCCTCGGTCGATGTCCTGGAGGAGACCGGGGGTGCGGTGGGCGGTCGGATGTACCCGGTCGGCAAGACTCCGTTCGGGCGGGCGGTGGCCGCCGCGATGAAGAGCCCGCTGACCATGGGCCCGGGCCGCTTCCACCATGCAGTGACCAGGGAAGAGGTGGATACCGTCTATCTGGGGGCGATGCGGCGGGAGTCGTTTCACACCCTGGGCGGGTTCCGCCCCTTTCCGTCGGGCACCTCCGAGGACGCCGACTTCTACTACCGCTGGCGTCGGGAAGGGGGCAAGGTCTATGTCGATCCACTGATCGTCTCTCAGTACACCCCACGTGACCATCCCGGCGCCCTCTGGCATCAGTATTTCCGCTACGGGTTGGGCAAGTCCGAGATGTTGTGGCGCAACGGCACCTTTCCCTCGTGGCGGCCGTTGGCACCGCTCGCCCTGGTGCTCGGCTTGATCGTCTTGATAGGGGTCGGTGTGGTGACGCAGGTGTGGGTCCCCCTGCTGGTCCTCGCGGCTCTCTGGCTGCTCCTGCTGATCTGGGTGGCGGTGAAAGCCGACCAGCCGGCGCCAGGGGTGTTGGTGGCGGCAGTGATCATGCACCTGGCGTACGGGGTGGGGGAGTTGTGGGGTCTGGTGCGGGGGCCGGGGCTCGCACCCCCAACCCACGGCTGACGGCTGAATCAGGGACGAGATTTCATCCCAACCTCTCCGTGGGGCGTGTGGTACCAGTCGTCCACTCTTCGGGAGAGAAAGCGGACCGGCAGCCAAAGCGCTGCCAAAACAACGAGGAGGGGGTAGCGGAACAGCCTTCGTGCAGGTACTCCGTCCCGGGCCAGGAACGGGATTGGCTCCAGCACTTGGATGACCGTCGCGGTGCCCCATACCGGCCAGGGGAGCAGAAAGGAGGATCCAGTGAGGGCGGACGCAGCGGTGAGAATGCCGGAGACGAGGGCAACGAACATTCTCCCTGGCTGGACGAGTCGGAGCGCCTGATCGAGGGCGGCGGGGTTGCCGGCCCGTAGCAGGTTGGTGAAGTGAGCCCGGCCGGCGGTTCGTCTCCCTGACATCCAGCGAGCCCGTTGGCGCACCGTCACCCCAAGCGAAGTTGGCTTCTCGTCATGGATCCTCACGTCGTGAAGCCACTCGACCCGACGACCCGCCAGGACCACTCTGACTCCAAAGTCCTGATCCTCGGTCATGGAGTCTCCGAAACCACCTGCCTCCTCGACTAGGTCCGCTGAGAACGCCATCCCGGTACCACCCAGATCGGCAGACCAACCGAGATTGGAACGAGCCAGTTGCACCATCCGGTTTCCGGCCCAGTACGAAAGGGCCGATGCCTCGGCAAGCAGCGAGTCGTCCGGGTTGGCGACGTCGAGGTAGCACTGGACCGCGTCGTGGCCGGCGTCGAGCTCGTCGGCGATCCTGCCCAGCACATTCGGTTCGACCCGGTTGTCGGCGTCGAACACCACCAGGCTCTCGTCGGGGGCCAAAGGGTGTTCTCCCAGGTACCAGGCGAGAGCCGCTCCCTTGCCCGGGGTCCCGTCCTGCCGATCGGCTACCTGCGCCCCGGCCGCCGATGCGACGTCGATCGTGGCGTCGGTGCAGCGGTCCGCCAGTACCCAGAGGCTCACCTGCTCCGGTGGGTAGTCGGAGGCGGTCAGGTCGGAGAGCACCCGACCGATCACCGCCTCCTCGTCGTGGGCGGGGACGACCACCCTGAGCCTGCGTTGTCGGTCGCCCTTTGGTGCGGGCACGCGATTGCGCCATCCCCAGAGTGCGGTGACCGCGTTGTAACCGGCGAGACAGAGCAAGAGTGACTGAGCAATCAAGAACACAGCACGGATCATCGGTGAGGCGAGGTTAGAGCCGACGGCGGTCTGAGACCGTCGATGTCGGAGCCGGGCGTCGGCCTTCTCAGGTAAGCCCACCCACCGTTTGGTTGACACCACGAGCTTGGTGCCTCGGTTCTACGCTGCGCATCTCGAGACTTATGGAGGACGTCAGGTGACCGGGACAACACCAAATGCCGGGAGCGCTACGTCGGTGGGCGGACGAGTGGCTCGTCGCCTCCTCTGGTCGATGCCGGACCCAATCAAGAGCCGGTTGTCGAAGCTCTATGGAGTAATCAGACCACCCGCACCGCCTCGGACCGAGAGCGTTTCGTTTCCTCCTGACATCGACGATGCAGAGGATCTTCGCTCCTTCCTCGCCGACACCGACGTGTTCGGCCCGGCGATCGAGGAAGGTGCCGGCTACCTGTGGCACGCATTGGAGAGATTCCGGATCACGCTTGCGATCACGCCTGAAGTCACCCCGGGAGGGCGAGTGCTGGAGCTGGGAGCCAATCCCCATTTCTTCACCCGGATGCTCACGCGGCGAGGACTGGAGGTCACGTGTGCCAATTGGTTTGGTCAGAAGGCGAACGTTGGAGGCAAGGGTGTCCAGATCGTTACGGGTCCTCAGTCAGGCGAGCGTCACGAGTTCGAGTTCGACCATTTCAACATGGAGGTGGACCCCTTTCCCTATCGCGACGAGTCATTCGCTCTGGTCTTCTTCTGTGAGATCCTCGAGCACCTCCCGATGGACCCGGTGAACGCGTTGGCGGAGATCCATCGAATCCTCGAGAAACCGCATGGCGTATTGGTGCTGAGCACGCCTAATCCGGCGAGGACGGAGAATCTCATCAAGATGATTGCTGGGGAGAACGTGTACGAGCCCCTATCCGGCTACGGCGTTCATGGACGACACAACCGCGAATACACGGTGAGTGAGCTCCAAAGCCTGCTCGGCGAGCTTGGATTTGAGGTGGAACGGGCGTTCACAGCCGATGTCAGTCCACAGGTTCCTGCATTTCCCCCGTGGTTCTCAGGCCTCGAGCTTTCTGACAGGGGGGAGTATGTGTTCGTGGTGGCTCGGGCGGTTGGAGAGGATCGGTGGCGATACCCGGACTGGCTCTATCAGAGCAAGCATGCCATGTATCGGGCGGTCCTGCCCGATGTTCAGGTGGGGCAGAACGACGACATCCAGACCGATGGACTTCACGCGCGAGAGTCGGTGGCTGGTCGTGAGGTCAGGTGGATGGGTAAGCAGCCCGTGGCCCGGTTTCTGCTTGCGCCGCAGTTTGAGGGATCGGCGACTCTCCTCATCGAAGGTGGTGCCCCACCACGTGAAGTTGGGCAACCTATCACGCTCTATGTCGAACTCGGGGAGAACCAAATGTCGCATGAGATCTTGCCCGGCATCGGTTGGTTCTCCTTCCGTTTCCCGGTTCAGATCCTCACCGGCGAGCAAGAGGTACGACTTTCGGCAGACCGGACGTGGAGACCCGCAGATGTTGGGCTGACCACCGATGAACGAGAATTGAGCCTGGCAATATCCTCTGTAGCGCTCGAACCCGTCGTAGAGCCCTAGTCACCCCGGAGTCTGCCCCGGTGTCCCGCGATCCGATACTCGCAGTGCGACGTTCCATGCGTGCCCTCTTCAGCCCTTAGCATTGAGTGATCCGAGGCCCCAGCGAACGATGTCATCCCCGTCAATAGGCAATCTCCCACCACGTTCGGTGGCGGTGGTCCTGGGCACTCGGCCAGAGATCATCAAACTGGCCCATGTCATCCGGCTCTTGGGCCCGGCCGCCGTCGTCCTCCACACCGGTCAGCACTACGACCGGGGACTCTCTGGGGCCTTTCTCGACGCGTTCGGCCTGGGTGAGCCGTATGCCTACCTCGGGGTGGGAGGGGAGACCCGGGGCCAGCAGATCGGAATGGCGGTCAGGGCGCTCGACGATCAACTGTCGGAGTTGAGGCCTGCGGCGGTCGTGGTCCAGGGCGATACCAACACCGCCCTGGCCGGTGGGCTGGCGGCGAATGCCGCGGAGGCCATTCTGGTCCACGTCGAGGCCGGTCTCCGCAGCTACGACCGACGGATGCCCGAGGAGCACAATCGGGTGCTGGTTGATCACGTCGGTGACCTCCTTTGCGCCCCAACCGACGTGTCGAGGAAAAACCTGCTCGAGGAGGGGATCCCTGAGTCGCGGATCCGAGTCACCGGTAACACCATCGTCGAGGCGGTGCACGAGCTGATGCCCGACCCCTCGGAGCGAGCCCGGCTGCTCGATGAGCATGATCTCACGAGCGGGGGGTTCGTCCTGTCCACATTTCACCGTCCCGAGAATGTCGACGACCCCGAACGGTTCCGCACCGTGCTCGGTGAGCTCGCCTCGTTGCGCCTCCCGGTGCTGCTCCCCCTTCATCCCCGCTCGATGGCCCGGGCCGAAGAGCACGGCCTGGGCGATTTGCTCAGGGCGATCAGGGTCATCGAGCCCATCGGCTATCGCGAGTTCCTTGGTCTCGGTGCCGAGTCCGCCTTTCTAGTCTCGGATTCCGGCGGGGTCCAGGAGGAGGTGTCGATCTACAAGCGCTCTGTGATCGTGGTGCGTCGCAGCACCGAGCGTCCCGAGGTGCTGGGCACCTTCGCCGAGCTGGTCGAGCCCGGGCCGGGGATATCGGACATCGCCGGGCGATGGACCGCAGACATCCCGGGGCTTCATCAGCGACTGGCCTCGATCCCTTCGCCATACGGAGACGGGACAGCATCGGCTCGGATCGTCCGAGAGATCGGGGATCTGATTGTCGCTCCGTGATCGAGCCCGCACCATGTTGAGAGGCTCTGACGTCGCAGTACCGCGAACACCGGTGTTGTCCTTCGGGTCTTGGGATGAGCTCTCGTCGACCGAGCAGGTGATCCAGATCTGTCATCCCGATTGGCGCGGGGTGCGCACGGTGGCGTATTCGTTCGGCCCGCCGGTGGTGGAGTGTGACAACCTCACTCTCTGGTCCGACTATCTGATCGATCACATCACCAGGGCGAGTGTCGAGGTGGTCGTGATCCAGGGTTGGCCACCGGGGGCGGGGGGTCTTGCCGCCCGCCTGGCGGAGGTCGGCATCGAGATCAAATGCGTGCTGCATTCCTCGCCCGCCCAGCACGGTGCGGAGGCGGGAGAGGCCGCTGTCATCGACGAGGTTTTCTCGCTGGGGAGGAGTGGGATTCTCACTGAGGTGGGCATGGCCAAGGTCGGAGTGCCCGAAGCGTTCACCGCTGCCGGGTATCCCGTCACCTATGTGCCCAACCGGGTTCCGGTGATGCCTGCGATGGATCGTGTCGACCTGGGTCCCGGATTGCACGTCGGGGTGTTCGCCGAGCCGTTCTGGAGAAAGAACGTCGTCACCCAGCTGCTTGCCGTCGGGCTACTCGATGGTGCCGTGGCTCATGTGATGCGGAGACCGGAGGTGTCGTATCTGGATGGAATCGCGGTGGTCGAGCACGGTGAGCTGGCTTGGGAGCGATTCGTGGGACTTCAGGGCTCGGTGGACATAAATCTCTACGTGACCCTCTCCGAATGCCATCCATCGACTCCCCAAGAGTCCTATCTGGCCGGGGTCCCCTGTCTGATATCCCGGGTTTCCGGCGTCTTCGAGGAGGATCCCAGATTATGGGAGATCACGACCACCGACCGCGCTGACGATCCTTCCGCCATCGCTCGAGCCGCTCGGGAGCTACTAGCAGTCAGGGACGAGGCTGTGGAGCGGGCCCGGAGTTGGATGGCAGGTCACGATCGGAGGGCCGCCGAGATCTGGGACCGGTTCACCACCCGATCAAGCTGAGGAGAGGTTCTCCCGATACCAGTTCACGGTCCGTCGCACACCCTCCTCCAGATCCACCTCAGGCGTGTAGCCGGCGACAGACAGTTTCTCGATAGAGGCCACCCGATACGGGGCCCCGGCCGGCTGGGACGGGTCGAAGGTGAGGCTCAACGTCGGGTTGACCTGATCTCGCACCGCCGAGGCGAGTTGGGCGATAGTGACCGCCACCCCACTGTCGATGTTGTAGGCCTCCCCGGACTCTCCGTTGGCCAGGGCGATCAACACTGCTCTTGCCGCGTCCTCCACGAAGATGAAGCTCCGGATGGCACTTCCGTCTCCCCACACCACAAGCTCATCCCCGTCGCTGAGCCGTGCCGCCCGATCGACCAGAGCGTGGACCACGGTGGATCGGTCGGGGTGAAATGGTGCCCCCGGTCCGTAAACATTGCCGAAACGGCCGATCACGATGTCGAGGTCTTGGTGCCACGAAGCCACCACCTCATCGGTGATCTTGGACCAGGCGTATGGGCTGGGTCGGTCGACCGGCCCGAGCTGGGGATGGGATTCTGTGAGCGGCTCTGACGATGCCCCATAAGTGACCAACGACGAGGCGAGGAACATCCGCGTGACTTTGGCTCGGGCACAGGAGGCCAGCAGGTTGTCTGTAATCCGGCGGTTGGAGGTGAAGACGTCCTCTGCCCCTTCCTGTTGGAATCGAATGCCGCCGGCCCGAGCGGCGAGATGGACGACGCCGTCGATGTCTGCCACCGCTGCGGTCACCCGGTCCCTGTCCTCCAGGTCGAGAATGATGGTCTCTCCAGGCAGGTCGGGAACCACCGTGCCTCCGGTCTGGGCCACCGATATCGGGTTGGCCCCCGCCCGGGCCAGGGCGGCGACAACGTGCCGCCCGATGAACCCATGACCTCCAGTGACCAGCACGTCCTTCCGTTGGAGTCCAGGTTGGTCAGGCACTCACGCCACTGGCTTTGAGATCGGCCTCGACCATCTCCCTGACCAACTCCTCGAAGGCGATCTGGGGCTCCCAGCCGATCGTCGCCCGTGCCTTGGTGATGTCGGCCTGGAGGTAATCGACCTCGGCTGGCCGATAGAACTTGGGATCGATCTCAACGTATTGCTCCCAGTCCAGATCAACCACGGCGAAGGCGGCGTCCAGAAAGTCACGCACCGAATAGCTGTGCCCGGTGCCGATCACGACGTCGAGGGGCTCGGGATATTGCAGCATCATGTGCATCGCCCGCACGTAATCCCGGGCATGGCCCCAATCGCGTTTGGCATCGAGGTTCCCCAGGACGAGCTTCTTCTGCTCACCTTTCATCAGACGGGGGATGGTCGAGGTGATCTTGCGGGTGACGAACTCCTTGCCGCGGCGAGGGCTCTCGTGATTGAACAGGATCCCGTTGCTGGCATGGATGCCGTAACCCTCGCGATAATTCACAGTCGCCCAGTAGGCATAGATCTTGGCCACCGCGTAGGGGCTTCGGGGGTGAAAAGGGGTGGTCTCGCTCTGTGGTGGCGGTGCGGAGCCGAACATCTCTGAGCTCGAGGCCTGGTAGAAGCGGATAGCGGGATCGGTCTGCCTGACCGCCTCGAGGAGGCGTACTGCTCCGAGCCCGGTCACGTCGCCGGTGTGAACCGGCTGGTCGAAGGAGGCACGAACATGAGACTGTGCCGCGAGGTTGTAGATCTCGTCGGGGTGCAGGTCGTCCACGAGGCGCATCAGGGAATGCGAATCGCCGAGATCGGTGACATGGAGGCTCACCGACGCCGTGTCGTTTGTTACGAGATGACCGATGCGGGTGTCCTCGATATCGTGGGTCGTGGTCCTGATGGTGCCGTGAACCTCGTAGCCCCTGTCGAGCAGGTATTCGGCGAGGTAGGACCCGTCCTGACCGGTGATGCCGGTGATGAGAGCAATTGGCACAGTTGAGCTTCCTAGCAGTCGGGGAGAGAGAGGTCATGGTAACGATTTGAGGGCGGCTAACCCATCGTGAGAGTGGTGTTCGTACCCCATGCCTACTCGCCCTCGATCGGGGGCGCGGAGCGTTACGCCCGGGGTCTGGCCGAAGGGCTCGCCGGGTTGGGACATGAGGTCCATGTCGTGGTCGCCGACGTTGACGATCCCGAGGCGTTTTACGAGCTGGGCCATCGTGGCGTCGGCCCGGCAAGTGAGACGATCAAGGAGGTAAGTGTCCATAGGTTGGCGTACGGAGATTTCGGTTACCGACTGTTGGGAAATTTCCTGGGCGTTGATCGGGTGCTCCGATCTTCGACCGAACGGTTCCAGCGCAATCTGGGTGACTCCCTCTCAGGACTTGCCCCGGACGTGGTGGTGACCCTGCCTCATCTCTTCCCCAATGTGACCGAGGTGCTTCGGCTCAGGGCGACGGCCTCCTGGAAGCTGGTCTATGTCCCGATGCTCCATGAGGATGACCCTTACTGGTCCATCGATCGGGTTTCCGAAGCCGTGGCGGTTGCCGATGGGGTCATCGCTCTCACCGACTACGAAAGGGACCGGCTTCTCGAGTCCTATGGTGCCCAACCGCAAGCCACTTCTGTGATCCCTCCCGGTGTGGCCTTTGGCGACACGGTGTCAGTCGATCGAGAGCCGATGGTGGTCCTCTTCGTGGGGCGCCGCACCGCCTCGAAACGCCTCGATGTCCTCTACAAGGCAATGAAGACCGTGTGGCAGGAGTTACCCGAGGTCCTCCTGGTGTTGGCCGGCTCGCCACCGGGCGTCGGAGCGGATCCGGCGATCTGGTTCGCGGCCGACCAGAGGGTGAGAATCGTGAACACCCCAAACGAAATGGAGAAGGATCAGCTGTTGGCCGCAGCGCGGGTGGTGGTGAGTCCTTCCCTGACTGAGTCGTTCGGTATCACCACCCTCGAAGCCTGGGCCCAGGGCACACCGGTGGTGGTCACCGACAGTCCGGTCAACAGATCAGTGGTGCGCGATGAGGTGGATGGTCTGGTTGCAGATGGCCCTGGTGCCGTCGATCTGGCCTCGGCGTTGATCCCGTTGCTGCGAGACGTCGACCGCGCCACCGCACTGGGAAGGGCGGGCCGTCGCCGTGTCGAGGCTGACTTCACCTGGTCGGGGTCGGCGGCGATCCTGGACGGGCTGATCGAAAGGCTGTGAGTCAGAGCACCCGCCGAAGCTGTTCGTCGAGGCGGTGGGCGTAGCGCTCGAGGGAGGCCGCCTCCAGTGCGTCTCGATAGGCCAGTTCGGCTTTGACGGCGATTTCAGAACGGTTGGCCCCGATGTGTCTCATCGCCCCGACCGCGTCCTCCACATCAGGTGAGGCCCACACCGAGCCTTCCGGATAGGGCCCGGTTCGCTCATCGGTGCGCATCATCTCGAATCCGACCAGCCAGGAGTTGGCGTCGTTGGTGAAGTCCATGTTCCCGCTGTAGGCGGTGCATATGACCGGGGTGCCCAGCGCCATGGCCTCGAGCAGGGTCAATCCGAAGCCCTCGGCGGCATGCAAGGATACGTAGACGTCGGCGGCGGCCATCAAGTCCATGACCTCCTCGCGCTGTAGGTACTCGTCGATGACCGAGATCGCCGGGTACTTCTCTTCGAGACCCAGGATCTCCTTCTGACTGGCGGGGAACTTGTTCAGATTGGACACCTTCAAAACGAATCTGACATCCTCGAACTCAGGGGCAAACGCCGAGATGAATGCGTCCATCG
>JBBDQO010000130.1:0-15178 GCA_040905925.1 Acidimicrobiia bacterium | reverse complement strand
GGATTCGATTCGTTAATCACTCTCGCTATACCTGACGGTATCGCGGAACGAAGGGGCGTGAAGATGGCTAATGCAACAAAACTGATGGTCTGGATCGACCAGGACCTGTGCACCGGTGACGGAATCTGTGAGGAGATCACACCCGACGTGTTTGTCGGAAGAGATGACGGCCTCTGGGTGGTCAAAGAAGAGGAGAAGCATTTTGATCGGGCCGTCGTGTTCGACGGGGAGGACGGCGAGGGTCATGGTCCTGAGGGAGCTCGCGGATTGGCCCGGGTTCCGGACAACCTGATCGAGGATGTCATCGAATCCGCTGAGGAATGCCCTGGCGAGTGCATCATGGTTGAACCGTATAGTGAGGAGGCGGTGCTGTGAGCGGATCGCGGACGAGTCTACGTCCGCGCGAGAGGGTGATTCGTCGGCTCCGCGACCAGGGTGTGTCAACTCCAGAGATCGCAATCCGTGTGGGTAAGAAGCCGGGGACGATCGGGCCGATCATTGAGATGGTCGCATTCAAGGAGGACCTCGAAGCCAACCGGTCCCGGCGTGACGACAAGCTAAGACCTTTGGAACGCGTGGTGCGCAGACTTCGAGCCGCCGGTGAGGGCTATGGCGAGATTGGCAATCGACTTGGTCGTAGCGGAACTCAGATCAGACGAATCGAAACCTATGCTCAGCTCAAGCTCAGTGAGTGAGTCGCCTTGCGACTCGGTTCCGTCGGCTCGTCCGGAGGTGGGTGCTCCTTCCACAGCTTCTTGAGCCTGACGCGGCTCTGACGCGGACGCTGAGCAAGCAATTCGTGGGATGGGTTCGTCCAAGCCGTGAATCAATGTGGGATGAGCGGTGCTGTCACAGGAAATCTTCCTCACGGAGTCCGGACGCGGGGTGGCGGAGCTGGGCCAGGGCGCGTTTTTCGATCTGTCTTATCCGTGAGCCGGTGAGGCCGAATTGCTTGGCGATGTCGCTGAGGGATTGAGGTTCACTCTCAGGTAGACCAAAGCGAAGTGCGATGATGTGTCCTTCCCTCTCCGGCAGGCGGGCTACGGCATGCGTTAGCCGGTCGGCGATATCTTTGGTCTCCGCCTCGATGGACGGGTCGACCGCCTGTTCGTCGTGGATCATCACAGCGAAGGGAGCTTGGTCGTCACCGAGCGGGGACTGAAGCGATACTGTGGCGGGGACTTCGAGGGCGGCATGAATCTCGGTAACTGTCAGGCCGGTGGCAGAGGCGATTTCTTCTGGACGCGGTGTCCGTCCCAACTCCCTCCTCAGATCCGTTTGGGCTTGAGCGACAAGGGGTAGGCTATTGGCGAGGTGGGCGGGAAGACGGACTATGCGGGCCTTCGCCGCTAGTGCGCGGCTGATTGCTTGTCGAATCCACCATGTTGCGTAGGTCGAGAACTTGAAGCCGCGTCTCCAGTCGAACTTCTCGACCGCACGCACCAGCCCGAGGTTGCCTTCTTGGATGAGGTCCAACAGGTCGATCCCGGGGGGCGGTACGTAGCGCCGGGCGTTGGCGACAACAAGGCGTAGGTTGGCGTTGAGGAAGTGTTCCTTGGCGGCTTCTCCGCTTCGGACTAGACGATTCAGTCGGGTGCGTTCTGTTAGCGATACCGCTTCGGTGCCGGAGAGGCGACCGGCGGCGTCGTGTCCTGCTTCGATCGTTTGGGCCAACTCGATTTCCTCGACCGTGGTCAGGAGTGGGTGTTCGCTGAGTTGGGCCAGATAGGAACCCAATGCGTCTTGCAGGGGATCGCTGGCCTGGGTGTTGGAACCGTTCCGCCGCCGAGGGGGTCGGCGTTGGGTGGATGACAGAGCGGTCATTTCTGACCTAGCTCCGGATTCGTCCAACCCATGTGAAGCCCACCATGTGAGGCGGGACCGACCTGTGAGGTTGGGGGGCGTCCTCGGCGACGAGCGGCCATGTCCCTCAACTTACCAGGGTTTACACTACAGTCATAGTGTAAACATAAGGATGCAAGGTCGCCGGGCGCGGCAAGATTATCGATGCGTACGTTCGGGTCAGGAACTCTTGGTCAACGTTGTGATGCACGGGGCAGACAGCCGAGTGTGGGGCGAAACGGACACCTCGATGTCCTTGTGCATCGTTCCCGTCAGCCCGGCGACTAGTCCCCGATCAAGGGAGCAGACAACCCGTGGGTTCTCCAATGCCACTGTCCCAAAAGGGCAATGGGTCGTCAGGTATCCACACTCGACCTCGATCTCGTCGCGTCTGGTGCGAAATCCGAGGCTGTGCATCACGTCCGTCACCTCATCGACCGCCGAGGACAAATCCTTGCCGCCTCGGAGCTGACGACTCTCCGCCAGCTGTTCTCCGTAGGCGGCCCCCACCTCGTAGGCAATGCCATCGACGTCGCCGGAAGGCACTCGTTGCAGCACTTGGGCCAGCAGCCCGGCCAACAACTCGAAGTTTCGCGAGGGAAGGTCGAGGTGGACTTCTCTCTTGGTGAACTCATAGAGGTTGGCCGGTCGCCCCCCCTTAGCACGAGTCGAGGATCTCGTCACACGGAGGAACCCAGCATCGACGAGATGATCCAGATGGTAGCGGGCCACATTGGAGTGGATCCCAAACGCGTCAGCGATATCAGCCACCGATCTGGCGTTCTCAGATTGGCGCACCGCGAGGTAGATCGCTCGCCGGGTGGCATCACCCAACGACGCGACCAGATCTGAAACCGCCTCGTCGAACGTCTGCTCAGTCATCGAACACCTCCACAACGCGCATTGTGGGACTCCATCGTTCAGAGGTTGACCAAGGGTCTTCCCACACCCGTCTGTGTCGGCTGAATCGCAAAGACCTCGAGCGGCCGACGTGTTCTGCGCGTGGCAGCTCGCCGCTTCCCGCTGGTATGAGTGCTTCAAGGCGCCCAAGCTGATGGTCGGCTGCGATGCTATTCACAACCTTGATAGTACAAAACTCTGACCATTGTGATAGGGTTTCCACTATCTCGATAGGGACAACCCTGGGAGTCCCGCCGGGAAGATGAGGCGACAAGAATGAGAACGTCAACTGTTGATATCGACCTGGGTGGTTACAAGCTCGGTTGGCACGACGATGATGTTGCGCTCGCTTTCGAGCCGCGTCAGGGACTCGACGAGTCTGTCGTTCGCGACATATCCGCGATCAAGGAAGAGCCCGAGTGGATGCTCGACTTCAGACTCAAGGCCTACAAGCGCTTCCTCGCCAAGCCGATCCCGCAATGGGGTGGCGGCGGGCTGCTCAACACTATCGACTTCGACGACATCTATTACTACGTCAAACCGGAAGGTGAGCAGCAGAAGGACTGGGACATGGTGCCCGAGTCCATCAAGGAGACCTACGAGAAACTTGGTATTCCTGAGGCTGAGCGCAAATACCTGGCCGGGGTCACCGCGCAGTACGAGTCGGAAGTCGTGTACCACCGCAACCGGGAGGATCTCGAGAAGCTCGGTGTGCTGTTCACCGATATGGACACCGCGCTCCGCGAGTATCCGGAAATTGTCCAGGAATACTTCGGGACGATCATCCCGTCGAACGACAACAAGTTCGCAGCCTTGAACTCCGCGGTGTGGTCCGGCGGATCATTCATCTATGTGCCGCCGGGCGTACACGTCGATCAGCCGCTCCAGGCCTACTTCCGGATCAACTCCGAGAACATGGGCCAGTTCGAGCGGACCCTGATCATCGTCGACGAGGGCGCCTACGTTCACTACGTAGAGGGCTGTTCGGCTCCGACCTATTCGACCGATTCGCTCCACGCTGCGGTGGTCGAGATCGTGGTCAAGGAGGGCGGCCGTTGCCGCTACACCACAATCCAGAACTGGTCGAACAACGTGTTCAACCTGGTCACCAAGCGTGCCGCCGCCTACCGCAACGCCACCATGGAGTGGGTGGACGGTAACCTCGGCAGCCGTCTGACCATGAAGTACCCGGCCGTCTGGCTGATGGAACCGGGCGCCCACGGCGAGGTTCTTTCGATCGCCTTTGCCGGCGACGGCCAACATCAGGACGCCGGGGCAAAGATGGTCCACGTCGCCCCCGACACCACATCCACCATCGTGTCCAAGTCGATCGCCAAGGGCGGTGGCCGGTCCGGTTATCGCGGGCTGGTCCGTGTCGAGCCCGGCGCCGAGAACGCCAAGGCCTTCGTGCGCTGTGACGCCCTCATCCTCGACGACAACAGTCGCTCGGACACCTATCCGTACATGGAGATCGAGGAGAACAGCGCCCAGATCGGCCACGAGGCCACCGTGTCCAAGGTCGGTGAGGACCAGCTCTTCTATCTCATGTCACGGGGACTGACCGAGGATCAGGCGACGTCGATGATCGTTGCCGGGTTCATCGAGCCCATCGTCAAGGAGCTCCCGATGGAGTACGCAGTCGAGATGAACCGCCTCATCGAGCTCAACATGGTCGAGGCGGGCGCCGTCGGTTAGGGCGCGCCGCGGGATAGCTCGCGAGGTCACGCCGCTGGGGTGATGGTGTAGTTCCACTCACCGTGCCATTGGTGGGGATGGTGGGGGATGGTGGCGTAGTCGGCGTTGCTGATCTTGACGCCGGTGGCGTACCACTCGGGGTCGTAGGCGGCCTGCACGGTGAGCCCGGTGCGGGACGCCACCCTCAACTCAGCGACGGTCAACGCGAGATGGTGCGCCGCTTCGCCACGTCCGGGGGTCAGCATCGATGTAGGGATTGGCCCGGCGGGAAGCGGGAAGACCGCCGTTATGGCGGTCCTGGCAGAACTGGCGTGCACAGGCAGCGGGCTGCCCCGTCGGTAGGGTGGCGACGCATGCGGGTTGGGCTCAAACTCGACGTCGATTTCGACAGGAGTGAGGTCTATCGACGACTCTTCGGTGGACGCGATGTCCTGTCATGCCTGGGTGAGCTCGGAGTGGAAGCAGTGGAGATTTCCCTTGGTCCCAGCAGCGACCTCGGTGAGGTCGGTGACAAGGCGCGGCGTTGCCGCGAGGTCGGCCTCCACGTGTCGTTCCACCCGTTTAGCGAGGGTCACGGCGCCAATCCGGCGCATTTCGACGGACCGGGGTCGCCACCGGCGGTGGTGCACCAGCGTTTCCTCGCCCTCGCCGCCGGTCTGGCCCGAGAGCAGGGTGAGACGATCGTGAATATCCACCCAGCCGCGGCTGCCAACCGTGTGTCGCGGAGAGAGCTTGTGGAACGGTCGGTGCAGTTCTTCTCGTGGGCTCGGAGCTGGTGCGCCGATCATGCTCCGGACGTTCGCCCGGTCGCGGAGCTCCAAGTCGGCCCCGGTGGGGGTGAGCGGCTGATCCGTGTGGGGGACTCCCCGGGCGAGCTGGCCCACATCGTCGAAGGGAGCGGGGTGGCGGCATGCTGGGACGTCGGCCACGCGGTATGGAACCACCGGCGTTTCGGTACTCCCCAAGACCCCCCGAAGGATCTGTGGAAGCGGATCGGTCACGTCCATTGCCACGATGTCGACAAGGTGGACCACCGGGTCTTGTGCCCTGGTGACGCCCATTGGCAACGATTCCTCCAGATGCTTTCAGGCACCGGCTTTGCGGGAACGGTGGTCGTGGAGGTGGCACCGCAGACCTTTCTCGACGCCGGCGGTCTCAGGGCGGTGGAGGAGTCGATCGCCGCCGTGTCGGAGGCGGTGAGGTGACCCAGGCCCGGACTCGGAATGCGCGACCCTGGCTCCGCTAGGCCTCTCCGGAACACGTGATGCATCCATGCCAGACCGACACGACCACCGCGACATTGGCCGCCAGCAAGCCCGGCCCGGGGGTTCATGAATCGCGTGCATCGGCTGCGGCCACCGACCCGGAGTCCCAACCCATACACGGTCGATCCGATCACCCGGTATGCGTGGTTCGACCATGCGAACCGGGTGTCCGAGATCGGCTGCGGTCTCAAGCGTGGCGAACATCTGTGAACGTCGATCGGCGCGTGGTCGACATCTGGGACCTCCAAGCGGAGGTGATCGGCGTGCGTCCGCGGCCACCTCGCAGGTGACATGCAGAATCGCGTCGACGTGTCGCTCCTCGACCGACCGAAGCACTTCGCACGCCTCTTCCTCAAGTGGGGGCGCGATGACGTCTCCAGAGGGGTGGCTTAGGAGCCGGGCGCAGCTTCCGCGATTCCGCGCTGGTTTGGGGGGCGGATGCTCCCGACTGGTCTCCGCAATTGTCATCACCGTGATCGCGGTAGCGGCGCTGGCGATCCCGCTGACCAGGGACAACGAGGTTGCCACGTCGGTATCGGTCGCCAACGCGTTCATGGAGGGCTCGAGACAACCTGGATGGCGAGACGACACAGGCGCTTTTCTATTCCGGCGTGCACATCAGTCATGAATTCATCGACGACGCCTGGGCCGAATTCGATGGGTACGGCCGTTAGAGACCTACGACCTCCGGGTATGAGCCAAGAGCGTCAGCCTTCGGCAGCATTCGTGGACGTCGAGTAGCGATGATCAACATCATCATGAGTCGGGACCGGTGAGCACCAGCCACTTGACTCTTCATGAGAGATCTGGGAATCACGTGCCGTCGACCCGAACACGCGAACATCGGCTCGCTCATGATCATGACCAGTTCTCCAGTCATATCGTCGAGGGTGAGTGGATGACGACGATTCTGTTGAGGTTGTCGACCCATGTGTTCACGATGACGATGCTTTCACAGAGGCGGAGGTGGGCGATGGGAAGGCGACAGGGTTCGCCGAATCCTTCTATTCGCGTAGGACAGTGGCACCGGCGAGACTTTGGCGGCGGAGCATCGACCACCGGCAAGCATTAACCGGGAATACCAGCAGACCTACCCCATGATCGTCGACATGTCGAAGACGATGCCGACACCGAGGAGAACCAGCACCACAGCCATGAAGTTGGTGTAAGCCCAGCGAGCACGATGGTCGGCAATCCAGAAGCGACGGATCCCGGAGAGGCCCATCACGATGGCGACTGAGGAGAGGGCGATGCTGAGCGGGGCGCCGATCGTGTCGAGCAAGCCAATAAAGGGCGTCAGGATCGGGATCAGCAGGTAGGTGATTGTGCAGCGGATGCCGGATATCACGATCGCTGTGGTCGTCGACCTACGAGCACCCATGATGGCGTTCTTGTCGACCACGTCGCCGACACGCAGCAGCCTGCGGATGAACCGCTCGGCGGTCGTGCGCCGCGGAAGAAGCTGCTGGGCCGGGTTAATCGGCTCCCCCGCCCTGCGTATAGACCCGGACCAAAGGAGGTGCTGGGCCCGGGGAAACTGATGAGAGCATGGTCTCTGCCGCCCTCCGACCCGAATCTATGCACTCATTAAGGCCGATCCCATGAAATGCGGCCCCGGCAAGGGCCAAGCCGGGACGAGAGGCGAGGGCAGACTCTGCTCTTTCCACACGTTCGACGTGGCCGAGGGTGTATTGATGAAGGCCCCCTTCCCATGAATGAGCTCTCGCCAGGACCGGTCGGGCGCTGATACCGACCAATGCCTCGAGCTCCTCCTGCACCACGGCTTGCAGTCGTTCCGGGTCATCCCGCGCCAGTTCCTGACCGGCCGGCCCCCCGACGAATGTTCGCAGCAGGGTGAACTGCGGGTTTGGGACCCTGCCCTCCCATTTCTGGGAGAGATAGGACACTCCCATGATCCGCCGCCGCGCCGCCGACGGGACGACAAACCCGGAACCGGACAATCGAGGGATCTCCCTTGTCCGGAATGCCAGTGTGACAGTCGAAGTCGATACCTGGCGTATCCCGGCCAGGGCGGTGGCGGCTTCCGGGGCCATTTCCGACAAAAGCTCTGCGCTCGCCCGAGCCGGGGTGGCCAGCACCACACCTCGGGCGAACACCTCGGTCCCGTCACTCAAACGGAGCCGGTAGCCGCCGCTGGCATCGTCGGTGAGCCGGGTCACAGCGACTCCAGTCCTGAGGTCGGCGTGGACGAGCTTTTTGACCAGTGCCTCCGACAGCTCGCCCATCCCATCCTCGAAGCTGGCGAAATAGCTCAACCCGTTTGTGATCGCCGGCCCGGATGCAGCCGACCTGGCGGCGAGGATCAGGCTGCGATGCCGCCGCTCCATGTCCATGAAGCGGGGGAAGCTTGCCCTGAGGCTCATCGTGGCCGGCTCGGCGGCATGGATGCCCGCAATCAGCGGCTCGGCGATCCTGTCAAGAACCTCACGCCCAAACCGGCGAACCACGAACGATTCGAGGCTTTCGTCTCCATCGTGCCGGGTCCTGGGAAGCACCAGGTCGGCCAGGACCCGGAGCTTTCCCTTCCAGGACAGGAGCGACGAACCGAGCAGCGGCCCCAGTCGGGACGGCGCCATGAGCAACAGACCTTCTGGTAGGGGATGGAGCCTGCCCTGCCACCAGACGAACGATCCCCGGTGTTCGGAACGGCTCGAGATCACCCGAGTTGTCAAGCCCAGCTCCTCGGCGAGCCCCAACACCGCGCCTTTGGCGGCAACGAAGCTGTCGGGCCCGCCTTCGACCAGGAACCCGTCTACATGCTCGGTCAGGACCTTGCCTCCCAGACGGGGCGACTCCTCCACGACGACCACCCTTACTCCGGCCGTCTGGAGACGGTGGGCGGCCGCCAGGCCAGAGATCCCGCCTCCGACTACGACGACTTGGACGGCCATCGGGTTGCTCAACCGAGGTCGGCCGTGGCGAGGGCCAGATCGGCGAGGGTGGCGATCAGCCCGGCGTGCTCGTTCAGGCAACGGCAGCGGTAGAACTCGAGACCCAACGCCTGGGCGTGGGCCCGATGCTCGATGTCGTTGTCGTACAAGGTCTCCACGTGGTCGGAGATGAACCCGATAGGGTCGACCATCACCGCGGGGGCGCCTTCGGTGGCGAGCCGTTCCATGACCTGTTCCACGGACGGCCCAAGCCAGGGTTCCCGGGCGGCCGCACTCACACTCTGGTAAGCCAGATGCCATTCACCGAGCCCGAGACGGCGTGCCAACTCAGCGGAGGTCTCGGCCAACTGATCTGCGTATGGATCCCCTTGGTCGATCATCCGCTCCGGCAGGCTGTGCGCAGTGAATATCACAGGGATACCCGCCGGCGCCTGGTCGAGGGCGTCTTTCAGCATATCGGCCAGCGCGTCCAGATAGCCGGGGGCCAGATTCCAGTCGGGCCCGAGGTGCACCCTTGGGCCACGGCCATTCAAGGCGCGTTCCACCGCCGATTCGTAGGCATCGGTCGACACCTCGCAGCGATAGGGGGCGAGGCTGATCACGATGACGTCTTCGACACCGTCGGCGACGATCCGCGCCGCCGCCTCCTCGATAGTGGGTCGGGCGTACAGCATGCCGACCTGCACTTCCGCCTCATACCCCCGCTGCTTGAGCTCCTCGCCGACGAGGGTGGCTTGACGCCGGGTGGTGGTGGGCAGTGGGGAGCCGCCACCGATGGCCTGATAGCGGGTCACGGCCGCCGGGATGACGTGTTCGGGTGGCGTCCGGCCCAGCACGCTCGTCACGAACGCCGGAACCTCGTCGAGGCCCTCCGGACCACCGAAACCGACCAGAAGCACCCAAAGACGATCCTGCTCACTCACCGAGCCACCTCGGGAGATCCTCGGGAAGCAGGCGCCGGCCCACATAGAAGGCTCCGAAGTCGGCATAGCGGGCGCTCACCTCGTCGAAACGCATCTCGTAGATGAGCTTCTTGAACTCGAGGGGATCGTCCGAGAATAGGGTCACCCCCCATTCCCAGTCGTCGAGCCCGATCGAACCAGTGACTATCTGCGTCACTCTGCCTGCGTAGCGGCGACCGGTCCGCCCGTGGGCCTGCATCAGCTCACCCCGCTCCGCAGCCGTCAGCGAGTACCAGTTGTCGGTTCCCTCCCGCTTTTTGCTCATCGGGTAGAAGCAGAGATAACCGCTGTGGGGCGGGATCTCGGGGTAGAGGCGGGCCTGGATGTAGGGGCTGTCTTCCACGTTCCCCGCGGTCCCCTCGGGAGAGCCGTGGCGGCTGATCTCGATCACAGACAGGTATGAGGTGGGACGGGTGGTGTACGACGCCAGCATCGTCTGGTCGAAGGCTCGTTCCAGGTCGTGGAGCTCGCCTACTCCGGGCCGGAGATGGAGCATGAGCAGGTCGGCCTTGTGCCCGATCATGCTGTAGGTGATGCTGCGCCCGGCCGGCGCATTCTCCACCCCCTCGAAGGAGGCCAGGAGGTCGGTGGTCTCGGCCAGTGCCTTCTCCCTTTCTGCCGCCGGGAGCTGATTCCAGGCGGCCCGGTCGATGTGGCGCAGGTCGTGAAGGGCGAACCAGCCTTCGAGGGTCTCGGGAGCGGTCATTTGGCCATCAGCCTTTCACTCGGAGCGGTGGCGATTACCGGGCCCTTCCAACCGACAACCGTCTCGACCATCATCTCGACATTCTCCACCGGGCTGTCGGGGAGGACACCATGGCCGAGGTTGAAGATGTGGCCAGGGCGGCCGGCTGCCTCCTCCAGGACACGGACGGTCCCGCTCCGCACCGTGTCTGGGTCAGAGAGGAGCACCGCCGGGTCAAGGTTGCCCTGAATGGAGTGGCCCTCCCCGACCCGACGCCAGGACTCTCCAAGGGGGAGCCGCCAGTCGACTCCATATGCGGTGGCTCCCACGAGCTGGAACATTTCGAGGAGATGGGCCGCCCCGGGAACGAAATAGATGGTGGGAACTCCTAGACCGGCCAGCGCGTGCCGGGCGGCGGGCGCAGCCCACCGCTGAAAATGGTCGGTGGAGAGGAGACCGGCCCAGGTGTCGAACAGCTGCACCACCTGGGCCCCTGCATCGATCTGTGCGGCCAGGTAGGTCCGCATGGCAGCTGCGAGGACGGCCAACGCCCCGGACGGATCCTCGCTGTGAAGGACCCGGCGCAGGTTGGGGAACTGTTGGGAGCCTCCCCCTTCGAGCAGATAGGCGAGCAGGGTGACGGGACCACCGGCGAAACCGATCGTGGTCACATCAAGATCGACCGATGCCCGCACCGTGGCGACGGTCTCGGCGACGAACTCGACCCGCGCCGGATCGAGTTCGCCCAACCGGGCTACCTCCTCCAGCCTGAGCCGCCCCAGTTTGGGCCCGGGATCGAAGTCGACCTCAACCCCCATTGCGGTGAGAGGGGCCATGATGTCGGAGAAAACGATGGCGGCGTCGAGGGGAAAACGGCGGATCGGCTGGAGTGTGATCTCGGCTGCCATCGTTGGGCTGCGCATCGCCTGGTCGAATGTGTAGCGGCTGCGCAGCTCCCGGTATTCGGGGAGGTAACGACCCGCCTGGCGCATGAACCAGATCGGAGGCCGGTCGAGTGGCTGGCCTTGGAGTGCTCGGATAAGCCTCATCGGGCTGTCTCCTCGATCGCCTCGGCCAGGGCATCCAACGCCATGTTCAGAGTCCCATCGAGGTGTGCTTCCATGAGGAACCAGGTCTCATACGGGGAAGGTGGGAGCAGAATGCCCCGTGCCAGGGCGGCATGGAAGAACCGCTGGAACAACGTCTGGTCGAGACCGGCGACGTCATCCCAGCTCAGTGCCTGGTTGACGCCGAGGAAGACGCCGACCATCCCACCAACGTGGTTGACCAACCCGGGCAGCCCGGTCCGACGGAGCGCGGCTTCCAGCCGCGTGGTCATCTCTTCTCCGGCCGCATCGAAACGCGGATACAGGTCGGGATGAGCAGCGAGATAGCGGAGGGTGGCAATCCCCGCCGCGGTCACGATCGGGTTGCCGGCCAGGGTGCCCGCCTGGTACACCGGCCCCTCGGGAGAGATCATCCGCATCAGCTCGGCCCGCCCCCCGTATGCAGCGGCCGGGGTCCCTCCCGCCACCACCTTTCCCAGAGCCGTCAGATCGGGCGTGACGCGATACCGATCCTGTGCACCACCCAACGCCACGCGGAACCCGGTCATCACCTCGTCGAAGATCAACAGGGCGCCGTTGGCGTCACAGAGGCTCCGGAGCCCTTGGAGGAAACCGGTGACTGGGGGAATACAACCCATGTTGCCGGCCACCGGCTCCACGATCACTGCGGCCACCTGCCCGTCCCCCATAAGGGTGGAGACCGAGTCGAGATCGTTGTAACGGGCCACCCGGGTGTCAGAAACGGTCCCGGGAGGCACACCAGGACTGGAAGGCTCCCCAAAGGTGGCGAGACCCGACCCGGCCCTGACTAAGAAGGCGTCGCTGTGCCCGTGATAACAGCCTTCGAACTTGACCACGGCAGGACGACCGGTAGCGGCCCGGGCCAGACGGACGGTGGAGGCGGTTGCCTCGGTGCCCGAGTTGACCAAACGCACCACCTCGACCGAAGGAACCAGCGTGCAGATCAGCTCCGCCAGCTCCACTTCGGAGGTGGTAGGCACCCCGAACGACGTGCCCCGGCCCACGGTTTCCCGAACAGCTTCGACCACTTCGGGGTGGGCGTGACCGAGGATCAAAGCCCCCCAGGAAGCTATGAAGTCGACGAGCTCTTCGCCCTCGACCGTTCGGAGACGAGCACCAAGGCCGGACTCGACGAAAGGAGGAGTGCCGCCCACGGCCCGGAAGGCCCGCACCGGCGAGTTGACCCCACCCGGCATCACCGCAGTCGCTCGCCGATACCACTGTTCGGAATCAAGCCGGGCATCAACCGTCGTCGGGAGCTCAGGAGCAGCACGGTTGGCGGTCACCTGACCTCCTCAAGGAGCCGGGCGGCGTCCAAAGCGAAATAGGTGAGGACGATCCCGGCCCCCGCCCGGACGATGCCGGTGAGCGATTCCAAAATCAGCCGGTCTCTGTCGATCCATCCTTCGGCGGCCGCAGCCTCGATCATGGCGAACTCGCCTGACACCTGATAGGCGACCACCGGCACGTCCACCCGCTCTCGTACCGCACGGACGATATCGAGGTAGGGACCGGCTGGTTTCACCATCACCATGTCGGCGCCTTCGGCTACGTCGAGGCAAGCCTCCCGGATGGCCTCGCGGGTGTTCGGAGGGTCCATCTGATGGGTACGACGGTCACCGAACGCCGGTGCCGATTCGGCAGCCTCCCGGAAAGGCCCGTAGTAGCCCGAGGAGTATTTGACCGCATAAGAGCAGATCACTGTGTCAGAGTGCCCCTCCTCGTCGAGGACGGCGCGGATGGCTCCAACCCGACCGTCCATCATGTCCGAGGGCGCCACAACGTCAGCGCCGGCATCGGCGTAAACCACCGCCGCTCGGGCCAGCAAGGGCAAGGCGGAATCGTTGTCAACGATCTCGCCTCGGAGTGGCCCACAGTGCCCGTGGCTGGTGTACTCGCACAGACACACATCTGCCCAACGAACCAGTTCGGGAGCGGCAGAGGCCACCGCCTGGATCGCCTGTGGGACCGGCCCTTCCGGATCCCAAGCCGAAGAGCCCAGCTCGTCCTTGTGATCAGGGATGCCGAAGAAGATCATGCCACCGATTCCGGCCGCCTCCGCCGCCTTGGCAAGGAGGGCTACCTGGTCGACCGAAAGCTGGGCGTGCCCAGGCATCGATCCGATCGGCTTCCTCGCCCCCTCCCCCGACACCACGAAGACAGGAAGCACGAATTGGGCAGAGTGAAGGCGGGTCTCCGCCACCATCCGGCGCAGCGCGCCCCTCATCCGCAGACGGCGGGGACGAACGGTCGGAAAGCTGCTCACACGGCCACCTCCAAATAGGACGCCAAGGCTTGGGCCAAAGATTGATGAGAAGGCCGGGCGGCCACAACATCCGGCGGCCGGTGCCGGGCCAGCGCCTCCCTGGTCGTCGGACCGATTACCCCAACCGCAATGCCATCCAAGGCACGAGAGAGCAGCCAGCCCTTGACCGCCGAAGGGGAGGCGAAAGCTGCAGCCTCGACCGGTGCGGATCCGGGAGCCACCGGGACGGAGTGGTACACCTCGAATTCACGGAAGTCGGCGGCTCGCTCTCTGAGTACCTCCACAGCCACCTGATCCGGGCCGGCTGCATGAGGAAACACGACCCGCGACGAAACCAGCCGGTCGGGCGTCTGCTCTGCCAGATCGGCAAGCCCTGATCGACCCAGCATCACCACCCGTCCGCCTCGCGCCACAACGGCCGCGGCTGTGCTCGCGCCCACAGCCCCCACCTCAACCGCCGGCATCGAACCATCAGGCCAGAGGAGGTCGAGAGTGCGGACCGAGGTGATCACCAGAAGGTCGGCCAGGGACGCCGCCTCCCGGGCCTGGGCCAACACCCCCAGGTCGGATGGCTCGACCCGGATGCACGGCAACCCCACCGGCTCAAGCCCAAGCCGACTAAAGGCGGGCGCCGCGCTTTGAAAGCGGTCGGTGGTGATCGCGACGCGGATCACAGCCCCAGCTCCTTCCGCGCCTCGGCCACCACGGCTTCGGGGGTCTCACCTAAGACGACAGCGCGGCGGCGGCCCCGCTCATCGGCAATAAAGGCTTCGAGCCTGATGTACTTCTGGTGCCGGGTGGCGTAGGCCCCGAGTGCGGACCGACATCCAGCCCCGGTCTCGGCCAGCAAGAGGCGCTCCGACGAAAGGGAGATCCTGAGCCAACAGTCATCGATGGTGCTGGCCAGCTGTGTGAAATGGCTCCCGGCACGCGTTTCTATGCCCAGCGCCCCCTGGCCTGGCGCTGGGACCATCTCCGCTACGCCGAGACGCTGAGCGATCAGTTCAGAACGACCCAACCGATCCAACGCCGCCTCGGCCAGCACCGCCGCATCCACATGGCCCGTTGCCACCTTGCGGAGCCGAGTATCGACATTGCCACGCAGTTCCATGGTCCGCAGATCGGGCCTCAGCTCCAAGAGCTGCTCCATCCGACGCGGACTCCCGGTGCCGACCACAGCTCCCACGGATAGCCCATCGAGGGTCGACCCCACGAGCACGTCGAATGGTGACCCACGCTCGGGAAAGGCGGCAAGCACCAACTCTTCCGGCCCCCAGACGGGGAGATCCTTCAGAGAATGAACTGCAAGATCGGCCCTCCCCTCTATCACCTCCCGCTGCACCGAGCGGACAAAAGCTCCCAGCTCGCTCAGCTCCGCAATCGCACCTTCTTGGTCGCGGTCGCCAGTGGTAACGACCTCGACCAGACTCACACCCAACCCCGGGTGGGCGGCCCGCAGTCGATCAGCCACGAGGCGGGCCTGGGCCAGCGCGAGAGGTGAACGGCGGGTAGCGATCCTCACCTCATTCATCGTCTTCATCGTCATTCATCGTCGATCCCAAA
>JBBDQO010000129.1:0-15279 GCA_040905925.1 Acidimicrobiia bacterium | reverse complement strand
GGGCAGTCCCGACCGGATTCGAACCGGCGTTTCCGGCTTGAAAGGCCGGCGTCCTGGGCCTCTGGACGACGGGACCTGGGACAGGGTGAGGTTAACTGTTCTCCAGACGGTATCCCCCCACTCGTAATTGAGACACACAGGGGTCATATCCGGCCCTGTGGCTCCCAATTAGGAAGGGGCAAGCCTCCTTAGGGCCCGTTCCAGCCTCTCCAGGGTCTTCGCTTTCCCCAAGGCGGCCATCGACTCGAACAGGGGAGGGCTGACCGAGAACCCGGTGACCGCTACCCGCAGCGGTTGAAGACCCTTCCCGGTCCCGATCCCCATCTCCTCGAGCATCCCCCTCAACACCGGCTCGATCATCTCGGCCTTCCAATTGTCGACGGCCTCGAGACGGAGACGCGCCTCGGTGATGATCCCGGCGACCCCTTCCCTCGCCATAACCTTCTCCCAGGAGCTCTCGTCGTACTGGTCGAAATCCTCGAACAGAAAGACAACCTGCTCGCCGGCCTCGGGCAAGAGCCGGGTGCGCTCCTGGACCAGGTGAGCAACCGATCCGAAGCGCTGCCATTCCTCGGGACCGAGCACTCGGCCGACCGCGGCCTCGACATACGGCGTGACCATCTCCACAAACCGTTCAGGTGACAGCGCCCGGATGTATTCACCGTTCATCCAGGCGAGCTTCTCGGGGTCGAAAATCGCCGGGTTGCTGGACACGTCCCGTAGGTCGAAAGCCGCAATTGCCTCCGCCCTGGAAAAGATCGTGGTCTCGGCGTCGAGGGACCATCCGAGCAGGGAGAGGTAGTTGAACACCGCGTCCGACAGGTAACCCTCGTCGCGGTACACCGAGAGCGAGGCGGCGGCAAAGCGCTTCGACAGCTTCCTGCCATCGGTCCCAAACAGAAGCGGGAGATGGGCGTACGAGACCTCGGTGGCACCCATCGCCCTGGCGAGCAGGATGTGCTTCGGTGTCGACGGGAGCAGGTCCTCCCCCCTCGCCACATGGGTGATCTCGTAGTCGACGTCGTCGACAGTCGAGGCCAGGTGATAGGTGGGTGTGCCGTCGCTGCGAAGGATGACGAAGTCATCGAGATCGCGGGGCTCGAAAACGACCGTGCCCCTCACCAGGTCGTCGAATGTCACCGGGGAGTCCTGGGGGATGGAGAGACGGATGGCCCCGACCTCGGCGTCCGTCTCCGGCCTGCGGATGTAATGACCGGGGTGCCTCCCCTCGCCCTGGGCCTGGGCCCGAAGCTCTCCGAGCTCCTCGGGCGAACGATCGTCGTAGTAGGCGGCGCCCCCGGCCACCAACTGACCGGCAACCTCCCGATATCGGTCGTAACGACCCGATTGTCGATAGGTGCCGTGCGGCCCTCCGACCTCGACACCTTCGTCCCAGTCCAGGCCCAGCCACCGCAAAGACTCCAGGATGTCGGCCTCGAATTCCGCCGTCGATCGCTCACGATCGGTGTCATCGATCCGAACGATGAACACACCGTCGTTGTGACGTGCGTAGAGCCAGTTGAAGAGAGCGGCGCGGGCAGTGCCCACATGGAGATGCCCGGTGGGAGAGGGAGCGATCCGGACCCGAACCGTCACCGACGCACGACCCGGTTGCTCAGGGTCCCGATACCGTCGATCTCCACTTCCACGGAGTCGCCTGCCTCGATCTTCCCCACCCCGGCGGGAGTTCCGGTCAGGATCACGTCACCTGGTAGCAGGGTCATCACCGTGGTGATGAACTCAAAGATCTCGGCCACTCCAAAGACCATGTCCGATGTGAACCCGGCCTGGCGCACCTCGCCGTTGACTCGACAGATGACAGCGAGACGCTCCAGTGGGTCGAGCTCGGTCTCGATCGCAGGGCCGAGCGGACAAAAGGTGTCGAACCCCTTGGCCCTGGTCCATTGCCCGTCCCGGTTCTGAAGGTCCCGGGCGGTCACGTCGTTGGCAGCGGTGTAACCGAGGATGTATTTCGACGCCTCCTCGGCCCGGACGTTGCGAGCGACCCTGTTGATCACCGCGGCCAGCTCCGCCTCGTGATGGACCTCGTTCGAGGCCGGTGGCAGCACCACCGAAGCGTCGGGGCCTATCACCGCGGTCGCTGGTTTCATGAAGATGAGTGGCTCCGCGGGAACCTCACCGCCCAGCTCCCCCGCATGGTCCACGTAATTGCGCCCCACGCAGACCACCTTGGTTGGGATCACGGGAGAGAGCAGCTGAACTCGATCCCAGGGCACCACCGTCTCGGTTGGCTCCCACGCCACAAACGGGGTTCCCCGGTAAACCAGAACCCCTTCGGCGTCCGCAACACCGTAGGCAATGTCGTCGCCAGCCTTGATCCGGACGATTTTCATGAGGCGGCGGACGCTAGCCGAGGGCGCCTACTCCTCAAGGGGCCGCTCGGCGTGAGCAAGCGCCCAGCGCACCTGTTCCGGCTTGTTGGTCATCAACTCCCGGTCCATCTCCGAGACCGCCGTCTCCCCTGGCCGCGTTTCGTGGGGCACCGCAGCCATCCAGCGCTCTCGCTGGGCAATCAACTCGGGGATGGCCTCGAATCCATACCCGCAGAGCACCAGCGCCACCTCGAGATCCTCCTTGATCGGGGCTCGGCCTAGTGCTGCGGCGCGCGCCGTCATCAACCCGGCGAGGACGCCACGAAGGTTGGGGTCGTCGTCGGGAAGATCCGAAACGGACAACAGGTGAAGTGCCCAGCCGGCGTCAGGGCCGGCGGCCCCGAAGCGCCCACCCCTCGGGACCTGATCGGGCGAGGTGATCACCCCGGGCTTGGTCGGCCGCCAGCTCCGGGCGGGAGGCGTCTCCAGGGTCGTTCGCGGTCTTTCGGAGTCGGCGATCTCCCGATTCGGCTGTTGCCCCATCAGATGAAGGTCAGCCAGTCCTTGTAATCGGGGAGCTTGCCGGCCACGGCATCCGAGAACAGGTCCTGCGCCTTGCGGGTCACGGGCCCCGGCTCACCGTTGCCCACCACACGCCGATCGACCTCGCGGACCGGGGTCACTTCAGCCGCCGTACCGGTGAGGAACACCTCATCGGCGGTGTACAAAGCACCCCGAGCGAGATCCACCTCTCGCACTTCCATTCCCTCTGCCGTTAGCAATTGGATGACGCTGTACCTGGTGATTCCCTCGAGGATCCCCGACGACACCGGAGGCGTGTACACGACGTCCCTGCTGACAACAAACAGGTTCATCCCGCTGCCCTCGGACACCGACCCTGCGTCATTGAGCATGATCGCCTCGTCGAAGCCGGCCGCGACTGCCTCTTGCTTGGCCAGGACCGAGTTCAGGTACTGGCCGCTTCCCTTGGCCGTGGGAATGAAGCTGGTGTGCGAGATACGGCGCCAGCTCGACACCATGGTGGTGATCCCCTTTTGGACACCCTCTTCCCCCATGTAGCTGCCAAGGAAGAAGGCCGCCATATAGGTGAGGACCGGGCTCGACGCAGGGTTGAGCCCGAAGGCGCCAGACCCGTAGAAGGAGAGGGGGCGGATGTAGGCTGATTCGAGCTCGTTCACCCTCAGCAGCTCGAGACACGCCTCGTCCAACTGGTCCACGGTCCAAGGCATCGGGATCCCGTAGGCGCGGGCGGAGGCTACGAGTCGGATCATGTGCTCGTGGAGCCGGAATACGGCAGTCCCCTCCGGGGTCTTGTAGGCGCGGATGCCCTCGAAGACACCCGTCCCGTACTGAAGCCCATGAGCGAGGAAATGAACGGTTGCGTCGTCCCAATCGACGAACTCGCCGTCCACCCATATCTTGGATGACGGTTCCATCGCCAAGAGGCTACCCGCTGGAGCGCAATGTGAAATCCCCCGCCGGGAGTCCCCCGTTGTAATCGGGTTGCACAGGGCCATATATGACCCCTCACCGTCCCAATTACGGGACGGGCCGTGTTGAATCGGGAAATGGGCGATGACGTCGAGACCCGAGCCCGCATCCTCGATTGGCTGCTCGAGGGCGACCCCGCGATCCGTTGGCAGGTGTTGCGTGACCTCGAGGGTGTGCCCGAGTCGGTCTGGAGCGCCGAGCAGAAGCGCGTGGCCCGAGAGGGATGGGGCGCCCGGCTGCTCGAGCATCAGGATGACAACGGGCGCTGGACACCTTGGCTGTATGGCAAGAAGTGGATCTCCACCACCTACACGCTGGTCCTGTTGCGGAGACTGGGGATGCCCCCGTCGAAGAAAATCCAACGCTCGTGTCTGCTCTTCTTCGACGAGGCCCAACAGCCCAACGGTGGGATCACCGCGTCACGGCCCAAAGGCAGTCGCAGCGAGACGTGTGTCACCGGCATGGCCCTCGCTTTTCTCTGTTGGTTCCGGGTCGATGATCCGCGCCGGGAACGGTTGGTCGACTACCTGCTTGCCAATCAGATGTCCGATGGAGGGTGGAACTGCATTCGCGGGGCAGACCACAGCTCGTTCCACACCACGATCTCGGTCCTCGAGGCGTGGCAAGAGTACGCAGCGGCGAACGGCACTCGGGTGGCCGAGACAGAAGCCGCCGAAGCCCGAGGCCAGGAGTTCATGCTCCGTCACCGACTCTTCAAGTCTCATCACACCGGGGAGGTGGTGAGCGGCCAGTTCTTGCGTTTCTCCTTCCCCCCGCAATGGCACTACGACATCCTGCGCGGCCTCGACTACTTCTGGGCTGCGGGGAGCCTCGGTGACGATCGGCTCAGCGACGCCATCGAGGTGGTTGTCCGCAAACGCCGCAAGGACGGACGATGGCCGCTGCAACAGCGATGGCCGGGGGAGACATGGTTCGAGATGGAGAAAGTCGGGGAGCCCAGTCGGTGGAACACGCTTCGGGCGATGAGGGTTCTCGAGGCGCGAGGGGGCGGGCTGGCGGACCGTATCTAGTCTCGGCACCCAATGCACCGATTCGTAGCCTCCTTCTTCGGCTCCGGCCTGCTGTTAGGTCGGCTCCGGGGATCGAACGCAGGCTCGGGGACAGCCGGAGCACTGTTCGCTCTTCCCTTTTCACTCTGGGTCGGTTCGAGTCTTGGGTGGTGGGCCCAACTGGTCGGGGCGGTGGTCCTCATCCTCGCCGCCCTCTGGTCCGCGAGACCGCTGGCGCCCGATGTGGGTGACGCGAGCTGGATCGTGATCGATGAGGCCGCCGGCGCCTTTGTCGCCACGATCGGCCTGCTCGGATGGCCCGCCCTCATCGCCTTCGTCGTATTTCGCATCGCCGACATTCTCAAGAGCAAACTCACCGGGGTGGTTCAGGCGGAGTCCCTGCCCGGCGCTCTCGGTATCACAGCCGACGACCTCGTGGCCGGTCTCTATGGCCTGGCCGTGGGTCATTTGATGTTGATTACGGTTTTCTAGTGACTGTCCGCACTTCGGACGGGGCCTGTTGATCGCCTATGTTGTGGTGTGGAGGTGACAATGGAATGGCAACCGAATGCGATCGTGGTCGGAGTCGACGGTTCCGAGACCAGTCGGGCCGCGGCCGAGCACGCCCTCGCCATCGCCCGCCACTGGAAGGGCAAGCTCTATCTGGTGACCGTGGTCAGACCCCCTGAAGGATGGTGGGGCATCGGTGGGGCGCCGCCACCCCCAGAGGCGTTGTCGGCCGCCTTGGAGGCAGGTCAGGCACAGGTGCTCAATGAGTTGGAGGCGGACCTCGACCTCGAAGGTGTCGAGCATGAGCTGGTGGAGGAACTGGGCGATCCCTCATCGCGCTTGATCGCCGTCGCGGAGAGCAAAGGCGCCGACCTGATCGTCATCGGTAGACGAGGTGCCGGCATCGCCGAAAGAGTGATGTTGGGATCGGTGGCCGACCGGCTCTGTCACCAATCGCCCGTCCCGGTGCTCGTGGTTCCCTGAAGTCCCGAGCAGAGCCCGACCCCTTCCTGATTCGCTTCTACCCTCGACCAGGTGCCGATCGTTGCCATCCTCCCGGTCAAGCCGTTCCGATTGGGCAAGGAGCGCCTCACCGAGTCACTGACCCCAGACGCCAGGGTTGCCCTGGCTCAGGCCTTTGCCATTCACACCGCCGACACATCGGCGTCGGCTGGGTTGATTCCGCTGATCGTTGCCGGTGACTACGACGTCGCCGAATGGGCGCTGACCAAGGGGATCCCGACCGTAGACGACCCGGGAACTGACCTGAGTGCCGCGGCGGCCGCTGGGGTTGGGTGGGCGGGAGCGGCCGACTGCGCCTGGATCGTGATCCATTGCGATCTGCCACTGCTCCAAGTCGGCGAGGTGGTCGATTTGGCAACCGCACTCGAGGAATCCGGAGCAGTAATCGCACCCTCGGCCGACGGAGGGACTTCAGCGCTGGGGGGCGGGGAAACGCCCGAGTTCGCCTACGGCGCGTCGAGTTTTCACCGTCACCTCGCCCGCATCCCGAACGCGACCGTGGTCGTGCGCACCGGCCTCCTCCACGATGTCGACTCGCCGGCTGACCTGGTCTCGGCCCGCCGCCACCCCCGTGGCACGTGGCTCGCGGAGGTGATCGGATGAGGCGATTCGAGGAGCGGATACTGGCCGCCGACCCGCGGCGGCGTGCCAAGGTGATCAATTGGCTGGAGGCCGGCTTGGCGGCGGTCGATCCGCAACGTCTCACCCACGATGCACTCGCAGGCTCGGAACCGGGCCGACCGACCGTCGTCGTTGCCCTGGGCAAGGCCGCCCCGGCAATGGCACGCGGAGCCGCGGCCGCAGTCGAGGTCGTCGGCGGCATCTGCGTTTCCGATCACCCCGAACCGGTCCCGTCGATGCTGCGAGCCATGGTCGGGGATCACCCGGTCCCGGGGAAAGCCTCTTTCAAGGCAGGGGCGGCAGTGCTCGAGACCGTGATCAACACCCCAGCCGACACGCGGATCATTGGTCTGATCTCCGGGGGCGGTTCCGCTGTCTGTGAATCGCCGCGTCCGGGTGTGACTGCCGAGTACCTGACCATGGTGACGAAGACGCTCCTGAAAGGGGGCGCCAGCATCGAGGAGCTGAATCTCGTGCGACGTCACCTCTCTTCGATCAAATGCGGCGGTCTCGCACGAGCCGCCGGTCGGGTGATCGACACGCTTGTCATCTCGGACGTGGGCCGGGCCGATCCCGCCATCGTGGCTTCAGGGCCGACCATCCCGACGTCCGCCGACCCGATCGGAGCAGGCGGCGTGATGACCCGCCATCAGATCGAGATTCCCTCGTCGGTTTGGGAGGCGATGGCCGTGGATACCGGGCCGCTCGGGCAGCCCAGCGTCACTGTTCTCGCCGATGGCCTGGCTGCCGCCAATGCGGCGCTGACGGCCGCACCCAGGATCTATCAGAAATGGCTGTGGGGGGAATGGCTAGGAGGCGAGGTCGGGTCCTGTCTCGATCGGTTTTTCGCCCGCGGCCCCCATGAGATCACTATCGGCTGCGGTGAGACGGTCGTCGAGGTCACCGGCTCGGGAGCGGGAGGGCGCAACACCCATGCTGCCCTCATGGCTGCTCAGCGTCTCGCCGGGACCGGCGATCTCTTTGTTACTTTTGCCACCGATGGGGTCGACGGAGAATCCGGCGCCGCCGGAGCGATCGTCGATGGAACCACGATCCAACGAGGCGGAGACCCCGCTCCGGCGTTGGCCGACTTCGACTCCGCCGGCTATCTGGCCCGGATCGGGGATCTGCTGGTGTGCCCCCCAACCGGGACCAATGTCGCCGATCTCTGGATTCTCTGGCGAGAGGCACCGCCCCCAACGTAGAGTTAGCGAACCGACAACATCAGGAAGCACCAGGAAACGTGGAGAAAACAGTTGTAATCACCGGCGGCACGGGAGGCCTCGGAACCGCATTGATCCGCCGGCTCATACCGGAGGAATACCGGCTGGTCGTGACCTATCTCCTCCCTGACGAGGCGACTCGCTTCGAAGAGGAGTTCGATATCGACGAGGACCGCCTCCTCCTGCTCCGGGTCGACGCCACCAACGCCGAGGCGGTCAACAGCCTGTTCAAGAACGTGTCCGACCAGTGGGGCGCCATCCATGGTCTCTGCTCGCTGGTGGGTGGCTGGGCGGGGGGACGTGATGTCGAGGAGACGGACGACGTCAGATTCGAGCGGATGATCGACCTCAATCTCAGGTCCGCCTTTTACGCGGTGCGCGCCGCCGTGCCCTATCTGAAGGAAGCGGGATGGGGACGGATCGTTCTGGTGGGCAGCAAGAGTGCGGTCGAACACCCCACCGGTCAGGCTGCGTTCAACATCTCCAAGGCAGGGGTGGTCGCCTTGACCAAGTCTGTGGCCCAGGAGCTCGACGGGACAGGTGTGACCGCCAATGTGCTGATGCCCTCGGTGATCGACACCCCGGCCACCCGCCAGTCACTCCCCTACGCCGACTACGTGAACTGGCCGACACCCGACGAGATCGCAGCGGTCGCCCATTTTCTGTTGAGCGACGACTCCGGCGTGATGAACGGGGCCTCGGTCCCGGTTTACGGCCGGGCCTGATCCCAGATCTCGACCCACTCACCGTGAGGATGGGCCTGTCCGATCTGGACCGGAGTCCCCTCCGAGCCGACTGAGACTCGGGCCCAATCGTCGGCTTTGTCGAGGATCTCCATCGACACCCGATACACCGGCCGACTGGACCTGGCGATGTCGCAGATCTCCTCGACCCGGTCCCGACCCTCCGGCGTGAGTTGGCCCAGGGCGAAGGCGTTCATCACCATCACCGGCTCTCCTTCGGGCAATCGATACATCACCGGGGGCAGGGTGTCTAGGGCGTCACCGGCGATCATCTCCACCTCGAGGTTCGAGACGAGCTCCAGGGCATGGCGGAGCCGGGCTCTGCGTTCGGACTGCTCGGGCCAGATCAGAGCATCGAGCCACTGTCGAGAGTCCGTGTCCCCGGGGAGGACCGGGTTGAGGTCGAGGCCGATCCTGCTCAGAACCTCGATCTCGTGGAACGCGATTTCGGCGCCGCGTGACTCGCCTTCCAGGAGAACTGTCGATTCAGGTCCCCATTCCAGTCCACCCAACCGGTAGTGGTAGCGGTCGAGGGCGAGGTTGAGCCCGGCGCTGGACCCGATCTCGATCAAATGGAAGCGTTCGAAGGGAGCTGTCATCACCCCGGGCAGAAGGGCGATGCAGCGCCGACATTCGTTGGTCTGGGTGTAGCGGCTGCTTCCGAGTTCGACGATCTCCTCTTCGTGCTCGAGCACGAAGAGGCGGAAGACCGGATCGATCTGATCGACCGGTAACGGATCTTCGACCAGCGACGCATACCAGGCAGCCAAGCCCGGATCGGCGCCGCCCATCAACAGATGGTGGACGCCTCCCAAGAGGAGATTCAACTGGGGGAGATGCTTGATTCGGTTGAGGACCCGCATCATCTCGGAATCGGCTGCGATCACCTCGACGAGGTGGGCGTAGAGAGGCGAGCCATGCGCATGTTTGCCCCAGTCGCGGACCCCTTCGGGGGTGTTCCACATCAGAACACCTCACGCCGATAGGCCGTGGCCAGGGCGTCGGCGTACTCATTCCACCGATACCCGTTGTGCGCCTTGATCCACTCCAACCGGACGCGCGGCCGCTGCTGGTAGAGGGCGTGGGCCTCTTTGACCAGCTCGAGGTTGGCGATCGGCCCCGGGGACTTCTTGGTCCATCCCCTGGCTTGCCATCCGTCGGCCCATTTGCCCACGATGTTCACGATGAGCTGGGAGTCGGTGTAGACGGTGGCTTCGGAATCGGTCGGAAGCATCCGAAGACCGTGGATCAGGGCCGTCAGCTCCATCTTGTTGTTGGTGGTGTGAGGCTCCGAACCCTGAGCCTGGTCGATGATCTCGTCGTCGACGACATGCACCGCCCCCCAGCCGCCGGGGCCCGGGTTTCCCTCAGAGGCACCGTCGGTGAACACCCCGGTGAGCGGACCATCAGTGAACGACGCGAGCACCTCGGTCGTCGTCAGGTCGCTTCCCCTGGTCCGGCTCGAGGCGCCCCCCTTCCCGTAATTGGGACGTGCAGGGGTCATATCCGGCCCTGTGCCTCCCAATTTGGGAGGGGGTGACCCGCCGGCACGGTTCTTGCAGTCGAGACATTGGCGTGGAGTCCAGCCGGGGTATCGATCGAGGACATCCTGGCGAATATCAAAGGAGCGGCCACAGGTGTCACAGGTGAACACGCCTAGGTCCGTGTGAACACAGACACGAACTGCGGCGACTTCCACAGATTGAACTCGTGGTGGGTCTCGGTGAGCCCGAACGGCTCCACTATCCGACGCAGCTTGGAAGGCCAGAGTTTGTGACAGTGCACCTGGCGAGCCTTGAACGGAGTGCGGTAGAGGATCACGGAAGTCGGGATCGCGTAAAGCCCCTGAATCGGCTCAGCGGGATAGATGAAGATAGCCCGTCCCTGCGGTTGAAGGACCCTAGCGATCTCGGCGATTGCGGCGTCGAGTGGGGGTATGTGCTCGATGGCGTGCACCGAGATGACTGCGTCGAACTCCTTGTCGTCGAACTGCAGATGCTCAGCTTGCATGTGGAGCACCAGCTCGCTCCCCGCCACCTCCCGGGCATTGGGATTGGCGTCGATCCCAACGATGTCAACGCCTCGCTCGGCAAGGCGTTTGGTGAGATGACCGCTGCCACAACCCACCTCGAGGACCCGCTCACCGCCCGCGAGCGGCAGCAGTCGGTCGACCGTCTTCAGATGCTGGGGATCCCACCGGTTGACCAGCGCGTAGCGGCGGGAGTCGTACACGGACATGGTGCGAGGTTAGGAGAGGCTCTCGAGGTGGGTTGCCACCCCGTAGTCGAGGATCAGTGGGCCGTCGTCGTTGAAGGCGATGTGGGTGACGGAGGTGTTCTTCGGTGTGTACAGCGATTCGGCATGGGAGTCCGTCGTCGATGTGAGTGACGAGACATAGGAGCGGATGGCGCCACCGTGGGCGACGACGACCGTGGGCGCGCCTTGCGCCGGCTCCAGGGCGTGAATCGCGTTCCTGAACCGATGCGCCAATTCGCCCCAACTTTCCCCGTCCTCACCCCGCCGAAGATCGACCCCGTCCTTGAAGATCGACTCCATCAGAGTGGGCGAGTGCTCCATGATCTCTGCCGAGGTCAACCCCTCCCATTTCCCCATCCTCAGTTCCTTGAGGTCGTCGATGGTCACCACCCCGTTGTTCGCCAGATACCCCGCGGTGCTCTGGGCCCGGCCCAAGGGTGAGGAGTACACGAGGTCGGCGGTTCCGTACCAGTCGCGCAGCGCCGCGGCCTGACTGTGGCCGCGCTCGTCGAGATCCCAGTCGTCTTGGCCCTGCCAACGGCCCTCGATGTTGGCCTGGGTCTGCCCGTGGCGGATCAGGACCAGCACCGGCCGGTGAGCGGCGAGATGCTCGGTGACGATCTGAGATCTTGGCCCGAGATGGCCCTGGTCGTTGAAGGAGGCCAGACGGGGACGGTCATAGGTCCACACCAGCCGGGTGACCGAGGTGTTTCCGGCAAAGGCATGGACTCTTCTCCCCGGGCCGGCGAGGTAACGGTGGAGCACCGCGTTGAGCAGGCCACCGTGGGTCACGACCACAGCTCGGCCGTGGTCCCCGAGCCGCGTCGCAAGCTTCTCTATGGCGCTGAATGCCCGCGTCTCGGCCTCGTTGAGACTCTCTCCCGTCTCCCCCCAGGCGAGCTGGCGGTCCACCCTGACGTGGCGAATCAAGTGGTCGTCTTCAGCGAGGACCTGCTCACGGGTCTTCCCTTCCCAGCGCCCGATGTCGATCTCGATGAAGTCCTCGGAGATCTCAGCCTCGGATGAAAGGGCGGCTGCGGTGCGCGAGGCCCGTTCCAGCGGCGAGCTGACTACCAGTTCGAACTTCTGGCTCGAGAAGCGACGGGCGAGGTGATGGAGACTGGCCTCCCCTGCCTGGCTGAGAGGGCCGTCGGCGCGGCCGCTCCAGACCCCGGCCCGATTGGTTTCGGACTCGGCGTGGCGGATGAGGAGGATTTCGGGCATTTCTGAGTACTTGGTACTAGGTACTCGGTACTTAGAGAAAGCGGCGGCTCATGAGATGAATGCCGAAGCGAAGACCAGAGAGACGATGGTCATGACCTTGATCACGATGTTCATCGCCGGCCCCGAGGTGTCCTTGAACGGATCGCCGATCGTGTCCCCGATCACCGCTGCCCTGTGGGCGTCGGAGCCCTTGCCTCCATAGGCGCCGGTCTCGATGAACTTCTTGGCGCTGTCCCAGGCGCCACCGGCGTTGGCCATGAAGATGGCGAGAAGGAACCCGGTCACCAAGGCCCCGGCGAGGAGGGCGCCTAGGGCCTCGACGTCGATGAATCCCACCACCAGGGGCAGAGCGATGGCAAGGGTTGCCGGGACCACCATCTCGCGCAGGGCTCCGGTGGTGGCAATGTCGACGCATTTGGCGTATTCGGGCTCCGCGCCGGGCTGGCCCTCCCTCAGCCCTTTGATCTCCCGGAACTGACGCCGCACCTCGTAGATCATCCGGTTGGCGGCCCGCCCGACCGCACTCATGGTGAGTGCCGCAAACAGGAAGGGGAACATGGCTCCGACGAGGAGGCCGATGATGGTCTCGGCCCGGGTGAGATCGATCGAGGTGAGCCCGACCGCCTGGATGAAGGCGGTGAACAGGGCGAGGGCGGTCACAGCTGCCGAGGCGATGGCGAATCCCTTGGCCACCGCGGCCGTGGTGTTGCCCAATGCGTTGAGTGAGTCGGTTGCTTGGCGGACCTCAGGGGGAAGCTGGGCCATCTCGGCGATGCCACCAGCGTTGTCAGCGATCGGCCCGTAGGCATCCACTGAGATGGTCATGCCCAGGGTGGCGAGGACACCGATGGCGGCGATGGCGATCCCGTAGAGCCCGCCGCCGTCTCCGAGCGCCCAATCCCCGGCGTACAAGGCGGCACCGATCCCGCCGGCCACCACGATCACGGAGAAGGCTGCCGACCGCATCCCTTCGGCGAGCCCGGTGATGATCACCGTCGCCGGGCCGGTCTGGGCGTGGCGGGCGATCTCTTTGACTGTTTTGTGACTGTCGGAGGTGAACCACTCCGAGATCTTCCCGATCAGCCAGCCCACCGAGAGCCCGGCGAGGACCGCGACCCCGATCCCGAGCGGGTTCTCGGCCACGTCACCGAAGATCCAAAGGGAGAGCCCGAGGACCCCGAGCGCGGTGAGGATCATGGCGAAGTTGGAACCACGGTGGAGTGCGGCTGTCAGCTGACCCTCGTCATTGGCTCTCACCAGGAACGAGCCGAGGATGGCGGCGAGCATCCCGAGCGCGGCCACCGCCAGGGGGAAGATGATCGCCTCCTCGATGAAAGCGGCGCCGCGAAAGACGATCGCGGCATAAGCGATCGGCGCCACCAGGGCGCCCACGTAGGACTCGAAGAGATCGGCGCCCATCCCGGCCACGTCCCCGACGTTGTCCCCGACGTTGTCGGCGATCACAGCCGGGTTGCGGGGATCATCCTCGGGGATGCCCGCCTCTACCTTGCCGACCAGGTCGGCGCCGACGTCGGCCGCCTTGGTGAAGATCCCGCCCCCCACTCGAGCGAAGAGGGCGATCGAGGAGCCGCCGAGGGCGATGGCGGTGATCGTCTCGGCCCAGGGGTCGAGCTCGAGCAGCATGTCGAAAACCAAGAATCCGAGACCGACACCGAGCAGCCCGAGCCCGGCGATGGTGAACCCGGCGACCGCCCCACCACGGAAGGCCACGGAAAGCGCGGCCGGAACTCCCCCGTTCCGGGCGGCCTCAGTGGTCCGGGAATTGGCAGCAGTGGCGACTCGGATCCCGGCGTACCCAGCGCCGGCGGAGAGGGCAGCCCCGAATATGTATGCGACCACACCCCAGGGCCACCCCCAGTCGAGGAGGATCGCGATGAGACCAGCCATCACCACCACGAAGATCAGGATCCAGCTGTACTCCCGACGCAGGAACGCCATCGCCCCTTCACGGATGGTGTCGGAGAGCTCCACCATGCGCTGATTGCCCCGAGGTGCGGCCAGCACCACCCGGGTGTAGTACGCCGCCAGGACCAGGGCGGCGAGACCCGCCCCGAGCGCGACATAGAGGATCAGATCAGGCATCGAAGGACCTCAGGAGGAGTGGATCGAGGCGGGCGGGGAGTATACGGAATGGCACTCAGGCCTTCCTAATGGGCAGCTTCACTCGCCCGATCAGTCACCGCACCCCGCGCGGCAAACGCACACTCGCCCAGTATCGGCGAGCGGCAATAGGGGTAAGAAAGGCTCTCCCAGAAGGAAGGATTGAGACATGCGAGGAAGCAACCTCATCTGGACGATTGTGGGCATCTTGCTCATCATCGCCCTCGTCGTCTACATCTTCTGATCCGGCGCCACCATGATCGAGCTCTACCTCGGATGGGATTGGCTGAAATCGGAGACCTCGCGCCTGGTTCGCGGGCTTCTTCATGAGCTCTTTGAGCATTTGGCTCACGACGACTCTGGGATCGGCTCGGTCCAGCGTCGGCCGTAGGACGGGCCTCAAACCGCCGGGCGACAGACCGGCACAGATTTCTGTCACAGACCACCGATACATTTCAGTTCGTGGGGTGGGAATGCACCATCGAGGAGTGCCCACGGAGGGGATATGCGCGTGGCCTCTGTGAAATGCACTATCGCCGGGTTCGCAGGACCGGCGACCCCGGGCCGCCGAGCTTGATCGATCGGTCACGTGCCACGTGTGCGGCTCCGGGTTGCGACCGAGACGCCGAGGCGATGGGTTATTGCCATGGCCATTACCTAAGGCTGCTGCGCACTGGAGTTCCGTCCGAAGAACCGTTGCGAGTTGGCGGCAGACTCTGTTCTCTTGATGACTGCGAACGGCCCCACAAGGCCAGAGGCTTTTGTGCGACGCACTACAAGCGTTTCCTCGCCACCGGCGACCCCCAGCCTGGTCGACCGATCCGGCAGAGCGACGGCTTCGGGCATCTCAGCCATGGCTACAGAGGGGTCGCAGTCCCTAAGCCACTTCGACACTTGGTGGGAGGAGCTTCCAAGGTAGGTGAGCACCGATTGGTGATGGCGCTTCACCTCGGTCGACCGCTTCTGCCGGACGAAGTCGTCCATCATCGAAATGGGGACCGGCTGGACAATCGGATCGAGAACCTCGAGCTGTGGTCCGTGGCCCACCCGAAGGGGCAACGCGTCGCCGACCTGCTCGCCTTTTGCGTGGAGATGCTTTACAACTACGCACCAGAGATTGGTTCTTCGATCGTGAACCTTTCGCTGGCTGCTGGCAGTCCCGACCGGATTCGAACCGGCGTTTCCGGCTTGAGAGGCCGGCGTC
>JBBDQO010000128.1:0-15491 GCA_040905925.1 Acidimicrobiia bacterium | reverse complement strand
TTGCGATCCGTGAAGGCGGCCGCACCGTAGGCGCCGGCCGAGTCATCAAGATCCTCAAATAGGGACAGAAATGCCAAGCGACAAACGACCCCCGCTGACTCTCGCCTGCACCGAGTGCAAGCGGAGGAACTACGTCACCACCAAGAACAAGTCGAACACCCAGGACCGTCTCGAGTTGAAGAAGTACTGTCGGTGGTGCCGGCAGCACACGGCACATCGCGAGACTCGCTAAGCGTCATTAGCGTTTCGGGGATGCATCCCTCCGCTCTGGTCGATCACACCTTTGGGCCGCACCCGTTTCGGGTCTGCATCGAGAACGTTGCAGACTTCGTTGCGGTGACCGGTGACGACGTGGAGCGATGGGCCAAGGCGGCCCCACCTGGCTTCGTGGCGGCGGCCCTCTTCGTCGTGGCCCCCGACCTCCTCGGCCAATTCACCGATCGTTCGGTTATCCACGGGGAGCAGACCTTCACCTGGCACCAGCCCTTGACCGTGGAGACCGACCTGGAAGTGTCCGGCACGGTGTCCCGGGTCCGCGCGCGAGGTAGAGTCAACTTCGTCAACTTCGATCTCGAGGTCAACGGGCCGGCTGGCAGCCTCGCCGAAGGCTCGGCCATGTTTCTGGTCTCCGGTGATTCCACCGCGGTGAGTGGGGTCGATGAGATCCCCGAGCCTTCGCCCCTCGACGACGGCAATCCTGGTCCCGGTCAGGTGAGCGCCTCCCGGGCGGACCTGATCCGTTACGCGGCGGCCACCCGGGACTGGAACCCGATTCATTGGGATCACGATGCGGCGGTTGCCGCCGGAGTCTCCGGTGTCGTGGTCCACGGGCTTTTGCAGGCCTCGTGGGCCTTCGCCGCTGCCAGCCGTCTTCGCACCGGTGATCGTCCCCTCAAGACGGCAAGAGTGCGGTTCCGCAACCCGCTTCCACCTGCCACTCCGGCCACACTGGTGGTTGATGGTGCCGACGGTGGGACCACGGTGACCATCGGTGACGCTGCAACCGAGTACATCAGCGCCAGAATCGAGCTCTCCGATGAGTAACCAGCCGGAACTCCCGCGGGTCGAACGGACCAAGGAACAGGAGCTCATTGCGAGGGCACAGGCAGGGGACCGCTCCGCCTTCGCCGCCCTGGTTCGTGAGCATGGAAACGAGGTCTACACCTTGGCTCGCAGACTGGTAGGTGATCCGCATCTGGCGGCCGATGTCGCCCAGGAGACCATGATCCGGGCGTGGCGCGCCCTGCCCAACTTCCGTGGCGAGGCCGCCTTCTCCACGTGGTTGCATCGGATCACCGTCAACACAGCATGGACCCAACAGAAGCGAGCCCGCCGTCATGCGGGAGCTTCTCTCGACGACCTGGCGGAGGTCGCCGCTCCCTACACCGCTGATCATCCGGAAGTAGCCGGTGAGATCCTGGAGCTTCGTGGCCGGCTTCGGCGGGCGCTCGAGTCGCTACCCGAGTCCCAGCGACAGGTGGTGATCCTCAAGGACGTCTACGACTGGTCGCACGCCGAGATCGGCGAGGCCATGGGGATCACTGTGACTGCGGCCAAAGTCCGTCTCCACCGAGCCCGGGCCCGGCTGGCGAGACACCTGGAGGCATCGGGATGACCATCATCTGTGAGCTGGCTGCTCCCTTCGTCGCCAATAGCGCCGTCGACGAGAACGATGTGATTTGGCCGTTTCGGGCCCATACCGACGGATGTCTGCGTTGCCAGGCCCGCCATGCGGCGATGAGCCGCACTGCCCGCGAGCTAGGGGTGATGTCGGCCGAGACTTTCGGCGCGCCACTGGATCTCGAGTGGAGGGTGATGTCCTCGCTAGAGGGTGACCTGGCGGTCGCACGGTCGTGGAAGAAGCCCATCGCTCTCGCCGCGGCCTTGTTGTCGATGGCCGCCGCCATCGTCATCTGGCGGCTTCGCCCTCGTGCACAGTCCTGAACTTCCGGTCTCTCCGCTGAGGGTCTTTTGACCCTGGCCCACCGGTGTCTCATCCAGTTGAGTTGGTCCGATGAGAGTTCTGATAACCGTCGGGTCGAAACACGGCGCCACCGCCGAAATCGGACAGGCCATTGCCGACGTGCTGATTGGCTACGGAGTCGAATCCAGGATCGCGGCTCCCGAGGACGTCAACTCGATCGAGAGCTATGACGCCGTGGTCCTGGGAAGCGCCGTCTACGCCGGCCATTGGACGGCTGACGCCAAGGACCTCGTCGAGCGTTGCCGCTCCCAATTCGGGGAGCGCCCGGTTTGGCTGTTCTCGAGTGGCCCGATCGGCGACCCAGCCAAACCCGAGGAGGAGCCGGTCGATGTCGCCCCGATCATGGAGGCCACCGGAGCGCTGGGTCACGTCGTCTTTGCTGGAAAGCTGGACCGCAAGATCTTGAGCTTCGGTGAGCGGGCGATCGTCACCGCTTTCAGAGCTCCGGACGGGGACTTCCGTGATTGGGATGAGATCGCACACTGGGCGACCGGGATCGCCGAGGAGTTGAAGACCAGGGTCTAGGGCCGTCGAGACTGGACTCGGCGAATAGCATCGAGCAATGCCCCGACTCATCGACCTGTCCCATCCCATCGAGGCCGGGATGACGACTTATCCCGGTATGCCGGGACCGGTAATCACGGACTATCTGTCCCGGGCTGATTCGCGGGGTCG
The DNA here is from genome assembly GCA_040905925.1 of Acidimicrobiia bacterium. GTDB lineage: Bacteria > Actinomycetota > Acidimicrobiia > Spongiisociales > ZC4RG35 > JALYNX01. Next base: position 12,832 of record JBBDQO010000128.1, on the reverse strand, counting down.
CTATGACCCCGGGATCGAGTTCAACATCGGCCGGATCGAGATGATCGCCAACACCGGCACCTATCTCGACACCCCGTTCCACCGTTTCGAGCAAGGCTTCGACCTGGCCGGTCTGCCCCTGGAGAAGGTGGCCGATCTCTCTGGAGTCTGCCTCCGAACGGTTGGGCCCGAGCTGGATGCCGATGTCCTCCTGGGGGTGGATATCACCGGGCGTGCCGTCCTCTTCGCTACCGGGTGGGATCGTCACTGGCGCTCCAAGCAATACGGCGACCCGGCTCATCCGTTTGTTTCCGTCTCGCTGGTCGATGCCCTGGTCACCGGGGGCGCGGCCCTGGTGGGGATCGACTCGGTCAACATCGACGACACCAGGGGAGGGAGCCGACCGGCGCACACCGGGTTGCTCGAGGCCGGGATCCCGGTGGTGGAGCACCTGACCGGGCTCGATCAACTGGTCGAACGTGCGTTTCGGTTCTACGCGGTGCCTCCGTTGATTCAGGGTCTGGCCAGCTTCCCGGTGCGGGCGTTCGCCATCGCGGATTGAAGCCACACGTTGCAGTCCGTTCTCGATGACTCACGATCGAGCAGTTTCGGAGAAGCCGCCGCCGCGGCGGCTCCCTAGCATGAGGGTCGTCCCCATCAGGACTCGCAGAGGAGGAAACCTGCAATGAAGGACACGCAGAAGTCTGCCAAGAGCACCACCTTCACCGACGAGGAACGAGCCGCGATGAAAGAGCGCGTCCAAGAGCAGAAGGCCGCCGCGCGCCGAGGCGCGAACAAGGCGGATGGGGAAAGCGACGTACTCGCCAAGATCGCCGAGATGCCGGAACCGGATCGCGCCATGGGCAAGCGGCTCCATGCTGTCATCAAAGCCAGCGCGCCAGCCCTCTCGCCGAGACTCTGGTACGGGATGCCCGCGTATGCCAAGGACGGCAAGGTCGTCTGCTTCTTCCAAAGCGCGCAGAAGTTCAAAACGAGGTACGCCACGTTGGGCTTCAGCGACGAGGCGAACCTCGACGAAGGCGCCATGTGGCCGACCGCCTTCGCTCTGACGGAGTTGACCGCCGCCGACGAGGCAAGGATCGGCGCGCTCGTGAAGAAAGCGGTGAGCTGAGGACTGAGCTCGCCACTGGGTCCGCCCTGAGCGCTCCGCCGAAGGCCTCGTGTCGCAAGTCGGCGACGGCTTGTCCGGTTTTTCATTCCTCTATCTCTCTTCCCTTGACCGAGTTTCCGGGAAGAGAGAAATGAAGAACAAAAACCGGACTAGCCGTCCCGCTGTCCGGGTACTGACACGTGCAGCCGTTACGCTCCGCTCGGGAGCGTCAACGTGAGCCAGTTCCATGTCAACCAGATCGCTACGCATGTGCGAGATCTGTTCGCGGCTGAATACTGGGTCGAAGATCTAGACGAAGTTCACAATCTCTCACGGATGTTGGCGTTGTACTCCGTGACGCTCCTGTTGGGAGACCCTCAAGACGACCCGCAACGACTCGTCGAAGTGACAGACGGCGCCGCGGACCGCGGCATCGACGCACTTGGCGTTGATCCGGCCACGAAACTCATCGTGTTCGTCCAGTCTAAATGGCGTCAGGATGGGACCGGCTCGTTGGATCTTGCTGAGGTGCTCAAGTTCCTCGATGGTGTGCGGTCGCTCCTCGGAATGAAGAGCGAGACGGAGCCCGTGCATGCATCCGACGAGATCCGCGAAGCCATGCATGAGCTCCTGAAAACACCCGGAGCGCGAATCCGTCTGGTCACCGCAACCACAGGGGCGGATCAACTCGCTGATCAGGTCGAGGAACCGATTCGCGAGCTCCTCGGACACTTGAACGACCTCGAAGGTTCGGAGCCGATTGCTACACACAATCACTTTGCCCAGGGCTTCTTTTTCGATTCGCTGACCGAGGAACCGCTGATAGCTGTCGATCTTGAGATTCAGATCCAGGACTGGGGTCGGGACACCGAACCACTCAAAATCTTCTACGGACGAGTGAGCGCTGCCGAGATTGCTGGCTGGTACTCAACCCATGGCGACGACCTATTCGCAGAGAACATTCGAGTCGTAATTCCGCGCTCCGACATCAACCAGGGGATTCTCGACACTATCCGCGAGGAGCCGGAGCGCTTCGGTTACTACAACAACGGGATAACCGTGCTAGCCGACTCGATCGAGATCGGTCCAGGCGGGGCACTTAACCGTGACGTCGGCTATTTCCGGCTTGAGAAAGCAAGCATCGTGAACGGGGCTCAGACTGTTTCGACCCTGGGCAAAGTACTTGGCACCGAATTCGAGGCGAACCTCGGGCATGCCTTCGTATTAGTGAGGTGCATCGAAGTGCCTTCTAACGACGAGCAGCTATCGAGCAGGATTACGCGGTTCGCCAATACTCAAAACGAGGTATCGAGCCAAGACTTCGCATTCCTGGACCCTCAGCAGCACAGGTTGGCGCGCGAATTGCGCGTGCTTGGCTACGAGTACCTCCTTCGCTCAGGTGAATCACCACGAGGCGATGACCCGATGAAGGTCATCGACGTCCGGCAATCTGCTGTTGCCCTCGCATGCAGCGACCCAAACCTCAGCTATGCGGTCACTGCTAAACGCGAAGTCTCCCGCTTGTTCGGACCTGACGGTGTCTATCCGGCGCTCTTCAATCCGGGAACGGACGCACTTCGCCTACTGCGTGCCGTCCTGATCTTGAGGTGCATTGATGAGATCCTCGATGAGGTCGAGCGTGAGTCTGAAGGTGTCGAAGCTGGGGTGGCTGTGCATGGACGACGAATAATCGGACACCTCGTGATGCGAGACCTTGGATATGAGTTCCTTGCGAGTCCTGACTCCGATCTGCCGACAGTTCTCGATGGACTCCGGCCGATAGTCGAGGTACTGGTCGAGCAGCTAGTTGAGGCATTCCCTGAAAATTCGTATCCGGGCAATGTCTTTAAGAACCAGGCCCGTTGCCTCGACCTCCTCACGACGGCGGGATTGATCCCGGAGGCGACCGCCTAGCCGTATCAACAGACTGGTTTCGTCTTTCTCACAGCCCAGCCGGATAAGAGAGGCGGCGGCCATTACCGGCCATCTGCTCGTTGCGCCGCTCTCCTGCACTCGGCGTGGTATCTGGCATCGCGTCGTGTCCCCTTGGGGAGTGGTTGGTGACACCAGTCGCACAGCTTGACCGCATCAGCTAGGAGCGTTCTGGCTAGGTACAAGACCCCGTACGGGTGTCGCGGCACAGGCAAGCCGGTCCCTCGCAGTCGGTTGGCTGCCTCCTCGATTGCCACCTCCCGGTACTTCGCCGAAGGAACTCCCGTGCCTTTCGTTCGCCCACCAAGCACCTCATAGACGGCTGATCGGCTTCGACCTGTTCGCCTCATCACTTCTTCGGCCCCTAGTGCATCAAGGAATGGCAGTACGAGTTGGCTCCACCGGTCGCCTCTGTTCCCGTATTCGGTCCGGTAATCGTCCGGATCGTCGATGATGCCGGTTGATCGTTCTTCCAGGTCGTTTCCTTCCTTGCCGATGAGGTCAGTGAGGACTGGTGCGCTTTTGACAGGTCGTCGTTGAAGGAGTCCTTGGGTTTCTCCGTTGGTGGGTGTTCCGTCTGGTGCGAGGGATTTGTGTTCGGGTCGCGTCCGGTGGGCGGCGAGGACATCGCCGAGGGTTTGGATACGGACTCGGCCTTGTTCGAGGTGGGTGTTGAAGTCAGGGTCGTGGGGGGTCGACGTTGTAACTTCGATCGGTCCGCCGGTTGTCCGGTCGTACCAGTCCAAGTCTCCCCAATGGCTGGGGTTGGGTTGATAGGTGGTTGTGGGTCTCGGGGTGGTGTCATGGCCTAGGGCGGGGACCATTGGGTCAGTGTGGGCAAGGAGTCCGAAGGTGCCGGGCCGGACACGGCGATGTCGCGGCTGGGTCCGGTCGTAACCGGTGAACCACCTTCCGATCTTGGGTGAAGAGAGGGTGAACCGGGTGAGGGCGGGCAGGGCTGCCCATTGGGGCATCGAGCTGCGGTGGCCGTCTCCGGTGAGAATCCACTCCCAGGCTTGTCGGGTCCAAATCCTGCGACCCTGGTCGTCTCGTTGCGGATCTTCTGGCCCGGTGGGGTCGAGGTATTGGCCGAGGCCGTGTTCGGACCAGTCGATGATTTCGATTCTCCCTTTGGGATCTTTTCGGTATATGACGTAACGCTTCGAGGAGATGGCGTAACACCAGATCGGCTCGTCGAGCGAATTGTGTTCCTCGGTCCACAGGTCGGGGATGAGCTGTTGGTCGTAGGGGTTGAGCGGTCGGAAGATGTCGAGAATTCCGCGGACCTGGTCCGGGGTCAGAGGGTGAATGAGGTTGGTGCCGTCTGGTGTCTCGCAACGGACAGACGCTGGCGGGGACTTTGACTACGACCCAGTCTTCGACGACGCCACTCTGTCCGAGCTAGTGCAGGCAGGACGAACCAAGTATGAGGCGATGCACAGCCTCCGAGTCCGACGGCGCGATGAGTAGTCGCGTCAAGTCGGCGAGAGACAGGTGTTAGGAACGAGGCGTGAGGACGCGATCGGATTCGTAGAGAAAGAAGAACTGGTTCTGTTGCATGGATCGCTGCGCGGCCGAGCGGTCCCTGACAACCTCGGTCGCAATATCGAGAGAGACGCCGAGGGCCGAAACTATTACCGGCGGAAGATCCGTCACTGTGGCGGCGGCAAAACCAATCGCGGCCTCAGCGATTCTTCGCCCCATCCCAGTTCGAGCCGCTGTGCCAAGCGCGGACCTCAAGCCGAGTTGCTTGCTCATCTCCTCAATCTCCGATAGAGCCGGCTGCATGTCCCGGCGATACAGATCTATCACCGCTGCTCCGAAGTCAGGAGACATCGGTTCGTCTTGAAGTTCCTTGGACAGGCGAATGACCGCCGACCGATACCGAACAAGCGGGTCTCTCAGTACTTCGCGAGCGTTGAGCACCGACTCGACATCAGTATTCGGAAATGCTGGCACCCACGAAATGAATTGACCGGCAACTGAGGCTTGGGTGAGGGGTTGGAGTCGTGCCTGGGGGATCATCCCTTCTTTCAGCATTGCCTTAAGTAGATCGCCACTGCCGCTGTCCAGCATTGGCATCGTTGTCGAACCGGGCGCCACAACTTCAGCGATCAGGGCTGACATCCGTTCGACCATCACATCTGTATCGCCTTCATCGACTCCGAGAGGATCGAGATCTAGGACACCGTCTTCGATAGCGGGGAGCAGTTCGATCAGACCGGCATCCGAAGCGATCTCAAAAGCCTTAGCCGACAGTTCGTCACCTGCTTTCGACACCGCTCGTTCGAGAGCTTTGAGTGTCAGCAATTCCTCCCTCGTCTTGTGCTTCTTGTGTTTGAGGGTCGTGTACAACTCATGGAACTCGTGGGCGTCAGGCATCGACTCCGCAAGCTGGAGGACAGCTCCGGTGCGGTCCGCGCCCGTAACGCTGCTCAACGCACCGATCATTGACACCATCGACGCTCGCGGACTTGCCAGTGTGACTCGATCCCCGTAGAGGAGTGCGGCCTTCACAAGTTCAATCTCGTTCGTTAGCGCGAAGCCACCAGAATGGTCACCTGCTGCAACGACAGTGATGTGAAGCTCGATCGGGTCGGTGCTCACTAGGGCGAGCGTAGATCAGGATCCCCCTGTCCGGCTCACACGTCAGGGTTACAACACACCTAGTTGGCCGGGCCGTGTAGTCGAGCACGTGTAGCGGCGCCCTTCAGGACGCCAATCACCATTTCCCGGGCACCTGGATAGTCGGCAGGCCCGAAGACTGAGTGCTTCTCCACCAGATCTCGGATTTGTTCGGCCGCCGATGGATTGATGGTCGCGACCAACTGCTGCGCCTCGGTCGCTGGTCCTGTCCAATCAGACGTCGGAATCGATTCGGCAATCTCCTCTAGACGCTCGGCGGTCAGGATCCACGGATCCTTCTTTGAAGTGAGTCGTTCGGCAATGCTTGGGTCTGCCTCCAGGTTGAAGATCGCGGTTTCGACCCATTGAAGCTGAACCACTGGATAGTCGTGGGGCCAGTACGAGCCTGACATGACCGGCCAAATTACGCCGCTCTCAATGAGTCGCCCAACAATCTTGCCGATACCGTCTTGGCGCGGGATAACCCAATCCCAATCCCCTTCGGCGAGCTTATCGCGGTACTCAGAGAGCTTCTTCCAGATGTCCTGAGCGTCCATCGCCCAGAAAGGATACTGGCCAGGCCGTCCGGATCTCTTTGATCGCTTACCTACCATGCGCACATGAAGTACGTGGAACCCTCCTACAAAGCGGGTTCTTTTACTTGCCCTCACTGTGAAGTGCTTACGGGCCAACAGTGGGGTAGCCCCCTATCCCCGACCGGCGTTGGAACTGATGCCGTTGAGTGGTCGGTGTGCCAGTCCAACGACTGCGGAAGGATCAGCCTTTGGGTAGGAACCCTCGAGTTGTTGACCGTCGGGACACAGACGAGACAGTCCCTTGGTCATGCAAGGCTCGCGTGGCCACCCGTGCGGAAGGGCCCAGCGCCCAACCCCGACCTGGACGTTGAGATCCAGAAGGATTTCCAAGAGGCGAGGGCCGTCTTGCCACATTCGCCCCGAGCTGCGGCCGCGTTGTTAAGGCTCGGGCTGCAAAAGCTCATGATGCAGCTGGGCGAGCCAGGTAAGAACATCAACCATGACATAGGTGCTTTGGTCAAGAACGGGCTTAGACCCGATGTGCAGCAGGCGGCCGACGTCGTGCGCGTTACGGGCAACGATGCGGTTCATCCCGGGACCATCGACACCGACGACGAAGACATGGTGCTCAACCTCTTCGACCTAGTGAACATCATTGCTGAAGACCGAATCAGCCAGCCAGCGAGGATCAAGGCGATCTACGAGAAGCTGCCACAGGAAAAGAAGGATGGAGTGACGCGGCGCGACGCGTAGTCCGGTTTTTCATTCCTCTTTCTCTCTTCCCTTGACCGAGTTTCCACACGGGGGGGATGCCCTTATACTTTGGTCTTCCCGCGAACCCCCAAGGGGTGTAGCTCGAATTGGTAGAGCGCCGGTCTCCAAAACCGGAGGTTGGGGGTTCGAGTCCCTCCGCCCCTGCCAGACTTGACTCAACTGAGGCTTAGGAAGTAGTGATGAACCGAGAGATGCGCCGCATTCAGGAGCGTGAAGAGCGGCTCCAGAAGAAGCAGGAACCCGGCAAGGAGAAGGCCTCGCGTCGTGCTGCGGCGCTGCAAGCAAAGCCGCAGACCACGGAGCGCAAGTCTTTCATCCGCCGCATAGGGGGCTATCTCCATGAGGTGCGCCAAGAGATGCGCAAGGTCACTTGGCCCACCCGGGAGCAGATGATCGCCTTCACCACGGTCACCGTCGTCACCTGCGTGATCCTCACCGGTGTCATCTTCGGGCTCGACATCGCCATGAAAGAGTTCGTCTTCTTCCTGCTGGCAAGGTCCTGATGGCGGACACGGTGGAAGCAGTGGAAATCGTCGAGGTGGAGCCGGACGACCTCGTCGTCGAGCCGGTGGAGCCGCCCAAGCCGATCAGCCCCTACGACTTGCCTGGCGATTGGTACGTGATCCACTCCTATTCGGGGTACGAGAACAAGGTGAAGGCCAACCTCGAGACCCGGATCCAGTCAATGCACATGGGCGACCGCATCTTCGAGGTTCACATCCCGATGGAGGACGTGGTCGAGTTCAAGGGAGGGAAGAAGGTCACCGTCCCCAAGAAGGTGTTCCCGGGCTACATCCTGGTGCGGATGACCCTCGACGACGACTCCTGGTACGCGGTGCGCAACACACCGGGCGTCACCGGTTTCGTGGCAGGCAACGCCCAGAAGCCCACCCCCCTATCCCGACGCGAGGTCGAGCGATTCCTCGGAGTCCAAGAAGAAGAGGAGAAGATAAAGCCGCGGTTCAAGCCCGATTGGGAAGTTGGTGAGCAGGTCCGAGTGGTCACCGGTCCCTTCGCCGATTTCAACGGTGTCATCGAGGACATCAACATCGACCAGCAGAAGATCGTGGTGCTGGTCAACATCTTCGGGCGGGACACTCCGGTCGAGCTCAGTTTCGAGGACATTCAGAAGAACTGAGCCCCAAGCTTCATGCCTTAGGCCTCAAGCAGCAACAGGACACACAATGGGACGTAGAAGACTCGTAACCACGCTGAAATTGCAGCTGCCCGCCGGGCAGGCGACCCCGGCCCCCCCGGTTGGGACCGCCCTCGGCCCCCATGGGATCAACTTGATGGACTTCGTCAAGGCGTACAACGAAGCCACCGCAAGTCAGCGGGGCCAGATCATCCCGGTCGAGGTATCCATCTACGAGGACCGCTCGTTCGACTTCGTGATGAAGACTCCGCCGGCAGCCGCCCTGCTCCGTCAAGCGGCCAAGGTGGAGAAGGGCTCAGGCGAGCCGAACAAGATCAAGGTGGGCACTGTGAGCAAGGCCCAGGTCAAGGAGATCGCAGGGATCAAGATGGTCGACCTCAACGCCAACGACCTGGACGGGGCGATGAAGATCATCGAGGGGACCGCCCGCTCGATGGGAATAACCGTCGAGAGCTAGAAGCTCGCGACGTCTCAGGTCGCAGGTCATAAGCCTGAGGCTTGAAACTTAAGACGCGGCGGCCCTGCCGCTGCTCGTGGGAGGCCGCAAGGCCGCCTGAACCACAAGGAGAGACAATGGCCACACATGGCAAGAAATACCGCGAGGCCACAACGCGGTACGACAAGCAGACCCCCTACCCCCCACAACAGGCCCTGGAGCTGGTGAAGAATCTCGCTCCGGCCAAGTTCGACGAGACCGTGGAGGCGGCTTTCCATCTCGGGATCGACCCCAAGAAGGCGGATCAGCTGGTCCGCGGCACCGTCTCTCTTCCCCACGGCACCGGAAAGAACGTCCGGGTTGCCGCCTTCGTCCCGCCGGACAAGGAGAAGGAGGCGAACGAAGCCGGCGCCGACCTGGTCGGGGGCAAGGAGCTCGTGGAACAGCTTGCCGCCGGGCGTGAGCTCGACTTCGATATCGCCATTGCCACCCCGGAACTGATGGCCGAGGTGGGAAAACTGGGGCGGATCCTCGGCCCGCGTGGCCTGATGCCCAACCCCAAGGCAGGAACCGTCACCCAGGACGTGGGCAAGGCCGTTTCCGAGTTCAAGGCCGGGCGGATCGAATACCGAAATGACCGTTACGGGAACGTGCAGATCCCGGTGGGCAAAGTCTCGTTCGACGTCGACCAACTGGTTTCGAATCTGGCGGCAGTGTCAGGCGAGTTGATTCGGGCCAAACCCGCCTCATCGAAGGGACGGTATCTCCAGGCGCTTTCGTTGTCCTCGACGATGGGGCCTGGGGTGAAGGTGGACATCGGAAGTCTCGACGAGGTCGTCAAGGCGGTCGGCTGAGGTCAGTCTCACACCGAATGCAGGGCGTCACGCATCCGTGACGCCCTGCATTGGGAAAGGAGAAGTAGGGGGATCTCCGTGCTCCGGTTCACCGTGGGCTGTAAGGGCTTTCGGCTGCCAGGTCCACCGTCCGCACGAGCCGACCTTCGTCTGTGGACCAGGGTAGGGGCTGGTCTCTTTTGTCGGCCTCGCGGCCCTCACTATTCAGGCCCGGAGAGCGGGCGGTCAGGAAACCCGCCCGGGCTCACACGGAGACCCCCTGTTCTCAACAGCCCCTAGTGTCGCGCGCCACGTCTGGCCTGTCCAGGGAGATTCTGGAAGGCAGAGCCAGACCTCCCTCGAATTGCCCAACCTGGTCTCACCGGTACAATTCCTACCTGCAACTCCAATAAACCTCGGCCCAAGACCGTCGGTGTCCCCCAGGGACTGAAAGGCAACCGCCGCCAACGCAGGTCGCTCCTCGAGGAGCCCCTTGTCCCACGGCCGAGGGGCTTATTGATGTCTAGCGGAGGAGCGAGATGCCAAGACCAGAGAAGGTCCAGGCTGTTGCCGATATCAAAGAGAGACTCGAAGGCGCCGAGGCGGTGTTCCTGACCGAATACCGCGGACTGACCGTCAAGGCTGTCCAGGCACTCCGACGGAGCCTGCGTGAAAGTGGCGCCGAATACAAGGTCGTCAAGATGACCCTCGCCCAACTCGCCGCCGGCCAAGCCGGAGTCGAAGGTCTCAACGAGTACCTGGTCGGCCCGACCGCCATCGCCTTCGCGATGAGGGACCCGGTGGCCACGGCCAAGGCGTTGAAGGACTTCTCGAAGACCAATGAGGTCTTTGTGCTCAAGGCCGGGCTGTTGGCGGGGAACTTCCTCACCCCTGAGGAGGTCTCCAGGCTCGCCGACATCGAGCCCCGTGAAGTGTTGCTGTCGAAGATCGCCGGAGCCGTCAAGGCGCCGCTGGCGAAGGCCGCCGGGTTCTTCGCGTCTTTCAACCGCAATGCCGCAACGATGTTCAGCCAGCTGCTGGACAAGAAGAGTTCGGGTGAAAACCTGGTGGAGGCGGCGTCGGAGGCCAGCCTCCCGGCGGACGAGCCCATGACAGAAACGGCCGACTCGGCCGAGGAGGAATGATCAATGGCCAAGATGACCACTGACGAGCTGATCAACGTATTCGAGGAGATGACGGTCCTCGAGCTCAAGGAATTCCTCGACGCGTTCGAGGACAAGTTCGACGTGACCGCCGCGGCTCCGGTCGCCATGGCGGCCGCCCCGGCCGCAGGCGGGGACGGAGCCGGTGCTGCCACCGTCGAGGAGAAGGACGAGTTCGATGTCGTCCTGACCGGTGTCGGCGCCCAGAAGATCCAGGTGATCAAGGAAGTCCGCGGACTGACTTCACTGGGTCTCAAGGAGGCCAAGGACCTCGTCGATGGTGCCCCGGCCAATGTTTTGGAGGCTGTCGAGAAGGAAGTGGCCGAGAAGGCCAAGGCCGTCCTCGAGGCCGCCGGCGCAAGCGTCGAGCTCAAATAGAGTTCTGGCGAGCGTATGCCCGCCAGAACCGTCTCAGGTCACAGGTCTCAAGCCTGAAACCAGAGAACAGAGAAGGCCCCGAGCGATCGGGGCCTTTCCCTTTTGCTTGTTGCTTGGGACCTAAGACTTGAGACCGAAGTAAGCGGTCACCACCGGGGTCTCCCGGGCGCGGAGCAGGACATTGGCGTCCAGCAGCTCGAGGTTCTGGGCCAGGCTGGTCGCAGCCTCGGGGAGGGGTGTCTCTGCGAAGAAGGCTTTGACGTCGGCGGCCACTTCCGGTTGTGACAACCCCGACAGTCCCTCGGTGATCCGCCGCTTGGTGAGGCCGGGCATCCTGGCCAGGACGTCGGACCAGCGGGTGCGGGCGCTTTCCCAGGCTGCTTGGCCGCCTTTCCCCACCAGGAGCCGGGCCAGGACCCAAAAACCGTCCTGGGTGCGGATGTCACCGTTGACGATTCGATCGACCGTGGTCACCACTTGGTCCTTCGTCGGCACCGCGGCCACCGATCGGAGATAACGGACCTGGTCGAGGGGCTCGGTGGCCGCGAGGTAGGTCTCCCACAGCATGTCGTACTCGTCCGCCCCGCCATGACGCGCGTATACGGATAGTGCCGCGGTCACCACCTCGGGGTCGATGGACGCTCCTCCGAGCAGGTCGGCGACCACCGTCCTCGCCCGCTCGATGGTCTCCTCATCGTGACCTATGTTGCCCATGGCGGCTATCAGGTCGCCCCGGAGCTTTCGGGTGAGATCACTGTCGTCAGGCCCGGGCTCCCAACCGAGACGGTTCAGTGTCGGGCCGACCAGGTCGCGCACGAAGCGCTGGAAGGAGGGTCGGGCCTCGTCGGAAAGGGCGTGATGATCGATTGCAGCCAGGCCCCCGGTGATGACAGACCAGATCGCCTGTTCCTCTTCGTCCCCGAAGGCGCTCACCAGGTCGAGGAAGTCCGACGCCGGGACCTGCGCGGCCCGGATCATGGCCCAGGTGTCGGACACCAGGCCGTAACGCTCGATGTCGTCGAGTAGATGGAGGTTCTCCAGAATCCCGGCGAACAGCGGTTCCGAGTAGCGGGTCCGATAGAAACCATGACCACCCGCGTTGGCCACCGCGAACTCGACGTCTCCCGACAGCTCCACCACGGTCTCGTCATGCTCCAAAAGGACTTTGTCACCGAACGGCTTGCCGCCGGCGACCCCACGCAGCTGGACCGGCACCTTCCAGATGGTGGTGTCGGTCTCGTCGGGGAGGGCAAGGAACCGGCGCTGGCTGAGCCGGACACCGTGGTCAACCAGGCTGACTTCGATTTGAGGGAACCCGCGCTGGTAGACCCAGGTGTCCATGATCTCACCGACGGGCCAGTCCGAGGCCCCGTCGAGGCCTTCCCAGAGGTCGGTGGTCACGGTGTTGGCGTAGGCGTGCTTGCGCAGATAATTCCCAACCCCCTGGCGGAACTGCTCCGTGCCGATGAACTGCTCGATCATCCAGAGCACCGCCGAGCCCTTGCCATAGGTGATGGCGTCGAACATCTCGTCTACTTCGCGGGGTGAGTTGACCTCGAACTCGATGGGTCGGGTCGTGTGAAGTTGATCCGTGCCCATTGCCCACGGGATCTCGAGGTTGGCAAACGAGAGCCACCTCTTCCAGACAGGCATCTTGGCGTCCGTCGCCTTCAACTCCATGAAACTGGCGAAGGCCTCATTGAGCCAGGCTCCCTCCCACCACCGCATCGTCACCAGATTTCCGAACCACTGATGAGCAACCTCATGGCCGATGACGTCGAGCGTGTTCTGAAGCTCACTCTGGCTCGCCTTCTTCTTGTCGACGACGAGGTAGGCGTCCCGGTAGGTGATCAGGCCCATGTTCTCCATCGCCCCGGCAGCGAAGTCGGGTATTGCGATGTGGTCCAAC
>JBBDQO010000127.1:0-2660 GCA_040905925.1 Acidimicrobiia bacterium | reverse complement strand
GCCGAGCGGGTGTCCATCTTCAGGGCTCTATCCGATCCCCACCGTCTCCAGTTGCTCGAGCTCCTGTCGGAGGTCCGATGCAATTGCGATCTGCAAGAGCTGCTCCAGCTGGCGCCCAATCTTCTCTCATACCACCTCAGGGTGCTGCGGGAAGCGGGCCTGGTTGTGGCCGTGAGACGGGGGCGGTGGGTCGACTACTCGGTAACACCCGACGCAGGGGTTCGCGTGGCTGCGGCACTACCCCAGGCGCTCAAGCTGTGAGTGGCTCACTCGACCTGCGGCGTGTCGACCGACGCCCGAGCCTCAGATGGGGATACCTGGCGGCCGCCGCCCTCGCTTGGGGGCTCGCATACGTCCTCAATGCCCGTGTTTGGAACTGGGTTCTGTTCGATGGCTTCGGGCTCGATGCAGGCTCCCAACTGGGGGAGGCGGTCAACTTCTTCTTCTACGACACGATCAAGATTCTGCTGCTGTTGACCGGGATCATCTTCGTAGTCACTGTGCTCCGCAGCTTCGTGACCATCGAGCGGACACGCGCCCTGCTCGGCGGTCGCCGAGAGGGTGTGGGCAATGTCGCCGCGGCGGGGCTGGGTGTAGCAACACCTTTCTGCTCGTGTTCGGCGGTGCCTGCCTTCATCGGGTTTGTCGCCGCCGGGGTGCCACTGGGCGTGACTCTCAGCTTCCTGATTGCCAGCCCGATGGTGAATGAGGTGGCCGTGGTGCTGATCTTCGGGCTGTTCGGATGGAAGGTGGCCGCCCTCTACGTCGGGTTCGGCCTGCTGGTCGCCATCGTCGGTGGCATCGTGCTTGGTCGGCTCCGGCTGGAGAGATGGGTTGAGCCGTTCGTGTTCGAGACCAAGCTCCGGGGTCAGCTAATTGTGCCTTCGAGGGAGATGCCCTGGAGTGACCGTTTCGCCTTCGGCCGGCAGGAGGTCAAGAGCATCCTCGCCAAGATCTGGCCGTACCTGCTGGTCGGGATCGGGGTCGGTGCCCTGATCCACGGGTGGGTTCCCGAGGACTTTTTCGTACGGTGGGCCGGCCAGGACAACCTTCTGGCCGTCCCCATCGCCGTCGTCCTCGGCATCCCCCTCTACTCCAATGCGGCCGGGATCATTCCCCTGGTTCAAGCACTCTCCGAGAAGGGAGTCGCGCTCGGCACCGTACTGGCATTCATGATGGCGGTGGTCGCCCTCTCCCTCCCCGAGATGATCCTGCTCCGACGAGTCCTCAAACCCAAGCTGCTCGCCGCCTTCGTGGGAGTGGTCGGGGCCGGGATCCTGGCCGTCGGCTACCTGTTCAACCTCGTCATATGAAGGAAAGGAACGAACCATGAAAATCGAAGTGCTCGGATCCGGATGCGCCAACTGCAAAGCCCTGGAGGCCGCCACCGGGCAGGCTCTGGCCCAACTCGGCATGGACGATCCGGTGGAGAAGGTCACCGACTTCCCAACCATCGTCTCGTATGGGGTGATGAGCACGCCGGCACTAGCCCTCGACGGAGAAGTGAAAGTCGCCGGGCGCCTCCCAACCGTCGAAGAACTCAAACGGCTGCTCTCCGAACATTCCCTCTCCCACCTGGGGTGATGACAGGACCCTCGATAAAGACTCACACGATTCCCCTCTCAACGTGGTGGTGGCGGTGAGCAGCTCTACGTACCGAGTCAGTGGTGTGAGCCGCCCCGGCGGCCACGGCAGAATCGAATGCAACACCACCAAGGTGAAGGTCGACACCGGATCTTTCTCCGACGGGATCCGGCCCGGACCAGCCGAGCTGCTCTGCGCAGCCCTGGCCGCGTGTCTACTCAGGAACGTCGAGCGATACTCTGAGATCCTGCCGTTCCGGTATGAAGTGGCGAGCGTGACCATCGAAGCGGAGCGCCATGACGTCCCTCCGGCCATGACCAAGATGCACTACCGCCTCGAGCTGGTAACCGACGAGCCGGCACATCGGGTCGAACTGCTGCACCACAACATTCTCAAGTTCGGAACCATCACCAACACCCTGGCCGCCGCAGTGGAACTCACCGGCGAAGTCGTGGCACGACACCCCAGCGAGCTATCCAATCTCCAGCACCAAGCCGAGATGTCACAGGGTGGCGCCGACCCTCCAGAGGCGGTAACACACCCGGAAAGGACGAGTTAGCAATGCCCGACTTCAAAGGACCCTGGCACGGCATTCCCCGAGAGGAGGTGCCCTGGTACCCGACCGTGGACCCCGACACCTGCATCGGATGCACGCTTTGTTACGCCACCTGTGGGCGCAACGTCTACGACTTCGACTACGTGAATCATCTGGCGGTGGTTGCCGACCCCTACAGCTGCATGGTGGGATGCAGCACCTGTGGCACGGTGTGCCCATCGGGGGCGATCAGCTTCCCCTCAGCCGACCTGATCCACAAGATCGAGCGGGAACACCGGATAATCAAGGTGGCCCGCCAGGAGTCCCGGGAGAAGAAGGATCGGATGGAGGCCATGCGAGCCCGAGCCGTCGCCGAGGAAGCCGTAACCCGGATCACCGAGCGGGTGCATGTCGAGGCCGCAGGTGAGTTCGGAGAGAAGCGGTTCCTCGTCAAACTCGAAGAGTTGCTCGTCGGCCGTCCCTACGACGTGGTCAATCTGAGCCTTCAAGTACCAACCGTGCAGGGCGCTGCCGAGCACAC
>JBBDQO010000126.1:0-2713 GCA_040905925.1 Acidimicrobiia bacterium | reverse complement strand
CGCCCTTCCCCCACCGCAGCCGTCAGGTCGGTGTCGAGATCGACGAAGAATGCGCCAGGGATGTGTCCTGCGGCATAGGTCCCTTTGCCTTGGCTGGAGTCGGTGAGCGACCACCGAAGATCGAAGAGGACGACCTCATCGAGTCTCTCGACCAGCTCTCCTACCGAGATCAGGGGATCAGACACGGTCCCATTCCAGGCGCCGGCTATTCCTCTTCGTCGGACTGGTTCTTTATCTCTTCTCCGAGATCGCTGATCGTGCCGCCGAGGGCGGTGGCGAACGAGCTCGCCGCCTTCTTCAGATGCTCTCGTGCCTCGGGGTCGCGCAGGGCGCTCGTAACCGACTCGGCGACCTGACCCCAGGCCCCGATCAGGGTCGAAAAAGCTCCCTTGATCTCGTCTTCGGACGGTCCCCGGTCGGCTGCAACCCGGCGATAGGTGTCCTTGAGCCGGTCACTCAACGACCCGAACTCCGAGGTGACCGCGTCCCAGGGGTCGACGTCCTCATCCGGCTTAGGATCTGAGTCGTGCGTCTCCACCTCCTCGATGGTACCTACGAGTTGTTCCGGGCTCACTTCGGTCGCAAGGAGTCGGTCCTGGGGAGCGACGGCTCCGACATCCGGGCGACGCTCGGGATAATCGAGTCGACACTCTCCCTGCTCCGCGAGCCGGGCGTTACCCATCTCGCCGCTAGCTTTGACACGGTCATCGAGTCCTTTCGCAACGAGATGTTCGCCGGCTACAAGACTTCGGCCGGAATGGAAGCCGAGTTGCTGGGGCAGTTCCCGCTGGCAGAGGAAGCGCTGCGGGCGATCGGAGTCGTGGTCTGGGGCAACATCGAGCACGAGGCGGACGACGCTCTTGCCACCGCAGCAATCCGATGGGTGGAGGATGTGGAGCAGGTCGTCATCGTCACTCCCGACAAGGACCTGTGCCAGCTGGTGATTGGCGATCGGATCGTCACCTACAACCGTCGTGAGCAGAAGACCCTCGACGAAGCGGCGGTTGTCGAGAAGTTCGGGGTCCACCCCGAGTCGATTCCGGACTACTTGGCCCTGGTTGGAGACACCGCCGATGGCGTCCCCGGGCTTCCTGGCTGGGGAGCAAAGTCGGCTGCGGCCGTGCTCTCCCGTTATCCCCGCCTGGAGCTGATCCCCCTGGAGTCGGCCGAGTGGGAGGTGACGGTGCGTGGCGCCGACAAGCTGGCGGCAACTCTCCGCGAGTACCTACAGGAGGTGTACCTCTATCGAGAGCTGACCACCCTCCGGCTCGATGTCCCGATTGCGGAGACCCTCGACGACCTGGAATGGCGCGGTGTTCCCCGCGGGGTCTTCGAGGCCTTCTGTCGGAGGGTGGGGCTGGACCCTGAGGCGATCCGGGTGCACCGGTGGAGGCATGAAGTTACCTGAGGTTTATGGCGCCACATATGGCGCCATCCCGACAGGGAAGGGCAGCGGTCTCTACGGCCCAAACCTTCTCTGCCCACGTAGCGCCAAATATGGCGCTACGTACCTCAGGTAAGTGGTGTCAGGCCACCGTCAGCGCGGGCGAGGGCTCGGGCTCCGGTGGCTGATCCGACCCCATGAACTGGGAGTTGTACAAACCGGCATAGGCGCCGCCGAGGGCGATGAGCTCGGCGTGGGTGCCCTGCTCGACGATCCGACCCTCCTCCATCACCAGGATCAGGTCGGCATCGCGGATCGTCGACAGTCGGTGGGCTATCACGAAGCTGGTCCGGTCGGTTCGCAGGGCCGCCATCGCGTGCTGGAGCAAGAGCTCGGTTCGGGTATCCACCGAGCTGGTGGCCTCGTCGAGGATCAGCAACGCCGGGTCGGCCAGGAAGGCCCTGGCGATGGTTATCAATTGCTTCTCCCCGGTGCTCACGTTGGCGCCTTCGTCGTCGATCACCGTGTCGTAACCGTCGGCGAGGCTGCGCACGAATCGGTCGACAAAGGTGGCCTGAGCCGCTTCGATGATCTCGGCCTCGGTGGCTTCGGGTCGCCCGTAGGCGATGTTCTCTCGAATCGTCCCGTGGAAGAGCCAGGTGTCCTGGAGGACCATGCCGATCTCGGAGCGGAGGTCCGACCGGCGGAGACGGGCGACATCTATCCCGTCGAGAGTGATCCGGCCCTGGTCGAGCTCGTAGAACCGCATTATCAGATTCACCAACGTCGTCTTGCCGGCCCCGGTCGGGCCGACGATGGCGACCGTGTGCCCCGGCTCGACACTCAAGCTCAGGTCATCGATGAGCGGGCGGTCCACTTCGTAGCTGAAGGAGACGTCTTCGAACACGACACGGCCGTGTCGTTCCCCGACCATACGGGGGTGATGGTCATCCGCTACCTCCTCGTCAGCATCGAGGAGCTCGAACACTCGCTCGGCCGAGGCGACGCCCGACTGCAGGAGGTTGACCATTGAGGCGACCTGGGTCACCGGCTGGGTGAAATGGCGTGAGTACTGGATGAATGCCTGCACGTCGCCAAGGCTCATGGTCCCGCTGGCGACGCGGAGCCCCCCGATCACGGCGATCACGACGTAGTTCAGGTTCCCGATGAACATCATGACCGGCATGATCAGCCCGGATAGGAATTGGGCCCTGAAGCTGGCCTCGAACAAGCCATCGTTCTCCGCCTCGAAAGAGGCCTGCACCTCCTTCTGACGGCCGAACACCTTGACCAGCGAATGCCCGGTGAACGACTCTTCGATCTGGGCGT
>JBBDQO010000125.1:0-16626 GCA_040905925.1 Acidimicrobiia bacterium | reverse complement strand
CCATCACAATCCCAATCCCCCATAAACCCAAAATCACCCGGATCCCCAAAATAGAACCCCGCCACCTGGGCCGGCCCCCGGTACAACCGCCAGAAACCGGCATTGGTCTGGATCGAGGCGAACGGGGCGTTGCTCGCCGCCTGCCCAACACAGCTGAGGGTGCCGGCCCCAATCATCATCCGTAGCTGTTCCACCGCCGCCCCAGCATCGAGCCGCCCGAATCCGGAGGCTCCGTCCCAACCCGAGCTCCCGATGTCGACCGCCGAGCAGGTGAGAGCGTTTCGCACTTGACCGGAAAGGGCGGATGGAAATCTGGAGATGAGAAGGGCGGCGGCGCCACTGACATGGGCGGCGGCCATCGAAGTGCCGGCGAGGCCGTTGTAGCCGCCGATGGTGTCCTGCCAGACGAAGCCGGACTCGTCACCCCCCGGCCCCAGCAGGTCGAGACCGAGACCCCGGGCCGAATAGTCGGCGACGTTCCCAGCCCGGGTGCTGGCCCCGACCCCGATCACCGCTGGGTGGTTCGCCGGGTAGAAGACATCGATCGGGAGGTTGCCCGACGAGGCGACCATTAGGACGCCTGCGGCAGCGGCGCGCTCGATTGCCTCGTTTAGGGCCGTGCTCGCGCAGTTGTTGCATCCAAGCGACATGTTGATCACCCTGGCCCCGTTGGCCACGGCCCAGTCGATGCCCCTGACGACGGCTCCGGTGGAGGCGCTATCTCCGGAGAAGACCTCCACCGGCATGATGTTGGCCCCGGGGGCCATCCCGGCCCCCCCGACGGCGTTGTCGGAGCATTGGGCCACCGAGCCGGCGACGTGGGAGCCGTGACCCTGGATGTCAGTGTCATTGGCGGCCCCCGGCCCGGTGCCTTGAGTGACCGCGTTGTACTCGGCAACGAAGGGTTGGCAGAAGCCGTCAGAGCCCTCACTGACCCCGGTGTCGAGCACGGCCACCGTCACCCCGGCGCCCACGGTGCTCTGCCAGGCCGCCCCGACGTTGGCAGCGTGGAGATGCCATTGCCACATCGGCGAGCTCGATGTGGTGTAGAGAAAGTCGCTCGAGCTGAAGGGTGGGGTGGCCTGATGGCTGAAGATCAGGTCGAGCTCGGCCGCTTCGACCCCGGGTCGGGACGCCATCTTCCCGGCCCAGTCGATCGGCTCCCAGCCGGCCGGGACCGGGACTTCGAACCAGTCGTGTCCCACATCCTCGAACCCGGTGCCCAGAGCACGGAATGCCTGAGCCGGGACGGCTATCCGCACCAGGATGTGCGAGCGGGAGTGCGGGGCGGTGTCGTCCTGAGCCCGACCCAACCTCTCGAAAGTCGCCGGCTCCTCGACGCCTTCGGCCGCGAGAGGTGCTACCGGTAGGAGGAGTAGGGCGACCGCCAGGGTGCTGACCACCGTCCGGTGGCGAGTTGATCTGGGTGCGAGCCTCAACCAGGTCATCGTATGCCGGGGCGCCGGTTATGGCAGGAGGGCGATCACACCGGCGTATTCGCCGGCGTGGAAGCTGGCGTCGGCAACGCCCTGGACATTGGAGTTCTTCAGATAGAAGACTCCATCGGAGGGTCGGTATACGCCGATGGTGTCGCTTCCGTTCCCATCCCAGTCACCAGCCACCAACATGTCCCCAGGATCCCCATAGATGAACTGACTGTCAGCGACCCCGGTCGTGTTCAAATTCCGGAAATAGACCAGACCCGTCGACTCACGATGCAACCCCACCGTGTCCACCCCATCGCCGTTGAAATCCCCCACGAACGGCTTGTCGCCCGCATTCCCGAACAGGAACGAGAAGTCCGCCGCCCCCAGACCCCCGTCGTTCGAACCCAATTCGTTGATCACATAAAACCGCTGCTCAGCCGGCCGATAGATCGAAACCGAATCACAACCGTTGTCGTCGAAGTCGCCCGCCATCGGGTAGTCCCCCGGATTCCCGAAGAAGAAAGCGACATCCGCCACCCCCTCGCTGTTCGAATTCCTCAAATACACATAACCATCCGAACGCCGATACAACCCAGGGGTCTCCACCCCGTCACAATCCCAATCCCCCGAGAACGGGACATCCCCCGGATTCCCATAGAAGAAAGAGGTCAGCGCCGCGTTGAACACCAGCTCCTCCCACAGATCGAAGCGTCCTCCCTGCTCCTGGAAGGCCACGGTGTCACAGCTCTCCCCCTCCGGGCACGGTGGCGCCACCAACGGGTTCAGCTCGGCCGCAAGCAGCGACGCATAGGGGTCGACCGCCACTCCGTCGGGGTTGCGTAGCTCGAAGTGAAGATGGGGGCCGACATTCTCGGCATTCCCCGAATCGCCGACGTAACCGATCACCTGGCCGGCCTCGACCCGCACTCCGGGCCCGATTCCGGGGGCGAACCCCCAGCCCTGGCCGTCGTCGCTGTAGGAGCCGTCCGGGTTCTGGGTGTCGTTGTTGAGATGGATGTAACGGGTCGCCCAGCCGTCGTCGTGCTCGATCTGCATGGCACAACAGTTGCCGCCCTGTTGATTGGCCATCCAGCCCACGGTGCCGCCCGCCGCGGCCACCACGAGGAGACCCTTGACCCCGTCGGTCATGATGTCCTCACCCTCGTGGAGATGCCCGGCACGGGGATCTCCAAAAGAGTCCGTGAGGCGATAGGCGCCGCCCTGGATGGGGAACACCATCGGGTAGATGCCGTCGGGACCCATTTCAGCCGAGACGGTGAGCGGAAGGATCGAGACGCCAAGGGCGACGACGAGAAGGCTGACTTTCAGACGACGCCTCATTTGTTGAGCGGTGCCAGACCCGTATAGGCCCCGGCGAACGCCCAGGCATCTGCGACTCCTTGGGTGTTGGAGTTGCGGAGATAGAAGAGGCCGTTGGAGGGTCGGTATACGCCGATGGTGTCGCTTCCGTTCCCATCCCAGTCACCAGCCACCAACATGTCCCCAGGATCCCCATAGATGAACTGACTGTCAGCGACCCCGGTCGTGTTCAAATTCCGGAAATAGACCAGACCCGTCGACTCACGATGCAACCCCACCGTGTCCACCCCATCGCCGTTGAAATCCCCCACGAACGGCTTGTCGCCCGCATTCCCGAACAGGAACGAGAAGTCCGCCGCCCCCAGACCCCCGTCGTTCGAACCCAATTCGTTGATCACATAAAACCGCTGCTCAGCCGGCCGATAGATCGAAACCGAATCACAACCGTTGTCGTCGAAGTCGCCCGCCATCGGGTAGTCCCCCGGATTCCCGAAGAAGAAAGCGACATCCGCCACCCCCTCGCTGTTCGAATTCCTCAAATACACATAACCATCCGAACGCCGATACAACCCAGGGGTCTCCACCCCGTCACAATCCCAATCCCCCGAGAACGGGACATCCCCCGGATTCCCATAGAAGAAAGAGGTCTCCACGATCCCGCTTGTGGCTAAGGACCAGATGTTGAACCGGCCTCCGCCGTCCTGGAAGGCGGCGGTGTCACAGTCCGAGTTGCCGTTGCAAAGAGTCACGCCCGAGTTGAGGCTCAAGTTGAGTTGACCGGGTTGGAACCAGTCCCGCAGCGGCCACTGGTACTTGGTCCCCGCGGCGAGGACTCCGTCCCTCCAGCCGGGGTTCACCGTCGGCGGGATCCAAACCCGCCAATCGGTCTCCTTGTTCAGGTTGAAGTAGACCACCGCCACCACGGCCGGGTTGGATGCGGCCCAGGACATCATGTCCCTGATCCACTGGTCCTTGCTCCCCGTGGGCCAGGCAGCCGTCTGGGCGATGATGATCGGCTTGCCCGGGAAGCTGGCGGTGATCTGGTCGACGGTCCCACCCATCACCTCATGGACGCTCGCCGCACCATCCCAGCGGTAGGCCGAGATCCCGATCACATCGGCATAGGCATTGCCCGGGTAGTAACTGCCGATCGAGCCGCATCCGGGGGAGGTCCACCCGTTGGGGGCGAAGGCGAAACGGACCTTGGTCTCGTTGATACCTCGACCGCGGATGATGTCCACGATGCGGCGGTAGGCGTTGACGAAGTTGGCCGGGTCGCAGCCATATGGCGTCCAGTTTCCGTTCATCTCCTGAAGCGGGGCGAGTACCAGGCTGCGGCCCCCTCCCATGTTGAGGAACTGCTCCATGTGGGAAGCCCACTCGTTGATCTTGGCGTCCCAGGCCCCGGAGGCGATTGAGGCCGCCGAGGCGGGGATGGTGAGGTTGGCGAACGGAGTCGCCTGGCCCTTCCACACCTCGTTGAGGGCCTCTCTGGTGTTGGACCAGCTACCGGCCAGACCATCGTTCTCGTTCACCGAGTGGAAGGTCCCGCCGAAGGTCATCCGTTTGCCGATTGCGCTGGCCAGATTATTGAGGTCGCCACCGGCCGCGAACTGCTCGGAGTAGATGCCGGCGTAGACGGATCCGGCACCGCTGATCGTCACCGCCTGGGCCGGAGGGGCCGGCGGGACGAGAACAAAAGCGCCGGCCAGGACGACCAGCGCCATAGACAAGGCCACCTGACGACGCATCGAGGTCTTATCGGCCATGTTGGGACACCTCTTGAACCGGGGCGGAGCGAGACACCCGCCACATATCGGTCCTTCCCCCGGCCACGAGAGACTGGCCGACGACCTGGGTGGTGACGGCGGCTACGACCCCACCTGCGACGAGGGCGGCGACTTCGGGCGACGGCCGATACTCGGCCCCTAGCAAGAGCTGCACCACATCCGCCCTGGCCACATACCCGGTCAGCGCCCCGGCTAAACACATGGCGGTGCCGGGGGCGCGAAAACCGGTGCCGACGGTCATGTGACACCCGCCGTGGCTTCGACGCTCTTTGGTGAGGTACTGGCTGCCAACCAGAGACCAAGGGTGAACCAGAGCACCGGCTCGAACAGCACGGTTTGGGTCAGGGAGGCGGCTGCCACCACGGCCAGCGCCGGGCCCGCGGTCGACCCCCCGCCCCGACCCAGGGACAGGATCATCGCCAGGAAGCCCAAGGCGCCGATTACCCCAGTCTCGGCCAGCAGTTCGAGGGCGAGGTTGTGCGGCTCCTGGAGACCGGTCTCCCCCCAGCCCGTGCCCAGCCCCTTGCCCCGAATCGGGCTCTCGGCAAACCGGGTCGCATACTCACCCCAAACCTCGATTCGGTTGTCGTCGACGACCAGGCTGGGGTCGATCACACCGTCCTCACCGACATCGATTTGCCCGAGGGCAAAGAAATAGGTCCAGCGGAACTCGAGGGCGTCGTCCACATCTCCACCCACACCTGGTGGATCCAAGGCGATATGAAAGCCAAGGAGAAGGACCGCGACCAGAGCTCCCCAGCCCACGGCGTGCAACCCCCGATAAAGGGCGGCCTTGTCGCTACGCCACAGCGCGACCAGACCCGCCACCACTGCAATCCCCAGACCTATCCACCCGGTGCGGGCATAGGTCAGAATCGACGCCACCACGAGACCGCCGAGCACCAGTGGTGGAGCCCACCGCGGGGCGCGTACCGCCCCACGTCCCACGCCGACCATGGATAGGGCGATCCAGACGTTGGTCCAAAGTGCGGAGTAGCCAGGGTCCTGATGCCAGTTGGTAAGGGCTACGAAGCCGGAGCCGAGGTATGCAGGCTTGTTGACCCGGTCGATCAGCCAGAAGTCGTTGACCGCGTCGATCGCCCCCTCCCCGAAGACACCGTTTGTCACCATCGTGAGGATCACCGCCGTTGCCGCCATGGCCGCCCCCGACCAGAACACGGCGGTGAGCACCTCGTCGATCCGCCGGGCATGGCGACCAGTGACGAGGAGGAGCAGACCCCCGGCGACCAGGGCCAGATAGAGACGCCAGAACGTGGCCCCGACGTCTGGGCCGGGCCACGAGACGAGGACGGCGGCGAGGAAGATCACCATCCCAAGACCCGCCCGCCTCGGCCAGGGGAACCGGCGCTCCTCCCAAAGGTCGATGGCAGCAACTGCGGCCACCAGGATGAGCCAGGGCTTCCAGGCGATCTGGGCGTGGATGTACAAGGTGTGCACCGGGAGCAGCACCACCAGGGCCAGGAACAAGTGCCGGGACCGGGAATGGGAGGGAGGCGACGTCACGGGGAAGGGCGGGGAAGGCTAGTTGGCCGCCGTCCCACTGCCACCTGGGACCGCTGCTTACCATCACCTTCATGCATGGTTTCAGGCTCCCCGAGTGATCGATTCGTGATGACTCAGGGACGCATCGTCTTTGTGACCACGGAGCTGTACCCCGAGACCCAGGGAGGTGCCGGGGTCGTCGTCGACGCCCTGGCCCGTCATCTGGCCGGACAGCGACCGGTGGTGGTGCTGCTGGCCTCCCCAGACCCGGTCCAGGTGATGGAACGGGAAGGGGTCCGGGTCGAGGTGATCCTGATCCCGCCCACCGGGTTCCTCGAGCGCTCGGAGACGACCGCCACAAGTGCCTCCCGGCTGATAGGCCCTGGCGACCGCATCGAGGTGCAGGACTTCGAGGGTCTCGGCTATTCGATGCTCGTGAACCGGGTGGCATGGGGCCTCGAGGCCAATCCGATCACCGTCAGGTTCCACGGCCCCTATGACCTGCTGCGTGAGGCGATGGAGACCGATCCCGGCGACTGGCTGGTCCCCGCCGCCATGGAGCGGGGCGTCTTCCAGATGGCCGACCAGGTGCTGATCCCCGTGCCCGGGCATCGCGAGACGATGGTCGGTCGATACGGGGTCTCTGCGGAGCGGGTGGCGGTGTCACCGCCGCCGATCCCGCCCCTGGAGGGCGAGGTCACGGGCCCATCTGCCGTCCCGCTGTTTGCCGCTATCGGCCGTCTCGGAGAGATGAAAGGGTCTCAGGATCTGGTGCGGGCAGCACTGTCCCTTCTCGAGGACGGATTGGTGCTGAAGGTGAGGTTCGTCGGCGGCGATGGGTGGAGCCCTACTGCCGGGTCATCGATGACCGACTGGCTCCACTCCATCATTCCCTCTCGTCACCGGGCGGCTTTCGAATTCCCGGGGTCGCTGGCCCGGGATCATCTCTCGCGTGCGCTCGATGGTGTCACCGCGGTGGTCGTTCCCAGCCGATTCGAGAGCTTCTGTCTGGCCGCCTATGAGGCGCGACATCTCGGGTTGCCGGTAGTTGTCCCCGATCTCCCTGCCTTCGAGGGTCTCCTGACCGAGGAGACCGGAGCACTGGTCTACGACCGAACGGTGGAAGGCCTGGCCTCCTCGCTACGTCGTCTCGTCGTGGAGGTGGGCCTGGCCCGGTCGCTGTCGAGCAAGCCCCTTCCTCAACCCGGGGACATCTGGGAGCCGTACCGGTCGGATCCCGAGCCGAGACACCCCCGGGCGCAGGCCGGTCTCGCCACCGAGGCCTCGAAGGCCGTCGAGGAGGCCGCTCGCCCTCCGGCGTCCACAGGCAGCACAGCTCTGCGTCAGGTTTACCGACGCCTCCCGGCGCCGGTGGCCAGGGTATTGGCTCGCATGGCCCCACAGGGGATCAAGGATCGTCTCCGGCGCCGGGCATCCTGGCCGGCGGAGCAGGCCCGGTTGCAGGGGGAGAGACGCCTCCAAGCCGTGCAGGACAGGATCGCCGCCGGCGATTTCGAGGAGCTGGAGTCTCCCGAGGTGACGGTGGTGATCCCGGTGCACAACGACATTCGTTACCTGGAGGAGACGCTGGCCTCGGTGTACGAACAGACTCATCGCTCCTGGGAGATCGTGGTGGTGGACGACGGGTCGACCGACCCGGCCGCCATCGCCTTTCTCGACGCCATGGAGAGGCCACGTCTCCGTCTCCTTCGCCAGGGAAACACCAGCCTGCCCGGTGCTCGGAACGCCGGGATGAAGCTGGCCCGGGGCGAGTTCCTGGTCCCGCTCGACTCGGACGACGAGCTGGCGCCGGACTTCATGTCGAGACTGCTGGCCGCCATGCGGGAGACTCCGTCGGCCGGCTTCGCCCACTGTCTGGCCCGTCTCCATGGCGACATCGATGCGATCTGGATCCCCCGCCCCTTCAACCCCTACTGGCAGCTCATCGAGAACGCGGTGGTCGGTTGTGTCCTGATGCGAACCACGGCCTGGGAGTCTGTGGGCGGCTACGACGAGACCATGACCTCGGGCAACGAGGACTGGGAGATGTGGCTCCGACTGACCGGGGCAGGTTGGGATCAGGTCCGAGTCGAGGAGCCGCTGTTCCGGTATCGCAAGCACGGGGTGTCGATGAGCGTCACCACCGAGGGGCGGTTCGAGCAGGGGCGGCGTATGGTGCGGGATCGGAACCCGGGTCTCTACGACCAGGCAGCGCTGATGGAATCCCGACACCGCTGGTATCCGCTGTTCACAGTCGTGGGAGCGGAGAACCCCCTGCCCAATCACGCTGAGCTGGTCTCGTCCCTCGATGATCTGGATGACACCTGGGGCAAATACGTCGTCGACCTCAGAGCTGTCGAGGCCGACACCACGCCCTCGCTTCTGCTCCAGCTCGCCGATCTGCTCGAAGCCAATCCCCGGGTTGCCGTCGCCTGTACCAGCGGCGATCCGCCCCTGAGCATCATCCGCCGTTGGAATCTCCACGACCCCGACGCCGAGCCGACCGGCCAGGTGGTCCTCGACGATCCCACCGCCGGTCCACCTCCACTTGCGGCCGCCTCGATGCCCCGCCCCGGCTGGTTCGTCCCCGAGAGCATCCTCGAGGCGGGCGTCCCGGTCCAGCGACAGCACCCCGAGGAGTCGGCGGTCATGCCCGATCCGGGGCGGTGGTGAGCGTGCCCCACTGGCTGAAGCGACTCCTTCGCTCGCTGATCCCCAACCGGGTGATGGCCCGCTATCGCCTGGCGCAGCATTCACGGCATTCCCGAGTCAACGTCGATGTGTTCCTCGAAAACCAGACCATGGCCAAACGCTGGCTCGCGGTGACCCCGGACACCTATCGGGCCCGGTTGTCGCTGCCCTCGAGCGGTGATACCACAGAGTTCGTGACGGTGACCGACCCCGCCCTCCCCGTGTCCCAGGATCTGGCCAACCGAGCGGTAGTCACCCTCGGTGACGGGGAGATCGGAGCCGGGGTGGTCGGAGAGGTGGAAGGGCCCCGGCTCGCCGGCAGGCGCCGGGCCGAGCCCAGTGTCGGCCCTCGGGTCATCGCGGTGAGAAGCAAAATCCTCGACGAAGTAGGCGGGATCCCCGACGGGAGGCACCCCCTGCCCGGTCTGCTCGCCCGGCTACGCGACGCCGGGTATCGGATCGGTCTCATCCCGGTGCCCACCGACGACGCCCCAACGGTGCGGACCGACCCGATCTCCCGGACCCCAGTGGTGATCATGGCCGGAGTCCCACTCCACGACATCGGTGGTGGCTCCCGAAGCACCCAACTCGCACTGGAGCTGGTGCGTCAGGGGTATCATGTCAACCTGGTCGCCCTCTACGAGGCCCAGGAGTCGGTCGACCTCGGTCTGCGCTACATCCACCGCAACCTGGAGCAAGCCAGGGTGGAGCGGTTCGACCCATCGGTGCTGCTGAGCCGAGTCACGTCCGCAGGCCTGGTCCTGGTCGAAGCCCCGGCCGCCCCTCTGGTCGCACACGCCAAGGCCTTGCAGACTGCGGGCTGGGAGATGGTCTACGACGTGATCGATGACTGGTCCGACCCGGCCCTGGGGGGGGAATGGTATCGCCCGGAGGTGGAGCGGGAACTGGTTGCCTCCGCCGATCGGGTCTGCGCTTCCGCCCTCGACCTGGTGGAGCGGGTGGCGGCCATGGGCCGCGAGGCGGTCCTGGTCCCCAATGCGGTCAACGTCGCCATCTTCGGGGCCGAGCTCCCATCCCGGCCCGCCGACCTCCCCGAGGCGGACACGACCATCGGATATCACGGCTCGCTCTACGGCGACTGGTTCGATTGGGAATCGTTGCGCCGGGTCGCCGAGGCCAACCCCAGGGCCGCAGTAGTCCTGATCGGTGACGACAAAACGGCCCACCCGGTACTGCCCCCGAACGTTCGTCTCCTCGGTCTCAAACCGCAGACGGATCTCCCCGGGTATGTCCAGCGGTTCGACGTCGGGCTCATCCCCTTTACGGTGAATGAGACGACTCATGCGGTGAGCCCGCTCAAGGCCTACGAGTACTTGGGATCCGGCGTCCCCATAGCCGCCCCCCCGTTGCGGGCACTGGAAGGGATGGACGGCGTCCACACCGATTTCGACCTGGTCTCAGCGGTGGAGACCGCCCTGGCAGGTGTCCGTCCGGACCGGGCCCGTGCCCTGAAGGAGCATTCCTGGGAGGACCGGGTGGTGAAGCTGACCGGGGCCGATTCGGTCCTGGTCGAGTACACCCCGGTCTCGGTCGTTGCCCGACCGGCGATCCACTACGACCGTTCGACGCGCCTGGTGATCGGGCCCAGCGAAGAGGAGTCGTAGTGTGCCGCAAGTGATGGGCATCGACGAGGAGGTTCTTGTCTTCGAGCCGTTGGTTCACTCGGATGAGCGGGGCAGTTTCTACGAGTCGTACAACAAGCAAGTCTTCGACGCCTGGGTGAGTCGTGACGTCCGTTTCGTCCAGGACAACCACTCGACCTCGGCCAAGGGTGTGCTGCGGGGCCTCCACTATCAACTCCCACCAGCGGCCCAGGCCAAACTGGTCCGGGTTACACGAGGCGCCGTCTTCGATGTGGCCGTGGACATCCGAGGTTCCAGCCCCAGCTTCGGTGAGTGGCGGGGGTTCGAGCTCAGCGAGCACAACCGGCGCCAGCTCTGGATCCCTGAGGGCTTCGCCCACGGCTTTCTTGCCTTGGGCGACGGTGCCGAAGTCCAATACAAAACGTCGGAGCCCTACTCTCCAGACCGGGACCGCGCCATCCGTTGGGACGATGTGGCCGTCGGGATCGAGTGGCCGCTGGACGGGGTCAGCCCGACGGTGGGCGCTCGGGATTCAGCCGCTCCTCCCCTCGCCGAAGCCGAAACCTTCGAGTAGGGAGATCCAGTGGGGCGCAGGTATCTGGTGACGGGAGGGGCCGGCTTCATCGGCTCCAACTTCATTCGTCATCTCTTCACCAACGAGCCCGAAGCCACCGTCACCAACCTCGACGCTCTCACCTACGCCGGGGTCCCGGCCACGGTGGCCGAACTGGACGAGCACGCGAACCACAACTTCGTGAAGGGTGACATCCGGGATCCCGAACTGGTCGAGGAAGTGATGCCCGGTCACGACGTGGTGGTCCATTTCGCCGCCGAGAGCCACGTCGACCGTTCCATCGTCGGTCCGGCCCCGTTCCTGGAGACCAACTTCGTCGGGACCGGGGTGCTCCTCGACTCTGCCTTGCACAACGATGTGCCTCGATTCATCCATGTCTCCACAGACGAGGTTTACGGGTCGCTCCCCACCGGGTCGGCCACCGAGGACGACCCTCTCGACCCTTCCTCTCCCTACTCCTCGTCGAAGGCGGGCTCAGATCTCCTCGCCCGCTCCTATCACGTCACCTATGGCTACGACGTGGTCGTCACTCGGTGCACCAACAACTACGGGCCGTATCAGTTCCCGGACAAGATCATCCCGCTCTTCGTCACCAACCTGCTGGAGGGCAAGAAGGTCCCCCTCTACGGCGAAGGGGTCAACGAGCGGGACTGGCTCCATGTCGAGGACCACTGCGCCGCCCTCCACCTCCTCGTCGACAAGGCAACGCCTGGAGAGATGTACAACATCGGGTCCGGGGCCCAGCTCACCAACCTCGAGTTGACCCGAGCCATCCTGGAACATCTGGATCTGGACGAATCCTCGATCGAATTCGTCCCCGATCGGCTCGGTCATGACCTCCGCTACGCCCTCGACTCGTCCAAGATCGAGGCACTCGGCTGGTCGCCGGGCCATGACTTCAAAAGCGGTCTGGGAGACACGATCCGCTGGTACCAAGAACGCCTTGACTGGTGGGAGCCGCTGAAACGGGAGTCCTCATGAAGGGAATCGTTCTCGCCGGGGGCGCCGGGAGCCGTCTCGACCCGATCACCCGGGTGGCGTCCAAGCAACTGCAACCGGTGTACGACAAGCCGATGGTCTACTACCCACTCGCCACGCTTCTCGACTCCGGGATCAGGGACATCCTCCTCATCTCCACCCCGGACGACACGCCACGGTTCGAGTCCCTGCTCGGCGACGGGCGCCAATGGGGGGTGTCGATCTCCTATGGGGTACAGGCGGCGCCGGGGGGGATCGCCCAGGCGTTCTTGGTCGGCGGCGACTTCATCGCCGGCGACAGCGTCGCCCTGATCCTCGGCGACAACATCTTCTATGGCGATCTCGGGCTGCCGGCGGTGGTGGAAGGCTTCATCGAGGGTGCCCTTATCTTCGGGTATCCGGTCAGCGATCCGGGACGTTATGGAGTGGTCGAGGTCGGGGAGAACGGTCGGGCCTTGAGTCTGGAAGAGAAGCCGGAACGACCCCGGTCGAATCTCGCTGTCCCCGGCCTTTATCTGTACGACGCAGGGGTGGTCGAGATAGCGAAGCAACTGAGCCCGTCGGATCGGGGCGAGCTGGAGATCACCGACATCAACAACACCTACCTGGAGCGAGGCCAGCTGAGGGTCATCCGGCTGGGACAGGGGGTGGCCTGGCTCGACAGCGGGACTCACGACAGCCTGCTCGAGGCCGCCAACTTCATCGCCACCATCGAACGCCGGCAGGGATTGAAGATCGCCTGCCTCGAGGAGATCGCCTTTCGGCTCGGCTACGTGGATGAAGCTCACATGCTGGGTCTGATCACCGGGATGCCGGAGTCGGGTTATCGCGATTACCTGGAGCGGATGATGGCCGACCACCGCGTGGTCTCTTGATCGCAGTTCTCGGCGCCAACGGACAGCTCGGGTCCGCATTCGTCCGAGCTCTCAACTATTCGTGTCATGCGGTGACCAGGGAGGAGCTCGACCTCGCCGACCCCGAGGCGATCCGGCCCTGGGTCGAATCGGAGAAGCCGGAGTTGGTGATCAACTGCGCCGCCTACACCGCGGTCGACGCCGCCGAGACCGATGCCGAGACGGCCCGTGCGGTGAATGCACTGGCGGTGGAAGCCCTTGCCGCGGCGACCGCCCGGCACGGGGCGAGGCTTGTGACCTTCTCCACCGACTACGTGTTCGACGGAGAGAAGGAGACGGGCTACGTCGAGAGCGACCTACCGAATCCGCTCAATGTCTACGGTCGCACCAAACTCGAAGGCGAGCAGCTAGCCCTGAAGGCCAATCCGGATGGGCTCGTGATCCGGACCTCATGGCTGCTCTCCGCTACCCATCGCAACTTCCTCACCACCATGTTGGCGCAGTTGGGCGATGAGGTATCGGTGGTCGACGACCAGAGGGGTCGCCCCACCTTTGTCGACGACCTGGTGATCGCGACCCTTGAAGCCGTCGATACTGACGCCTCGGGGATCCTCCACCTCACCAACCAGGGTGAGACCACGTGGTTCGAACTGGCACGCGAGATCGCCGTGCTGGCCGGGCTCGACCCCGGTTTGGTCAGACCAATCAGCAGTTCCGAATTGGCCCGCCCGGCGATCCGGCCCGCCAACTCGGTGCTCGACAGCGAGCGTTTGGATGGCTTGGGGATCGACGAACTTTCTCCATACCGACGTGCTCTTAAGCTCGCAACACAGGCTCAATCCCTGCGGGGCGGCCGAAAAAGCTGAAGCAACAACGCGGGACTTCTCATAAGTACGATCGCACGGCTCCTCCTGCGGTCTTCACTCGGATCGTTCGAACGAGACATCACGCTCGACCTCAGGTTCGCCAAACCACCTGAGACCTCTCCGAGTCGGAAGCGGAAACCCCAACTCATCTCGCATCCCCCACAACGCCAGATAGGCAAGCGCAACAACTAAACCAAAAGTGAAGGTCGGATACTGACCCAACGGTGCGCTGCCCACCATTACCGCCGCCGAGGCAATCACGAACCCGATCGAGGCTGAGTACCGCAAGCTGCGCACCAAAGCCGGAATGAGGGTCAGCAGGGAGTACATCCACGCGATCGGGAGCGCGGCGACCATGAGCCAGACGGTCGGCCAGTAAACGTCTCCTGTCCGCATGGCAAGTGCAATCGCCGCAGCGGCCAACACCGAAACCACAACGGCGCCTGGGATGCCACGCCCAAGTAGCGAAGCATTATCAGCCCGTCCGATATTGAGATCAATCGCCTCAACCCCCGAGTCGAAATAGCTGGTCCAAACACCCGTGTCCAAGGCGAGGGGCACCACCGCGAGCGCGACTGTGAGCGTTGCACCCCAAACAAGGGCCTTAACGCGACCAGTGAACAGGAATGGGACCACAAGAAGCAACCCAGACAACTTCGGCGCAGCTGCCAGCGCAATACCTGCGCCGGCCGCTGCCGGGGTATCGCGCCATCGCCACGCTGCCGCCACCCCTAGACCAATCAAGGGCACCGGATTGGTGATCCCATAGGCACCCGGCCACGTAATCCCGATTGCGAATCCCAATACAACTGCCCACGCCAAGCGAACTCCAACCAGCCTGAAGGTTGCGATCAGAACTCCGACCATCGCCAACGACCACGCCGCAAGCGCCCACTCGTAATGCACCACCGTCAACGGCAACACCAAAGCAAGCAGAGTGGGCGGGTGCGGGTTGGCATGCGAAACTGGCCACCGTTCCCCGACCCGTTCAATGAGCACCTCTGAAATCTCATACGGGTCGACACCATCTCGCAGTGCCGCGGCTGATGCATAGTCGACAAGAAAATCCGCGGGGCCCTCTTGTCCGGTCAACACGTGTGCCGCGGAGGCAAGTGCCCCAGCGACTCGAGCCAACGCCAGCTCTCGGTCCGGGAGAGCGATGTACCGACCCACGCTCAACAAACCGACAAGCACCGCCAGATATATCAGGACCCACGCGGCAATCTTGCCAATCAAACGAAAAGCATTGCGCGATTCGAACTCCGAGGTCCTGACCAATATGAAGCCTGTTTTCGGGGATAACGCCCACTGTAATTTGTTCCGCCGGCCCGATTTACGTCAGCCGGGACGTCCGGACATATCGTCGACCAGCCCGCATTATCGATTCAGGTTGTCTCACGAGGTTGAAGGGCGCGGGTCCATGCGGCGCTGACCATCCCACTGGGCGGCTCGAAACCACATCTATGATCCCGCCGCTTCCATGAAGGCATTCGGAGTCGCGTCGGACGCAGAGGGCATTGCATGAGGGTGGCGGTGATCGGAGGGGGGATTCAGGGCACCTGTGTCGCCTTGGAGCTGGCCACACGTGGCATCGCGGTCGACCTGATCGAAGCCAACCCGACCCTCATGGACGAGGCCTCGCGGCACAACGAGGGAAAGATCCACCTCGGGTTCGTCTATGCCAACGACCCTTCGTTCCGGACCGCAGAGCTCATGTTCAGGGGAGCCAGCCAGTTTGCCCCGCTGATGCGTCGTTGGCTGGGCAGGGCACTCGACGCACTTCCGCTGTCGACGCCGTTCAACTACGTCGTTCACAAAGACAGTCTTCTCTCAACGACACAGCTCGAGGAGGCCTACAAGGAGATCGCCAAGAGGATGCGAAGCGTGACCAGCGACGGCTCCTACTTCGGCGTGGAGGAGCCCTACGTCTTCACCAGACAGGATGGGTCGGATCCACGCTACAGGGCGGTGGATGCGGTATTCACGACACAGGAGATAGCAGTGAACCCAGGCCTTCTCGCCGACCTCATCTCCAAGACCGTTGCCGATGTCGAGGGCATCCGCATCCTCGCCGGCACCAGGGTGACCGCGGTAGCCCCAAGCCGGCGTATGGTCGAAGCCCATCTGGCGGATGGCACCGCGCTAGCACTGGGACCGTATGACCACGTTGTCAACTGCTCCTGGCGGGGCCGCCCGGCGATTGACGCGACCGCCGGGCTCGCGCTGATGACACCGTGGACCTTCCGCATGAAGTACTTCCTGCTGGCTGGTGGGTCGCCAACTGTGCCGTCGATTCCCTCCACCACCATCGTTCTTGGCGGTTTCGGGGACGTCGTCGACTACGGCACCGGCGAGTTCTACTTGTGCTGGTATCCGAGCGGTCGACTCGGGTGGTCCTCGGACCTGACCCCGCCACAGTGGCCGACTCGACCCGACCCCTCGGATGCAATCGTGATCGCCCGGAACACTCTCACCAGCCTCGCATCGGTGGTGCCCGGGGTCGAGGTGCTCATGGCTCACAGATTGGAGGGTTCAGACGTTCGAGGTGGAGTGATCTTCTCATTGGGCGACACCGACATCGATGACCCCGACAGCAGATTCCACAAGAGGTCCGAGGTCGGGCTGCGATCGCAGGGCCAGTACCACTCGGTAGACACCGGCAAGTACACAACGGCACCGCTCTTCGCCCTCGAAGCCGCCGATCGGATCACGGGCATGTCATGAGACAAGGTGTCTTCATCGCGATGCCGGTGTATCGAGGGACCGAGGTCATCGAGGAGACTCTTCGCTCGATCCTGGCCCAGACTTGCACCGACTTTCATCTCGTGATGAGCATCGACGGAGCCGATGACCCGACGGTGGAGATCTGTCGAAAGTACGCAGACGACCCCCGGATAGACGTTGTCGTCCAGGAGTCCCGTCTCGGCTGGCCGGGGAATCTCAACTGGTTGGTCGAGCGCTGCGACCGGGAGTTCTTCTGTTATTGGCAACAGGACGATCTGGCTTCCACCGGCTACCT
>JBBDQO010000124.1:0-2740 GCA_040905925.1 Acidimicrobiia bacterium | reverse complement strand
GCTGCCAGATCGCGCAGTGCAACGTTCCGGACGTCGTGTTCGTCGATGAGGATGACACACTCGGTCACGTCGTAGAGCCGCGGCACCAGGTAGGAGATAGTGGTCTTGCCCGCGCCCGACGGTCCGACCAAAGCGGTCAAGGTACCGGGCTCGGCGACGAAGCTGATATGACGCAGAGCCCATTCCCGGGTCGAGGCCGAGGTCGGAATCGGCTCGCTCTCCTCACCCCCATCCCAGAATCTCCTGACCGCGTCCAATCCCTCCGGGCCGTCGCCCTGATAGCGAAAGGAGACATCCCGAACTTCCACCCGACCCGTCGCCGGGAGCAAGGGCTCGGGCTCTGCTGGGTCGGGGATGTCGGTCTCCAGATCCAGGACCTCGAATACCCTCTCGAAAGAGACCAGAGAGGAGGCGAATTCGACCCGGGAGTTGGTGATAGCGGAAAGCGGCCCATAGAGCTGAACGAGCAGCGTGGCAAACATCACGAGCACGCCGTCTTTGATCTCCCCGTTGATCACCATCAGTCCACCGACCCAGAAGACGGCCGCGGTTCCCACCGCCGCGACCAACCCGAGTGCGGCAAAGAACCCTCGGCCCACCATCGCTCGCCTCACCCCGAAGTCCCGGACCTTGGCCGCCTCCTCTGCGAACCTTTCGGCCTCTTCGTCCCACCGCCCAAACAGCCGAACCAGAAGGGCGCCGCTGACGTTGAAGCTCTCCTGAAGGATGCCCGACATCTTGGCCTCATGTTCCATCTGCTGTTGGGTGATCCGACGGAGGACCTTGGCCACCCGGCGCGCCGGGATCACAAAGAGCGGGAGGGCCGCCACCGCGAGCAAAGTCAATCGCCACTCGGCCAGGAGCATCACCACCAGGATGAAGGCCACAGAGACCACGTTGGACAGGATCGTCACCAGGGTCCCAGTGATCGCCTGCTGGGAACCGACCACATCACTGTTAAGCCGGTTCATCAACTCGCCGGTGCGGGTGGCCGTGAAGAACCGGAGCGACATCCGCTGCAGATGGGCGAACAGCTCCCTTCGCAGATCGAAGATGATCCCCTCCCCCACCCGTGACGACCACCAACGCTGGGCCACCCCCACCAAGGCGCTGACCAGGGGGACCGAGATCATCCCCAAACCGAGAAGGGTCAATTGAGGGAGGTCCTTGTTGGGTAAGGCCTCGTCCAGCAGAAGCCTGATCAAGTTGGCCGGGACGACCCCAAGGCCGGAGATGATGAGAATGGTGACCAGGATCCCGATGAGCCCACGGAGATAGGGGCGCCCGTAGGTCCAGACACGACGGAGCAGGTCCCGATCGATGTCGGGACGGTCGTGCTCCTCGTCATATTGCAGATAGCTCCACCAGCCACCGGAATGGAAGATGCTCCGCCTCCTGGGTTTGGAGGTTCGAGGTTATCCCGAGAGCGGCTCTAGCTCGGCCAGGGGCAGCGACTCGACCGCCATCTGCTGGAGGGTTGCCATCGGCACAAAGGTGCGGCCGAACAGCTCGTAGCGATAGGTCCCCTCGAACCAGACCAGGGTGGTGCCGTTGTCGGCGGTGAGAGCCCATGCCGGCATGCCCTCGATGGAAAGGCTCTCACAGACCTCGGTCGTGCGGTCCGCAAAACGGGCGCAGGAGAGATCGGCATCGGGTTCTTGAACTGCGGCCGACGCCTCGGGGTCGGAGGCCACTTCGAGCACCGCCATCTGCGCCACCGAGCGGGACCGGGTGTAAGGCTCAGAAGACCAGATGCCGAAGGTGGCGACCGGATCGCTCGACAGCTCCCCGTTGTTGTCGAACACCACCTGCGAAGTCACGTACTCGGCGAGAAATGGGGCCGTGACCGGAAACCTGACGTCTGGCAACAGCGAGATGATCTCGGCGCGGCTCGCCTGTATGAACAGGTCACCTGCCCTGCGATCGAATATCTCGTCCTCGACAGCAACCGGATCATCGAGTGGCGCGGTGGTGACGATGGTGTCGTTGAACCATTTCAGGATGTCCGAGCCGATCACCGAAGGAACCGTGATCGGCACCGTGGTGGTGGTGATGATCGTGGGCTCGGAGATCCATTCGGAGCTGCGACGGCCGAGGGATGCAAAGGGCGCTTCGCCACAAGCGACCAGCATCGTGACCACGGCCAACAGCGCAGTCGCGCGAGACGCCTTTCGCACGCACCCTCCTTTCGATTGCCCCCTCACCCGCAAAATCAACGGATGAACCGGCCCTCAACGTTCCCGATACGGCGCGGTTACTCAAACGGTAACAGTCGACTCCTTATCCTCTTGGGTGTGCAAAGACTCATGCTCGTCGAGGACTCCTACCTGAATCATCCGGCGATGGACGTGGCGGTGAGCCATGCGACCTTGTCGGCGGCGGCCCGTGGCGAGATCGGCGGGGTTTTCCGCCTCCATGTCCCAGAAGCGGTCGTGGCCTTCGGTCGGGCAGATCGGGTGCAACCGGGCTATCCCCAGGCGATCAAGGCAGCTCGAGCTCACGGGTTTGCCGCGGTCGAGCGTCTCGCCGGTGGCCGGGCCGCCGTCTTTCACGCCTTCACACTCTCCTTCTCGATGGCGGTGCCCGACCACGACCCCAGGGTTGGCATTCGAGACCGTTTCGAGACGATCGCCGGGGTGATGGCGAGAGCCTTTCAGACCCTGGGCATCGACGCCCGGATCGGGGAGATCCCTGGCGAGTACTGCCCGGGATCCTGGTCGGTCAATGTCGGGGGACGGGT
>JBBDQO010000123.1:0-16781 GCA_040905925.1 Acidimicrobiia bacterium | reverse complement strand
TCCGGCTAGTTGCCGGTGGGACCTTGGTCATCGCCGGCGTCTACGTGGGCGCTCTCCTTCATATCGGGAAGGCCAAGGTCTCCGAGCGTCGCACCGAATTGGCCCCCACTGCGGCCGCAGCCCAGGCGGCTCACTCAGAGCTGTCAAATTTCCCCGCCGACTGCATTCGCTGCCCCTGAACCGCCGAAGCCGAACCATGTCGTCGCGGTCGCTATTGCTCAAGGGCCCGCTCGCCACCATCACACCCCGCTGAAATCCGATGTGCCTCATTGGGTTCCTGTCCGGCTAGCTGCTTGCTATTTCTCTTTATGAAGGCTTGCCGCGGCTGCCAATGTGATTTGTTCGATCGGAATCGGAATAGAGGACTCCGGCATCGGTTCATGAGCGGACAAGTCGTCTTGGATACGATCACGAAACTCTCTCATGTCCCGGTGAGTGCGGTCAGCTCTCATCTTGATCATCGCCCTGGCCAGTGAGCGTTTCAAAAGGGTTCCAGTTGGCCTGGTGACAGTCTGGTCGAGCCTCGTTCCCGCCTCGGTCGGGGTGAGCCGTAAGTCGATGAGAATGTGGGTTGGTCGGCCCGGGAACGGCATTTGCTGTCGTAGCAGAACACGTTCAAAGGGTTTCCACTCCAGGACCAGTTGGGGAATGGTCATCTTGCCGTGATAGCACCTATAGGTGCTGCCCTCGCCAATTCGGCCCGATTGCCGGTCGAGGATCTCTTGGCGGTCGTCTCCACTTAGGAGATTCCGGAACTCGGATTGGTTGAGGTAATCCCACACTCGTTCGGGAGGCATGGAGATCTCTGTCGAGACTGTTATCAAAACCTCATCGGGACTATACGTGGCGAGCTCGTCATCCCTTCTAGCCTCATACACAGGGTGCATGTCCCTAACCAAAACTGTAACTTGTCCAAAGTCGGGGACTGTCTCTTGGTGATCGACCATCTCCTGGATTGTTGTATCGAGTCCGAGAGCCTCGATCGCCGCGTCGGTGCATAGAACGTAAGCGCGGATACCCGTCTCGGCGGTTACCGAGTTCTTCAGGAGTCGGTGGATGAGGTTGATGTCGGTGCCCAGCAGCTGGTTGATCCCCCCGATCCGCTGTAGGACGAATGCCCCGAAATGGATGAAGAATTTGAGGTCGAGCGATTTGACGTTTACGCAGGCGTTGCATCCGCAGGTGTTGTTTAACACCATCAATCCGATCGCCCGCCGAAAGGCCACATAAGTCTCCTCGATGCTCTCCAAGAAGGTCTGGCCACTAACCAAACCAGCCTGAAGGGCATAGCTCATAACGGCGTCGCCCTCTAGTTGGGCAACCACAAGGGGAGAGCGGGTATGTTCGACGAGAAGCTCAAGCAAATCGGTCAACGTGCCTTGCGCATGCTCCAGCTCAGACCCGCTCAGATAGGCCGTGTAGCCAGTTATGTCGGCAATCAGGATGAAACCGCGGTGTTCCACCTCAAAACCCTAGCCCCACAAAGAAGTCCCGGTAACCCGCTAGGGGCGTCGGCCCTGTCGAAGCGGGACCTGGGTGGCATCGACGTCCCGGTGGCCCTCATCTAGGGCCGAGACGACAGAGTGATGAAAGGGGGATCGCCGAGTCGGCACATACCAGATTCGGATGGCCGCTCCATGTGATCGAGGACAGCGGCCATGCTCCGTGCTGGGACCACCCGGACATCTTCGCAGAGACCCTCCAAGCCATCATCGCCTTCTGAAGACAGACGCTCGCCATGGCCTCTGGGCTGAAGCCTTCGATCCACTCCAGCAACGTGTCACGAGCACGCCCGCGCATAACACTCACCAACGACACCACGAACGAGCCGATGCCAGCGCACGCTACCCGGCATTCTGCGCCCCCAGCCAGACGTTCCGCGCGATATGTGGGTCGCCGCGGAAGCCAGTGTCTCTGCTGCCACATCGCTGGCAGCGCTCTGGCTGGGAGCCAAGTTGGGAGCCATTCGGGGTGGACCGCGGCGGTCATGTGTGGACACTGGTGGGATCGGGAGCCTATTGCTGAGCCATGTATGGACGGATGTGGACGCCCGTGGACGCCGCTTGGAGATCTACGGATCAGGAGGTTGGGTGTTCGAGTCGCCCCGGGCGCGCCGCCGAAATTTCTTGCGTGGCAAGAGGTCTTGGCGCGTGCCTTGCCGAAGCCATCCCTAGCAGTCGACCGCGATCTCCACGATCGAGCCAGCTGGCGCGTACGGCACCACGATGCCGTTGATCGGTTGGCCATCGACGGCGAGCCGCGGCGAGCCGCCTTCACCCCTGTTGGCAACGGTGATTCGATACTGGGCCCCGCGGCACCGTCTCGTGACTTCCACCTTTGTCATCTCGGCCGGGAGGCAGGGCTGGACACGCAAGCCCTCCATCTCGGGCTTCACACCAAGGATGTGCTGGGTGATGGCAACGAAGTTCCACGCGGCCGTGCCGGTGAGCCAGGAGTTCTTCGCCTCGCCGTGCCGTGGGGCGTCTTTGCCGGCGATCATCTGTGCATATACGTAAGGCTCCAACCGATGCACCTCCGAGATCTCCTCGCGGAAGGTGGGAGCGATCTTCTTCCAGTAGGCGAACGCCCGGTCGCCGCGCCCGACCATGGTCTCGGCGATCATCACCCACGGGTTGCTGTGGCAGAAGATGCTGCCGTTCTCCTTGTATCCCGGGGGATAAGTGCTGATCTCACCCAATTCCAGGTGATAGGTCGTGTAGGGCGGCTGCAGGAGCATGATCCCGTGATCGGTGTCCAGGATCTTCCCCACCGAGTCCAATGCACGTACCGCCTCCCCGCTCTCGACGCCGATCCCGGCCATGACGCAGAACCCCTGCGGCTCGATGTAGATCTTCCCCTCGTCGCACTCGCTCGAACCGACCTTGTTCCCGAAGTAGTCGTAGGCGCGTACGAACCAGTCGCCATCCCATCCGTGGTCGAGTACGACGGCGCTCATCGCCGCGGCAGCTCGACGGGCCCCGTCCGCTTCCTCCGGTGCTCTCACCGCCTCCGCCAGAGCGGCGTAAACGGGTGCACAGTGCACGAACAGGCCTGCGATGAACACGGACTCCGCCGACCCGCCTGCGAGGTTCTCGGTCGTCTGGAACGACTCCCCCGACGTCTCGGAGAAGCAGTTGAGGTTGAGGCAGTCGTTCCAGTCCGCCCGACCGATGAGGGGCAACCCGTGAGGGCCGCGATTGTGCAACACGTGATGGAAAGACCGCCGCAGGTGCTCGAAGAGAGTGCCCGTGTCTTCAGGATCGTTGTCGAAGGGCACGTCTTCGTCGAGGATCGCGAGATCGCCGGTCTCGGAGACGTAGGCAGCCACCCCCTCGATCAGCCACAACGGATCGTCGTTGAAGCCCGAGCCGATATCGTGATTCCCCCGTTTAGTGAGCAGCTGATACTGGTGATACGCACTCCCATCGGGGAGCTGTGTCGCGGCGATGTCCAGGATGCGCTCCCGGGCCCGATCCGGCACCAGGTGCACGAACCCGAGGAGATCTTGGTTCGAGTCACGGAATCCCATGCCCCGACCGATGCCGGTCTCGAAGTACGAGGCGCTTCGTGACATGTTGAACGTGACCATGCACTGGTATGGGTTCCAGACGTTCACCATCCGGTCGACCCTCGGGTCGCCGCTGTCGACGGTGAACGTCGAGAGCAAGTCGTCCCAATAGCTGCGGAGCTCGGCCATCGCAGCATCGACCTGTTCGCTCGTGGAGAAGCGCTGGAGAAGTGCCCGGGCAGGGGCCTTGTTGACGACCCCTGGCGACTCCCACTTGGCGTCCGGCCCGTTCTCGACATAGCCGAGCACGAAGACTAAGTCGCGCACTTCGCCCGGCGCCAACGCCACGTCGATCTGGTGGGCACCGATAGGCGACCAGCCGCTTGCGATCGAGTTGTGGCAATGACCTGCGACGACGGCGTCGGGTGCGTTCCACCCGCCGTAGGGACCGAAGAACGTCTCACGATCGGTGTCGTATCCGGAGATCGGGGCGTTGACCGCGTGAAAGGCATAATGACTGCGCCGTTCGCGGTACTCGGTCTTGTGGTAGATCGTCGAGCCGTCGACTTCCACCTCGGCCAGCGAGAGATTCCGCTGGTAGTTCGTCTGGTCGTCCAACGCGTTCCATAGGTTGAACTCCAAGACGGAGAAGAGTTTCACACCTTTGGCGGTTGCGCCGGTGTTGGTGAGTCTCACCCGGTGGATCTCCGCCGTGGCGCCCAGCGGCACCAGGTAGAGAGTCTCGATCCGCAGGCCGTTGCGCTCGCCGGTGATCACGGTGT
This sequence comes from Acidimicrobiia bacterium, assembly GCA_040905925.1. GTDB lineage: Bacteria > Actinomycetota > Acidimicrobiia > Spongiisociales > ZC4RG35 > JALYNX01. The sequence goes on along the minus strand of JBBDQO010000123.1, from coordinate 12,491 downwards.
ACGAGAGTCCGTGCCTCGCCTCGAAATGATCGAGTTCTGCTTGCACGGGTGCCCACGACGGTGTCCAGACATCGCCGTCGTCGTTCACGTAGAAGTAGCGGCCTCCGACATCCGTGGGCACGTTGTTGTACCGGTAGCGGGTGAGTCGGCGCATCCCGGCGTCCCGGTAGAAGCTGTATCCACCGCCAGTGTGCGAGATCAGGCCGAAGTACTCCTCGGTCCCCAGGTAGTTGATCCACGGATACGGCGTGCGAGGCGTCGTGATCACGTACTCACGTGCAGCGTCAGAGAAGTGTCCGAAACGCAACTGAGTCCCTCCTGGCGGCTCACGGGGCGACCGATGCTACTCCTCGCCGTAAGGGCTGATCATCAACCTCAACGAGGCGAGCGATGAGCTTGGATACGTCGGGCGCTAAGCCCAGTGCAAGCACGGAGCGAGCGCTGGCACACTCGCCATCGTGTGTCCCGGACCTCTTCCTTCGGCCTCATCGTCGATCAGGCGCGGCATGCGTCAGAAGCGCCACTCCTGGGAAGAAGGTGTCGCCACTCAGGCGTCGTGTGCCTTGTCGGCGGCCCAGCGGGCGGATCTTGCCAGTCGAATTGTGATGATCAGGTACCACAACCCAACCAGCGGCCCGAGATCGATCGATCCGGCGTCTGCGGGCGGTTCTGGGAACACCCCCAGATTCGCGACGAGAAGTGCGATGGCGATCGCAGCGCCTGAGAGGGCGAACAGCCGCCCAAATCGAGGGTGGTGCCACATGTTCCAGGCCAAGAGGACAGTGCCCAGGCCGAGGAACAAGTCCCAGGCGACGTCCAGGCCCAGTTGGATCCCATTGGCGGCCTCGAACGCGGCGTGGAGCGCAGGCTCGGAACTGTCGGTCGAGGCGATTCCGAACTGGATCTCGAACCAGCGTTTGAGTCCCAGTTGAGCCAGGAGCATCAGGGTCACCGTGACGCCGGCGGCGACGTTGGCCATGAGGCCGAGGTCGAGAGTCACTGTTCGGTGATGCAAACGAAGGACGTGGTACAGGCCCGTGGAGGCGCACGCCAGAGTCGGCCCGAACACACACGCGACTACGAGCGCTTGGGCGGAGGTCAACGGCGCAGCCGCGATCAGCGTGTACGAGAGCACTGCGAGAAGGCCACATCCGGCCCCAACTCGAGCCCACTGTGCCACTAGAGCCCGGCGGGCCCGTGCATGAGCAAGACCGGTGCCAGGACACGTCCGATCTCTGTGAGGAGAGCTGCACCATGGGCTCGCCAGTGGCGCGCTCGATGAAGTGCCGGACCAGCGGGAAGAACGGCCAGACCGGAACGTGGACCTGCCCGAGGGTGCGACGGGTGAGGGCAGGGATGTCCGCGAACGCAGAGCTGCTCACCATGGCCCGGATCCGCATCGGAGACCGCCTCGGTCAGCGGCGGCGCAGCAGAGTTCTCTGATGCTTGCTCGAGAGGGACCTGATCTGCGCCGGCATCGGGCCCGAATCCACCTCGTCTCCCACCAGGTACTCATAGGCGTGGGTACCGCAGGCAAGGCCCCTTGAGATGAGGAACCTGGCCGGCTTGCCGCATTCACGGCATTTCGGTCCGCCCGTGCCATCTCTGGGTGTGCGAGTGACCACCGTTCCAGATCGGCAATCAGGGCATCCGGGGATGAGGACCAGAAAGATCGCGCGCAAAGTGACTAGTCCGCGACCAGCGAGGGATAGCCGCGCCGAATCTCACGAGCCGGTCGTGGGAGCGGCCGAGCTGGCAGCCCGTCGATCGACCTGATCTAACCGACCGGCACCTCCAACACCTGGGTGAGACGGATGTGATCGCGCGACGGCTGCCACAATCGATTCGGTGCGAGCGCTGAGGATCACGGTCAAGCCCAACGCCCGCATCGCCACGCTCACCGAGCGCGACGACGGTACCTGGCGGGCGACGGTGAAAGCGCCGCCGGTCGACGGCAAGGCCAATAGGGAGCTCTGTCGGCTGGTCGCCCATCACTTCGGGCTGCGTCCTTCGCAGGTGACGATCAAGAGCGGTGCCGGGGCGCGAGTCAAGACGATTGTGATCGACGACGGCTGAGGTGATTCCGGAAGCTCCACGAACTCGACTCGGCGGCCGCTCAGCTCCTCTCACGATGCGAGGACCCGCGTGTCACCTCCGGGATCAGGACGACACCCGCTCCTCGCTCTTGGCAATCAGGTAGCCCTTGGCCCGCTCACCGAGCGGATAGCGCTTCACGATGGCCCGGAAGCGCTCACCGTGGTCCGGGACCTCGAGGTGCGCCAGCTCGTGGATCAATACCGAATCGAGCACCCATCCCGGCATGGATGCCAACCGGCTCGAGATGCGAATCCTTCCGTCTGACGGGGTGCACGATCCCCATCTCGACAGCTGTCGGTCGGACCACTCGATGCTCGATGGCGTCGCAAGTCCGTACTCCATGGCCAACTCGGTCGCCCGTGCGATCAGGTCGACCCCCGCCGACGACAGCTTGCGGGTGGCCTTGCTGATCATGCTCTCGATGAGCCTGGACTCCTCATCCGGGGGAAGACCGGCCGGAACCAGGACCCGGAGCTTGCCATCAGCGAGATAGGCCTGCACGGTCCGCTTCCGCTTCTTGCTGCGAATCACTTCGACGGGCAGATCGGTCATCTGGCGATCGTAGGAAGCAGCTGTGACAGTTCTCATGGATACCGGTCCCGATCCGGGTCACCTCCTGGCTGTCGCGGAGCCTTCACATACGGGAAACACAGGTGAAACAAGACGCTGGGTACTTTCCCGGCGTGGATGTGGCCCTGATCCGATGGCCCGGTGAAGAGGAGAGGCGTGCTTCGCTGGTGGCAACTCGTCAACCCCACCTCCTGCTGGTCGAATCCGGCCCGCCCCCTGTGAGCACCAGCCCCATCGAGGACTGGATCAGGGTCCCGGCCTCGGCCGTCGACCTCGAAGCCCGTCTCGAGGCCTTGCGAAGCCGATCCCGACAACTCGGGACCATCGGTGCCGACGAGGAGCTCACGACTCCTCAGCTCGACGAAGGTGGCATCCTGCGCTTCGGAAGCGGCTGGGTTTCCCTCTCTCCCCTCGAGGCACGTCTGGTGGCCACCCTGCTCGAACGACCGGGAGCCGTGGTCACTCGTCAGGCCCTGATCGAATCCGGTTGGCCGCAGGTCGGAGAGGGTCGGCCCGATCCCCGTCGCAATGCGCTCGATGCTCATATATTGCGTTTGCGTCAGCGGCTTCCCACGGTCGGTCTCACGGTCCGGACCATCCGATCCCGCGGATACTTGCTTGATCACCTGCGGCCCGCCGAGGATCCGACGGGGTGAAGCGCGAGAGATCTCCGGTCAGGCGGGCCAGATCCTGCGGCCGCCCCCGGGGGGAACGACGGCGTCGACTTCAGACATCTCAGCATAAGACAGGGGTGGTCTGCGACCGGCCGCAGTGTTCGACTCGGCCTGGCGACGGTTGCGGGCGCCAGGGATCACGGTGGTCACCGCGGGATGCGTGGTCACGAAGCGGAGAGCGAACTGGGCCATCGTGTCCTCCTCGGGAACGACGTCCCGAAGCCGGGCCACCGTGGCGAGGTCGGCCAGGAACTGTTGGTGCTCTTCGGGATCTTCGATCCAGGCTCGGCGGAAATCGCCCTTCGGAAAGGTATCGTCGGTCGAGAACTTGTCGGTGAGGAGACCCATCGCCAGCGGTCCACGCACGATGACTCCGATCCCGTTCGCCTCGCAGTACGGGAAGATCTCGGCTTCGGGGATCCGGTTGAGTATCGAGTAGTCGATCTGGAGTGCGTCACAGTCGCCGTCGGCGTTGAACCGCTCGACATGGGCTAGCTCCCCGGTGCTCACTCCCCAGGCGAGCACCTTGCCATCGTTCTTCAGCCGTCTGAACCCCTCGATGAACACGTCGGTATTGGGCTCCTCGGCGTGGATGTGGCATTGGATCAATTCCACGTGGTCGGTGTCGAGCCGTCGCAGTGAGCCCTCCACCCCGGCCATCAGTTTCTCGACCGTGTCGTATTGCGATCGGAAGGCGTCGTGGTCGAACCCGTCCCAGCCGATCTTGGTCGCCACCAAGAAGTCGGAGCGGCGGCCCTTCATCGCCTTGCCCAGAAGCTCCTCAGAATGACCGCTTCCGTAGATGTCCGCCGTGTCGAAGAAGTTGACCCCACCCTCGAGCGCCGCCTCGATGGCGTCGAAGATGTCCTGGTCTTCTCCTGGTCCCCATTCGCCGTGAGGCACGGGCCAGAGCCCGATCCCGACCTCGGTCACCTCGATGCCGCTCCTGGCACCCAGTGGGCGACGATGCAGGCCAACTTCCCGACCAGTCATAATTCCTCCTGATGGAACCATAGAGCCAACCTGAACCCGGTCCGTCGCCGCGAGATAGCGTGGCGGCCACGAACTCCGACTCGAGAGGTTTGGTATGAAGCGGTGGCGCTTGTTGGCTGCAATCACCTTGGCTTGAGCGTGCTCCCGGCATGCGGGCCCACCGGATCCGGGGAATTGGTCACCGAGGATCGTGATGTGGGTGAATTCGACAGCATCGAGGTCTCTGGTGGAATCGAGCTCCGGCTGACGGTGGACCCAAACCTGGCCACCTCGGTGACCGTCACCTACGACGACAACATAATCGACCGTATCGTCACCGAGGTGGATGACAGCACGTTGAGGATCGAGAGTCGGGGGAGCTTCAGCATCTTCGGCGGCGGGGGCCGATTCGTCGAGGTGTCTGTCGCCAGCCTGCAAGGGCTGGCCGCATCGGGAGGCACCGAGGTCACCGGCGAGGGCGCCAGCGATGTCCTCGATCTGAACGCGAGTGGTGGCACCGATGTCGATCTGGCCCTGCTGACAGTCGGGGAGATGACCATCCGGGCGTCTTGCGGGGCGGATGTGACCGTCAACGTGTCCGACTCCATCACCGTGGTGGCGTCTGGAGGCGCCGACGTCGTCATCCATGGCGATCCGCCGGGCCAGAGCGTGGGCGTCAGTGGCGGCGCCGACGTGACGAATGGGTGACATGTGAGCGAGTCAACTCCCTACACCCAGGTGCCGTCCACCGTTTCCCGAGACTGGGCCGTCTATTTCGAGTCGTTGCCGGAGCTTGCCAGCCTGCCCCCGCTCCCGGCGCTTGGAGATCTCGAGGTCTGGCGTCAGCGAAACCGGGCCACAGAAGCGGAGCGTCTTGAGGCAGGCTTCGGGGACCCGGGCCCCGAAGTCGAGGTGGTCGAGTGTGAGATCGGCGGGATCCCGGTGCTCGACGTCCGACCCGAGGGTTGGGTCGATGACGGACGGGCCTTGCTCTACACCCATGGCGGCGGTTACGTGGCCTTCACCGCGCGATCCACCATTGGCAACGCTGCTCGGGTCGCCAGGGCGTCGGGGCTCCGCGTCGTGTCGATTGACTACACCCTGGCACCATTTGCCAGGTGGCAGGAGATCACCGATCAGGTGATCTCCGTTCTTCAAGGCCTGGTGGTGGAAGGGTCATCGCTCGACCAACTCGCCATCTACGGGGACTCCGCCGGAGGCTCCCTGGCCGCTGGCTCTGTGCTCAAGATGCGTGATCTCGGGCAGGGGATGCCGGCCGCGGTGGTGATGTGGTCCCCGTGGTCGGACATCACTGAGACCGGTGACACCTACGACACCCTGGCAGGGGTTGAAGGAAGCTATCTCTACCTTCAACATCTCAAACCGGCGGCGGATGCTTATGCCGACCCGGCCGAGCAGAAGAACCCTTACGTCTCGCCGGTCTACGGCGATTATTCGAAGGGCTTTCCGCCGACCTTGATCCAGGGCGGGACCAGGGAGATCTTCCTCAGCAACTTCATCCGTCACTATCAGGCGATGGATTCCGCGGGGGTCGAAGTCAAGTTGGACCTGTACGAAGGCATGCCTCACGGTTTCCAGAACAAGGTGACGGAGTCACCTGAGGCCTGTTTGGCGGTGAAGAAGACGGTCGAATTCATCACCAGCCGTCTCGTCGGTGGTCCCGCTTCGTAATTGGGAGCGTCAGGTCCATATCTGACCCCTGCACGTCCCAATTACGGGGTCACTGCCCCATGTCAGGGTGCTAGCGCACCGGTTGCATGTCGCGTCGCTCGACGCGGCCATCGGCGTGGAGGGCGAATCTGCCCTCGGAGCGGTCGTGCACCGGGCTCCGCGTCGACCAGGGCCAGCCACCGAATTGGGTGCGGTGGTAGTCCTCGACCGCGGTCCGCAACTCCTCCGCCGAGTTCATCACGAACGGCCCCATCTGGAACACCGGGGCGCCGATCGGCTGACCTTGAAGGAGTAGAAACTCAGCCGAGCCGCCGTGGTTGACGATTTCGGTTGGGGTCTCGGGGTCGAGCCTCACCCCGATCCTCGCTTCGAACCGGGTGGAGCCGATCTGGACGTCGTCCCCCTGGAAGCAATGGAGCATCCGGTTTACCCCGGAGGGCGCCGACGGCATTTCCCAGACGGCACCAGGCTCGAGTCTGATCAACCAGATGGCGAGATGGGAGTCGTCCCGGGAAGCCCAGGAGTCCGGTGGCGGCGACGGTGGAATGGAGTCACCGATAGAGCCGGCGATGACGTCGAGGCTGACTCCGGGGGCGGGTGTGATCGTCGGTATCTCCTCCTCCCAAAGCATCCCGAAGTAGGCGGGCACCATCTTCGATTGCGGCGGGAGGTTGAGCCAGATCTGGAACAACTCGAGTGGGTTGGGGCCGTCGGGATCGATCAGAGGGAACATCTCCGAGTGCATGATCCCGCTCCCCGTGGTCAGCCATTGCACGTCCCCTTGTCCGTATCGCGCGGTGGCGCCCAGTGAATCCGAGTGATCGACATAGCCCCGCCTCACCACGGTGACGGTCTCGAAGCCGCGATGGGGGTGCTGGGGGAATCCGGGGACGATGTCGCCGTGGTACATGCTCCAGCCGCCCAAATAGGAGAAGTCAGCCCCGATCTGCCGTCCGTGGAGCGGTTCGGCGGGTCCCAGCGCCTCGTTGCCCTCCGGGTAGTGGTCGACGTGATGGACGGTGAAGATGAATGGGTCCAATCCGTGCCAGGGAAAGCCCAGCTCCACTACTTCGAGCACTGGTTCAGTTGAGATGGGGCCTCCTACCGACGATGAGCCCCTCATGATATTCGGGTTGACAGGTTTGGCGATCGGCCGCTCCAACACTCAGAACAGGATCGACATACAGGTCAGTCCACCGTCTGCCATCTGGATCTGGGAGACATCGATGGGAACCACGTCATGGCCCGTGGCTTCGAGGGCGGCGGCCGTCTCCGGTGCGCCGGAAGTCACTAGGAGACGACCGTCGCGCAGGGGGAGCGCGCTGAATCGGTGCCGCTCGGAGTTGGCCTCGAAGACGAGACGAAACCCCACCAGGGCCGTCTCGTCGACGGCATTCGGTGTCACCACCAGGGTCTCGTCGTCCACCGGGAGCACCACCGACTTGAGGTGGAGAGCGTCGTGGACGCCCACGGCAACGAGATCGAGACCCTGATCGGTCGCCACCGTCTTCAACTGGTCGATTCCCTCCTGGTTGGTCCGTCCCGAACGTCCCACATAGACGACGTCCCTCATGATGAAGACGTCGCCCCCGTCGATGGTGCCCGGTGTTTCGACTTCGACGAGCGGGAAGTGCTCCCGAAGCGCAACCGCCACCGGCCCGGTCTCGCCGCGACGGGACGCCGCGCCCGGTCTGGTGATGACTGCGGTCGATCCAATGATCACCGCGGTGTCCTCGATGAAGACACAATCGGGATACCCAGGATCTGTCGGCACTTCCTCGATGGCGTAGCCGGCAGCTTCCAGCTGCTGGCGGTAGGTGTCGTGCTGAGCCCTGGCCAGGCCAACATCGATCCTCGGGCGGCCATGACGCACCAGCGCCTGATCGAAGGTGTCAGGGATCGGGCGGATCAGGGACTTGGCCACCGCCGGCATCGTATCCGGGTCATCCTGGGTCACTGAGATTCGCGCAGCGCGGCGTCGGCCAATTCTGCCATGGAGAAGAACCGGTAGTCGGTTACCGGAAGATGTTCGACCTTGGCCGTCGCTCCCCAGTCGCCGCCTTCGGAGAGACGCTGGCGATCGATCCACGCCGTCGCCAGGCCGAAGCTCTGTGCCGGGACATGGTCGTGATAGAGACTCTGTGCGACGTGAAGCACCTCCTCGGGCCCGACCCCAAAGTCGGATGCCAGATGATCCAGCATGTACTCGAAATTGCGGTGATCGGGCTTGTAGGAACCGATGTCCGCGGCGGTGTAAACGGCGTCGAAATCTGCTTCGAGCCGGTCGCGGGAGGCGGCGAAGCCGGCCCGATCGATGTTGGACAGGATCACCAGGCGATAGCGTGCGCCGAGGTCCTTGAGGGCGGCGGGGCTGTCGGGGAAGGCCGGCCAGAAGGGGACCGACTCTCCGAAGCGACGGTCCAACTCGGAGTCTGTGACTAGTTGGAGGTGCTCGGCCAGATCCCGGTGGACCTCGGCGAGGATCTCCGGATAAGCGAGCCCGGGAGTGGCCGACTCCTTCCGGCTCTCGGAACGGGCGAAGACTTCGAGGGCCAGGGAACGAGAGAGCCTGGTGGCAGCGTTGCGCTCGAGTAGCGGCTGTAGCGCCTCCCAGATGCCTGATTCCCAGTCGATGAGGGTGCCGTAGCAATCAAAGGTGAGAGTGGTGAATCCGGAGAGGGGGCGAGGCATCGGCATAGGATGGCGCATATCGCCGGGGCTCGCCGCCGAAGGGTGACGGCACGCCGTAATTGGGAGCTACAGGGCCGGATATGACCCCTATACGTCCCAATTAGCTTATGGTCAGGCCGCGTTCATACCTCGGCCGCCACCGTGTCGCGCTTGGAGCCCCCGACCGACGCCTCACGCTTCGAGTAGGCGATGGCGATCAGAAGGACAACGAGCGAGGCACCGGCGATGGCCAACCGAGTAGTGGTGTTGTCACGCAGGGTGATCATCGCGGGCAGGACCAGAAGCGAAACCAGGTTCATCACCTTGATCAAAGGGTTGAGTGCCGGTCCAGCGGTGTCCTTGAAGGGGTCACCGACGGTGTCGCCGATCACGGCTGCTTTGTGGCTCTCGGACCCCTTGCCCCCGTAGTGACCGTCCTCGATGTACTTCTTGGCGTTGTCCCAGGCGCCTCCCGAGTTGGACAGGAAGTTGGCCATGAGCTGTCCGGTCAGGATTGCGGCCGCGAGGAAGCCACCAAGGGCCAGGTACCCGATGCCGAAGCCGACGATCACCGGGGTGAGGACCGCCAGCAGCGCCGGGGTGGCCAGCTCCCGCAGCGACGCCTTGGTGCAGATGTCGATCACCGGCCCGTAGTCGGGGCGGCGCAGGCCCGCCATGATCTGACCATCGGCGAACTGGCGACGAACCTCCTCGACCACCACTCCGGCGGTCCGGCCAACGGCGCGGATCGCCAGCGCCGAGAACATGAACGCAACCGATCCACCGATGAGGAGGCCGATGAAGATGGTCGGGTTGGCCACGTTGATCGAAGTCTCGGGTGCGGAGAAGATCTGCGGACCCTCGATCCCGAGCCCGAGCTCGACGGCGATGGTCTCGATGAAGGATGCGAACAAGGCCACGGCTGCGATCACCGCCGAACCTATGGCGAATCCCTTGGTGACCGCCTTGGTGGTGTTGCCTACTGCGTCCAGGCTCACCATCACCTTCTGGGCGTCATCGTGGAATTCGCCGGACATCTCGGCGATGCCGGCAGCGTTGTCCGCCACCGGGCCGAAGGTGTCCTCGGAGACGATGACGCCTGTGGTTGCCAGCATTCCCATCCCGGTCAGGGCCACCAGGTAGAGCGAGAACTGGATGTTGCCGTCACCGAGGCCGATGGCGACGGCGATGGCGCCTGCGATCGCCACGATGGCCCACACCGATGACTCGAGGCCGACGGAGATTCCAGAGAGCACGGTGGTCGCCGGGCCAGTCTGGGTGGCTTCAGCGATCTCCTGAACCGGTTTGTCCTCGGTCGAGGTGAAGTACTCGGTGAGCCGGCTCACGACCTGAGCCAGCACCAAGCCCGCCACCACGGCGCCGAGAACCCGCCACCCCTCGCCACCGTGATCATTGCCCACATAGAACAGGGCCACAGCGGCCGTCCCGAGGACGGTCAGGATCCCGGCGGTGAGAAACCCTCGGTTGATGGGTGCCAGCGCTGAGGTATCGCTCTCCGTGGCCCGGACCCGGAACACCCCGACGATCGAGGCGAGGACCCCGATGGCGCGGACGATGACGGGAAAGATCAAACCGAGAACCGGGTTGGCGCCGACCGAGGCAAAGGCGGCAACGCCGAGGATGATCGAAGCGACCAGGGTCACCTCGTAGCTCTCGAACAGGTCGGCGGCCATCCCTGCGCAGTCGCCCACGTTGTCGCCCACGTTGTCGGCGATGGTCGCCGGGTTGCGGGCATCGTCCTCAGGAATTCCTTGTTCGATCTTGCCCACCAGGTCGGCGCCAACGTCCGCCGCCTTGGTGAAGATCCCGCCTCCAACCCGCATGAACAACGCGAGCAGCGACCCTCCGAAGCCGAACCCGATCAGGATCGCCGATGACGTGTTCTGGAAGATCATGATGATGGCGGTGGCACCGAGAAGGCCAAGACCTACGGTGAACATCCCGGCCACACCACCGGTGCGAAATGCAATCTGCAGTGCGGCAGGAAGCGAGCCGCTACGTGCTGCGGCAGCGGTCCGCACATTCCCTTGCACCGCGAGCCGCATCCCGATGAAGCCGGTCAGACCCGACATGACGCATCCGGCGATGAAGGCCAGGGTGCGCGCGGTGCCCGATTCGAACAACGAGAGGGCCTCGGAACCGTCCGGTTTGAGCACCTTTGTCGAGGTGAGGAAGACGACAACCACGAGAGGAATCAGGATGAGAGCAATCGTCCTGAACTGTCGTTTCAGATACGCCATGGCGCCTTCCTGGATGGCGCCGGCGATCTCCCGCATTTTCTCCGTTCCCTGGTCGGCACGAAGCACGCCACGGGACAGTAAGAACCCAACGACGATGGCGAGGAGGGAGGCCGCCATGGCGAAGCCGAGCCACCACCACTCGGTAGAGCCGAGCGTGAACTCCTGGAAGCCACCCTCAGCAGCGAGGACGATGGGCATCGTCGGTTGGTCCTTTCAGTTGGCGACGCTGATCAGTGAGGTGAGCCGACGGCCCCAGGCCGCCGTCGGTCCGAAACAGTGATTCCGTGGACCTCGTTGCTCACAACGGGGGGCGAATCTACCTGGTCCGATTCGACTGTATGAAATTCAGGATTCCAGAGCCCGCGCTCGAAGACGGCCTTACTCAGATGTGAGCTGCCAGCAATGCCAGGGCCAGCAGCGGCATCGCCAGCGACATAAGGCGGAGCGCCCTCTCCCAGGTCGACAACAACTCGTCGCGGGTCCAACCCGAGACCTGGATCGGATCATCGGTCCTCCTGATCCGCCGCGCCGGCGTGCTCAACTCCCGCTGGACGCGGCTCAGGACCGTTGTGACAGATGCGACGAGAATCACGGATAGGGAGAGTGCTTGGGTCTGTGCCCAAAAGCCGACGAGAAGGGGAAAAGCACCCCAGGCCACGCTGAACCCCCAATCGGAATGAATGATCGGCGACCATTCCAACGCGTAGCCAGCCACCAGCCACAGTCCAATCGCTACCCACACCAGGAGGACCGGGGAGATGACGAAGGCACCCAGGACTCCGAGAAGGCCCCCGGCAAGGACGCCGCCGACACCGAGTGCCCACAAGGTCCCGTCGCCGAGACCGGTGCGGAGGGGGCGGTCGTGCACCTCGTCGAGGGCGTGGGCCCCGACGCCCAGGCCGAAGAAGAAGGCAAGCAGGGTCCCAGCCAGGATCCTCCAGTCGAGGTGCGGAGCCAACCCGGCGCCGATTGCCACGTAGGAGAGGTGCCAGGCGGTGTAAGGAGGATGAAGCAGGGTGATGAGATCACCCCGGGTCGAACCGGATCGGGCATAGAAAGCCCGTGACCCGCTCACTTCTTGACTCCCCATATGAGAAAGCCTCCGCCCAGGGACATCGACTGCCACCGCACCTGGGCCAGACCGGCCTCAGCCCACACCCGGGCCAGATCCTCAGGGGAGTATCTCGTCCAGAGTCCATCGATGCTGGGGCCCAAGAACCTGCCCACCTCACTCCAACCGCTTCCGATGACGGCGCCAATCGCGGGCAGGGCGAATCGGGTATAGAACCACCAGAGCGGGCGCCATACACCCGTCGGTCGCCCGAACTCCAGCATCGCAACCGTTCCCCCCGGTCGCACGACACGCGACAGTTCCCGCATGGCAGTTGGGAGCTCCTCGACATATCGGAGCAGGTATCCAGCTGTCAGCGCATCGACGGCCCCATCCCGGATTGGGAGACTTTCTGCCGTTGCCAGCAGACGACGTGCCTCGGGCGCGAAGAGGCGGCTGAGCATCGCCTCGCTCTGGTCGAGTGCGACCACGTGATGGCCTCTC
>JBBDQO010000122.1:0-16901 GCA_040905925.1 Acidimicrobiia bacterium | reverse complement strand
ACGTGGTGGTCGACTACGCCGGGCCCAATGTCTCCAAGGCGATGCACGTCGGTCATCTCCGGGCAACCATCATCGGCGACTCCCTGGCCCGTCTCTTCTCCTTCGCCGGGCACAAGGTGATCCGCGACCCCCATTTCGGCGACTGGGGCTTCAACATGGGCCTGCTCATCGCCGCCATCGAGGAGGCCCACCCCGACCTCCCGTTTTTCGACCAGGATGTCTCCCAGTACCCGGAGCGATCGCCGGTGTCCCTCGACGACCTGGAACGGTTGTACCCCGAGGCCGCGGCGCGGGCCCGGGCCGACACCGCCTTCGCCGACCAGGCACGAGAGGCGACGGTCCGTCTCCAGCAGGGCGACCCGGGGTATCTGGCCTTGTGGCGGCACATGAAATACGCCTCCGAGGTGGCCCAACGCGAGGACTTCGCCGCACTGGATGTGAACTTCGACCTCTGGTACGGGGAGTCGGACGTGCGGGATCGGATTGGCCCGATGATCAGCTCGCTGATCGAGTCCGGGGTCACCGAGGAGTCGGACGGCGCGGTCGTGATCCGGGTCGCCGAGGAGGACGACAAACGGGATATCCCGCCGTTGATCCTGGAGTCGTCGGTGGGCGGCGCCCTTTACAGCACCACCGACCTGGCCACCATCGAAATGAGGATCGAGGAACTCCATGCCAACCTGGTCCTCTACGTCGTGGACAAACGTCAGTCGGACCACTTCCTCCAACTGTTCCGGGCGGCGCACAAGGCAGGGATGATCCCGGACGGGACCAGACTGGAGCACATCTGGTTCGGGACCATGAACGGCCCCGACGGGAAGCCCTTCAAGACCCGGGAGGGCGGCGTGGTCAGTCTCGCCGACGTGATCGAGATGCTCACCGATGCTGCGCACCGCAAGTTGGACGAGGCTCATCTGGCCGAGGAGTACCCCGCCGAGGAGCGGGAGCGGATCGCGTCCCTGGTCGGAATTGCCGCCCTGAAGTTCGGAGACCTGATCAATAACCGGGTCTCGGACTACGTGTTCGACCTCGACCGTTTCAGCTCCTTCGAGGGAAAGACCGGCCCCTACCTTCAATACGCCGCGGTGCGCATCAAGTCGATCCTGCGCAAGGCCGCCGAGGCAGGATTGAGCCAGGGTGAGATCTCCCCACCCGCGGTGGACGTGGAACGCGACCTGGTGATCGACCTGTTGCGTCTTCCCGAGGTGGTCCAACGGACGATCGACCTTCGCTCTCCCAACCACGTGGCGGAGTTCGCCTATGGGGTGGCAGGCCGATTCAACCGCTTCTACGACACCTGCCACATCCTCTCCGAGCCCAACCCGGTGCGACAGGCCTCGTGGCTGGCGTTGTCGGCCTGGGCGTTGCGAGCCCTGGAACGACTGCTTGACCTGTTAGGGATCGAGATTCCCGACCGGATGTAGCTATGGCCTTCACGCTGCGCCCCGCACGCCAGGACGATGTGCCGAAGATCGAACCCTGGACCCGTGACACCTTCACCTGGGGCGACTATGTCGGCGAGGCGCTCCCGGCATGGATCGAGGATCCGAGCTCACTGGTCGTGGTCTGTGTCGATCAGGACGACCACCCGCTGGCGACGTCACGGGCCGAGTTGCTGTCTCCCACCGAGGGGTGGTTGAGCGCGGCCAGGGTCCATCCCGATCATCGTCGGGCCGGGATGGGTGCGGCCATGAACGACTACGGGGTGCAATGGGCCCGGGAACGGGGGGCACAGATCGTCCGGCTGGTGATCGAGGAGGAGAACCAGGCGGCAAGCTCCCAGGTCGAGAAGCTCGGCTATCGGAACACCTGCGTCTGGATCCTGGGAGAGGCCAAGACCCCGCGGGGACCGCTTCCCCGGGAGCGTGATCGGCTTCATCCGGCATCGGGAGCCGACGCCGATGCCGGCTGGTTGTTATGGCTCGGAAGCGAGTTGGCCCGGGCCGGGCGCGAGCTCTACCCGGGGAATTGGCGCTGGCGAAAGGCTCATCGCAGCGATCTCGACACCCCCATCACCGACCACAACCTGTTTCAGGGAGGCGCCGGTTGGGTTGTGGCGGTCCCCGACCAGGACACACTCGCGGTCCGATGGATGGTCACCGATCCTGCCGACTGTCCTGCACTGCTCGAAGGCATCGCCGAAGTCGCCCGTCAGTTGGGGATGGCCCGGATCGAGATCTACATCCCGGAGACACCGTGGAGCGGCGAGGCGCTGACCAGAGAAGGATTCACCACGCGGCGGCTGCTGATCTACGCCAAGAGTTTGTAGGCCTCAGGTCTCAAGTCCTGCGCCCTAAGCCAGAAGCCAAACCAAGACGTCGTTATCTACGCGAAGATCGCCATGGTGGCGATGGCCCAGACCACGAACAGACAGGGGATCTCGGCCTTGTCCAGCCAGGGCGGGGCGTTTGGCGCCCAGCGGATCAGCAGCGAGAGCGGCACACCGATCAGGGGCATGACCACCATTCCGGCGATACCCACCGCCCGCAGTCCTTCCGCACCTTTGCGCAGAGGCTCGGGGAGATCTTCGAGAAGGCCGCTGATGAGCCCGTATGCCAGCAAAGCGCCGAACCCGACAAGGAACACAGCCACAGTCCGGCCGATCCCCACCTCCCAAAGCTGGAATCCGACCAGTTTTCGGCCCCGACCTAGGGGGCCTTCGGATGCCACTCCGAGGCAAAACAGGCCGACGACCGCCAGGATCATGGCCGAGGCGAGCATGGCGCCGGTCGACAGTTCCTGGACGACATTGACGAGCTCGAAGCCGGCAAGCAGAACCGCGATCGAGAGGCCAACCAGCAGACTCCCCAACACCATCAGCCCCACGTCGAGCATGGTGCCGAACGCCCCATAGGCGAGGATGCCGTAACGCTTGACCATTTCGAGGGGGTCGGTGCGGCTGGCGCCTTCGGTCAACGTGACTCCTCCAAGGCGGCGACGATACCGCCAAGCTTTTCCCGTTTGACGGCTTGCAGGTACCACTCGATGGGGTGGGCAATCTCGAAACCGTCACCCAATGCGCTTCGCAGCTGCATCTCACAGCCGGGGTTGGCCGACGCCACCTTTTTCACCCCGGTTGAACGCACCTGGGCCGCCTTTCGGTTTCCAAGTTCCTGGGAGGCCTCGGGCTGGAGGATGGTGTACAGACCGGCAGCCCCACAGCACATGCCGTCGGGATCGATCTCGACCACCTCGTGGCCGGCGGCCTCGAGGATCAGCCTCGGCTCGACCGTGACCTTCTGGGCGTGGCGGAGGTGGCACGGATCCTGGATGGCAATGGGGCCCGAAACCGACGACACCTTGGGTAGCAATCCCTTTTCGATCGCTCCTGCCACCGCCACGGTCACATCCAAGGCGGTCGACCCAACCCCCTCCCCACCATCGGCCCAATGGCCGTAGTCGCGGAGATGCGCCGAGCAACCAGCCGCGGTGGCCACCACCATGTCGTATCCACTCAGCACGGGGGTGTTGCGCTCGGCGAGCAGATGGGCCTCGGGTGCCTTGCCGTCGTGAGCGGCGAGAGCCCCACAACAGGTCTGTCCCTCCGGAACCTCGACCCGATACCCGGCCATCTCCAACAACTCGATGGTGGCATGGTTCACCGGCTGGAACCACTGGTCCTGGATGCACCCGGCAAGCAACGCAACACTGCCGGTCTTCCCGTCACCACCCACATGCCCGATCACCGAGCCGGGCCGGCCCCGCAGCTCCCGCATCCCCGCCGACAAGCGGCGCCAGCGTCTCGGAGCCACCTTGGTCACACCGGTCATCTGCGCCAGGCTGAGCGCCCCGGTTCCGAAACCGAGCGACCGGCGCGAGCCGAGCACCGAGCCGAGCAGAAACGACCTGATCCGGTGGGACATCGACGGGCGCTGGGCGACGATCTCGGCCCGAGTCCCTTCCAGGGTCCGCCCGTAGGGCACCAGACCCGGGCATACCGGCTCGCAGGCGCGACAGCCGAGGCAGAAGTCGATGATGCCCTGGAAGGTGGCGTCGATCTCGACCACTCCTTCGTGCACCGCGCTCATGGCGTGCAATCTGCCCCGGGGCGAGGCGGTCTCCCGACCGGTGAGACGGAAGGTGGGGCAATGGGGCAGGCAGAGCCCGCACTGCACACAGGCGTTCAACTCTTCGGTCGTCGGATGCTCAGCCGTAACCCAACCCATCAGATCCCCCCGGGGAGTCGGCCCGGGTTGATCACCCGCGCCGGGTCGAACTGGCCGATGAGACGACGCTGGATCTCGAGACCTTCGGGGACCGCGCCCCACGGATCGAAATCGGGATGCGATCCGCGTGGGGAATCGACCACCACCAGATGACCGGCATTGGCTTCTGCCCAGGCCCTCAATTCCTGGGCGGCCTCGGCATCGTCGGAGCCGAGACGGATCTCGCCGACGTTGTGTATGGCTAGATATCTCCAGACGGCGGGCAGATTAGAGATCGCCGTTGCCATCAGAGCTGGCGGCACCCGCAACGACCAGCGAAAGGCCCCGTCAGGATCGGTTGGCCAGCTATGGCCGGTAGTGACCTGGCCCCCTATGCGATCTGCGCTGGTCTCCACTTCCTCGTCGATACCCCAGAGAAACACCTGGGTCGCCCCGTCCTTTTCGAGCACGGCGAGGGGGCGGGACAGCAACCCGAGACGATCGGGATCCGGATAGGTCACCGTTGCCTTGGCCCGGGGAACCGGCCACAGCTTGAGACAGACCGAGACCACCACCCCGAGGGCGCCAAATGCGCCCACCACGAACCGGGAGAGGTCGTACCCGGATACGTTCTTCACCACCCGGCCTCCCGCCCGCACCAGCCGGCCATCCCCGGTCACCACTGTCACCTCGAGAAGCCGCTCCCGAGTCCCGAGGAGAAGGCCCCGCTTCAACGAGGAGATCCCCGCCGAGACAACTCCGCCGATGGTCGCGGGACCGGGATGCTCGGGCATGACTGCGGTCTGGTTCCGCTCGGCGAGCATCTCCTCGAATCTCGCCACCGGAGTCCCCGACCCGAGAGTGAGAGTCATGTCATCGGGCTCCCAGGCCTCAACCGCGTCGAGACGTTCGGTGAGAAGCACCAGATTCGGTGTCTCCGGGCGGCCGTAGCCTTGATGCGATCCCCCGCCCCAGACCTGGATCTTGAGACGTTGCTCGGTGGCGAAGCGAAGGATGGCGGCGACCTCTCCCGGAGAAGCGGGTGCGAGCCCGGCCTCCGCCTCGGAGCCGGAGGGAACCTCGACCTCCATGCTCCGAATCGCGGCCGGGATGGAGCCGGGGACGACGGTCAAACCCAGGCCCCTTCGGGGATTTCCTTGCGCACCCCGCCGAAATCGAAACACAGAGAGCCCTGTGGCAACACCTTGGAGGGGTTGAAGGTCCCCTTGGGGTCGAAGGTCTGCTTGAGCCGGGCCTGGGCGTCGAGGTCGAGTTCGCTGAAGTTCATCCTCATCAGGTCTCGCTTCTCGACACCGATCCCGTGCTCCCCGGTCAAAGCGCCGCCGTTACGAAGACAGAGGGAAACGATCTCGTCCCCGGCCAGTCGGACCTTCTCCGCCGCCACCGGGTCCGAGGAGTCGAAGGCGATCAACGGGTGGAGGTTGCCGTCTCCGGCGTGAAACACATTGACCAGGAGGAGCCCATGACGGTCGGCGATCTCGTAGACGTCACGCATCGTCTCCACCAGGCGGGTCCTGGGGACGACGGTGTCATGGAGGTAGTAGTCAGGCGCCAACTGGGCGACGGCCCCGAACGCCGACTTTCTACCCTTCCAAAGAAGCTGGCGCTCGGCTTCGGTCGCCGCCACCCGGACCGTCTGGGAATGGCGGCTCACTGCGATCTTCTGGACGAGCGCGGCCTCGGCCTCCACCCCGGCGGTCTCGCCCACCACCTCGACGAGCAAGATCGCCGCCCGATCGGTGGGGAGCCCGGCCTGAAGCCAGTTCTCGACTGCCTGCATCATGCGCTGGTCCATCATCTCCAGGGCCGCGGGCACACAGCCGGCGGCGATGATGTCCGAGACCGTGCCACAGGCGTCCTCGACCCGATCGAAGTCGATGAGCAGGGTCCTGACATCGGGGTCGACCGGGATCAGCCTCACCAGGGCCCGGGTCACCACACCGAGCGTGCCCTCCGAGCCGACGATGAGACCTTTCAGGTCGAGGCCGGGGGTGTCAGGCGCCAACCCACCGAGAGTCATCACCTCGCCACCGGCCAACACGGCCTCGAGCCCGAGGATGTGACTGGTGGTGCTGCCCTCGGCCAGACAGTGGGGACCGCCGCTGTTGTTGGCCACATTACCGCCGATGGTGCAGGCCGACTGCGACGAAGGATCGGGGGCGAATTGAAGACCGAAGGGGGCAGCGGCGAGGGTCAGGTCGAGGTTGATGACCCCGGCACCCACCCAAGCCGATCGATTCTCCGGATCGATGTCGACGCTGTTGAGCGAGGTGGTGGAGAGCACGATCCCGCCCTCGGTGGGGCTGGCCCCGGCGGTGAGACCCGTTCCCGCCCCCCGCGCCACCACCGGCGCCTCATGGGCCTCGGCCAGTTTCACGATCTCGGAGACTTCCTCCGTTGTCCGGGGAAACACCACACAGTTGGGATGGCCGCGGACCAACGACGAGGCGTCCTTGGAATAGAGATAGAGCTCCACCGGCTCGTGGAGCACCCGATCGGCGCCGAGCAGCCGCTCGAGATCCGAGATCAATGACATCGAGGCTGAGGATACCGGCCCCGGTTCAGGGTTTCCCCCAGCCGCCCCCGCCGGGCGTGAGAACCACCAACCGGTCTCCGGGTTCCACTTCCACCGTGGTCTTGCCGGGAAGACGGGCCCGCTCCCCGTCGCGGATCAGCCAATCCTCCCCGGGCTCCCCCGGCTCGCCTCCGGCCAGGCCCCACGGCCGGTTGCGTCTCCGCTCACCCATCAAGGACAGCGTGGCCGCGGTCTCGAACACGATGTCACGTTGAATGCCTTCACCGCCGGGGAAACGGCCAGCGCCCCCGCTTCCCTGGCGCAGGGTGTACTTCTCCACCCGGAACGGATAGTGGGTGTCCAACGACTCGATCGGGGTGTTCTCGGTGTTGGTCATCCCGGTGTGAATCCCTGATTGACCGGGCTTTCCCGGCCGGCCGCCCTGACCGCCGCCCACCGTCTCGTAGTAGGCGAAGTCGTCGTTCCCGATCAGGACGTTGTTCATGGTGCCTTGAGAGGCCGCCGGCACCCGATCCGGTGCCGCCTGGGCCAGCGCACCGAGCAGGACGTCGGCGATGCGCTGCGAGGTCTCCACATTGCCGGCCGCCACCGCGGCGGGAAAACGGGCATTGACGATCGACCCCTCCGGTGCGATCAGCTCCAGCGGCCGATAACAACCCCCGTTGGCGGGGATGGTGGGGTCGGTGGCCACCCGCACCGCGTAATAGAGACAGGATCGGGTGACCGCCTCCACGGCGTTGAAGTTGGCCGCCACCTGGTCGTCGCTCCCGGTGAAGTCTGCGGTCAGGCCCTGCCCCTCGATGTTGATCCGAACCCTGATCGCAACATCGCGATCACCGTGCTCCATGTAGTCCTCGAACTCGAAGACACCATTGGGAAGGGCGGATAGCGCGGCCGTCATCCGGCGCTCGCCGTAGTCGAGGAGGGCAGAGGCAACCGCCGAGAATCGCCCTTTCCCCTCGAGCTCCACCAACTCCTGGAAGCGTCTCGCCCCGACCGCGTTGGCTCCGATCTGTGCGGCCAGGTCACCCCATCGCTCCCAGGGGGTGCGCGAGGCCGCAACGAAAGGCTGGCTGAAGCCCTCCACCCATTCATCATTGGAGACCGCCAG
The DNA here is from genome assembly GCA_040905925.1 of Acidimicrobiia bacterium. Taxonomy (GTDB): domain Bacteria; phylum Actinomycetota; class Acidimicrobiia; order Spongiisociales; family ZC4RG35; genus JALYNX01. The sequence continues at coordinate 9,088 of JBBDQO010000122.1, read as the reverse complement.
CGTCGGCGGCACCCGATACCCCTCCTGATCAACTCTCACTGCATGGGCCGGCATCGATCCCGGCGCCTCCCCGCCGACGTCGGCGTGATGAGCGCGATTAGCCACCCAGCCCACGTGCTCCCCACCGACGAAGACCGGGGCCACCAGGGTCAGGTCGTTGAGGTGGGTTCCCCCTGCGAAGGGGTCGTTGACTGCGTACTGGGCCCCCGGCTCGGGGTCGAACCGCTCCAGGCAGGCGGCCACCGACTCGGGCATCGAGCCGAGATGGACCGGGATGTGCTCGGCCTGAGCCAGCATCTCGCCGTCGGCGGTGAAGATCGCCGCCGAGCAGTCGGCTCGCTCCTTGATGTTTGGGGAGAGCGAGGTGTGACGCAGGACAATCCCCATCTCGTCGGCCACGGCCGCAAACCGATTGAAGGCGACCTCGAGGGTGATGGCGTCGATCCTGGTCATCGGATCAGGTGCTGGATGTGTTTGGTCGCCTCGCGGAAGCTGAGCCCGGAGAGCCGGTGACGGTGCTCGATTGCGAAAAGGGCAACAGCCTGGGCGTCGGTTTTGGCGTACTCCCGCAACGCCCACCCGATCGCCTTTCGGATGAAGAACTCCTTCTCCTCGAGACGGGCCGCACAGAAGCCGAAGAGCCGTTCGGCGTCGGTCATGTCCTTGGCCCCGACCTGGCAGATGATGGCGCTGCGACGCAACCACATGTCGGGATCGTCGATCCAGCGGTCGACCTCCGGCCAGGTCTCCGTCGGATGATGGACGACTAGATGACCGACAAGATGGGTTGCGACCTCGTCGACCAGGTCCCACCAGGCTCCCTCGACGATCAGCCGGCGATACAGCGGAAGCGACGCGGTGTCGACAAAACTCCGATAGTGCTGGGCGATACCGAGCGCCAGGTACTTCTCCTCACGGTGGGGCAGGTCCCACAGTCCGAGCACCAGAACTTCGTACTCGTCGCGATCGGCGGGTCGGAACTCTGCAACCAACCGGCGCAGGATCGGGACCCGGGCCGGTGTCTGCACCCCGTAGAAGGGCATATCGGTCTTCAGGTGAGGCGCCCTTATAGGCCAAGCGGCCGACGACAGCGTCGATCCGAGGTCGCTGGGGATCACCCGATGACCTGATGGTGACCTCAACTCCGAATCTGGCGAAGGTCCGGGCGGCCTCCGAGAGACACCACTCGGGCAATGTCGGGGAGGCGTGCGCAATCACACGCTCACAGGCTTCGAGCAATTCGGCTCGAAGTTGCCTCGGGGATATGTCCTCATCCTCGTCGGGGTCGGGTGTTCCCTCGATAGTCATATCGAGCAACTCGGCCAGGGTGACCTTTAGCTCGGCCCGGTGCCCGAGACGAGCCTGGACTCCCTCGATCTTGGCGGTGAGGGCCTCGATGCTGTCCCGAGTTTCTTGGATGGTTTCGGCGAGGGCATCGTCGTCCTGGTCCGCTGCCATCTCGAACAGGCGCTTGAGCCGGTGGGTCAGTTTGGTCAACCGGGCCTCGTCGGCTTTGAGGGATTCGTCGGTGTCGCCCTCGCGGTAGCGCCGGTCGACGTCGGCAACCATTTCGAGCCAGTCCTCCGGGGTTTTAACGAGGATGGCGCGCAGCGCAGCGGCTTCCACCAGATCGGCGCTGACGGCCGAGGCCCGTTGCCCGTGCGTCTTGCCGAAGCCGTCGCAATAGGCGGCCCTGGTGCCATCGGGTCGAGACGCCGAGCACCGATAGACCCGCGCTTCGCCGCCCGCTCTTGCAATGCTTTGGCCAAACATTCCCGAGGTCGAGCCGTCTTCGTGAACGTGGGCGATGGCGTGTGACAGGGCATACAAATGACTGGCCCTGGCCCTTTTGCTCTTGGGCTTGGCGGGGCTGGGGCGTCGTTGGGCGCCTTGCCACTCGTCAGCCGAGAGAATTGCAGGCGCAGCGAAGGTTTCTCCGTGCCGCTGGAACCCTTCCCCGATGTACGCCCGGTTGCCGAGCACCCTTCGGACCAATTCCACGTTCCACCTACCCGGTACCGCTTCGCCTCCATTGAGCTTCCGCGCCCGAGTCGTGTGGCCCTCCATCTGCATCGTCTTGGCGATGGTATTGACTCCGAGGCCCATTGCCCTCAACTCAAATACACGATGGATCGAGTGGGCTGCCTCGGGGTCGACAACCAGGGTACCGGTCTCCTCGTCGGTGCGGAATCCGAAGGGAGGTTGCCCGCCAACCCACCGGGAGATTTGGCCCGTGACGGGATTGCGCGCTCGCTCGATCGTGCCAGCACGCCCCTCGGCCATGCGTTCTGCTATGCGCTCGCGCTCGGTCTCGGCAAACAAGACCAGCAAGCCGAGCATCATCTTCCCGGCCACGGTTCCCGTGTCGAACTGTTCCGAGATCGAGACGAAGCCAATTCCCCTATCGGCCATATCGCCCAGCATTGCGGCTCCGTACCGAAGACTCCTCGTGAACCGATCCACTTTGCTGACGATGACCACGTCGACTTCTCCAGCTTCCATCGCCCTCGCGAGCCGGGCACCCTCGGGCCTCTTGGCGAGCGGCAGGACACCCGAGACGCCCTCGTCTACGAAGACATCGGCGACCCTCCATCCTTTGTCCACGGCCAGGGCGGTGCCGAGGGTGACTTGGTCGTCAAGCGAGACTCCGGCGACCTGTTCTTGCGTCGAAACTCGTGCATACACTCCTGCGTTTTTCATGTAACCAATCCTTAGGGCACCCTGGACGCAACATTACAGCGTCCGCTGCGGTTGGGTATCGCTTTTCAGAGTCCACAGACGGTCACCACAGCCCCTAGAACGGCCGTTTCCCGCCATAGCGGCCGATGGACGACTGGTTAGTCATTGCTCCCCGGCCGCTCACATCTGGGGCATCCTCGTGGTTCTAAAGAGTGGCGAGTGCCCGACTGCCAGGCGACAAGGGCGAGGCCAAACCCCCAGGGCCTGAGCCTCAAAGAGTTACCCTCAGGGGTTGTGGAACAGGGGACCATTCCAGAGAGGTCGGTCGACCTGGTCTACTCCGAAGTACGTGAACTCCTCCGCCGACAGGAATCGAAACTCGTCGAGGCCCGAGGCCGCGCTGGAATAACCCTCGCCGTTGCTGCCTTCGCTCTCTCTTTCCTCGGGGGTTCGATCCTTGAGAGGGGCGATCTCGGCGACTCGTTCTGGATCGGCAGCGTCTCTATTGCCTTCGGGATTCTTTGTGCCCTTTGGGTGCTGACTCCATCGGGGAAACCGAAGCTCCTTTTCAGCCCGGAGCCGAAGGATCTCCTCGATCATTACCTTCCGTTACCACCTGACATGTCGAAGGAGTACTTAGCTACGTACATGGCCGGATGGGTCGAAGAGAACGAACGGCAGGTCGACCTCTTGTTTACAGGCCTCCGGTTCGCAACTGTCACCGTCGGAGTTGGGATCGTCGTGCTTCTCGCCGAACTCGGAGGAGTCCTCTGATGCCAGAGGACCCGAAGAACCCTCCACCAGATCCTCGGCGGCCGGAGAAGGCACCCCCACCAGATCCTCGGCGGCTGGAGAGACGGGACGGAACTCGACCACAGCCTCCTGACCCCAGTCCGCGCCCTACCCCCGGACCGCCACCCAGCGGATAACGAATCCGCTGACTCCCGGAAACACCCTGTAATCGTTGGACTTTCTGACGCTTAGCAAACCGGGTGCAAACCGGCCTCAGCGCCCCCAAGACTGGGCAATCCGCCCGTCGGTGGCCGCGGATGGAGCGGCACTGACTCCCTCAACTGTCGACGCTCGCGACGAGCCACTGGGTGGGCGAGATTCGAATTCACCGAACGCGAAACCACGGCTGGGCGCGAGCCTCCTATAACGTAAAGGTATGGGCAGTAGCGACTTGAGGCCCGCCATCGAGCCGATACGCGAGCCGATCGCACCCCGCAAGCAGGAAGCGAGACGCCATAACGGCTCGCACTCGTATTTCACGAAGCGGGCGTGGAACATGGTGCAGGCCTACATCGAGCGATTCTCCCAACCAGGAGACACGGTGCTCGATCCTTATGGAGGATCGGGGATCACGTTCGTGGAGGCTCTGGTGCTCCGTCGAAACGCCATTCATGTGGATATCGCGCCGCTGGCGAACTTCATCGCGTGGGGCATCGCTGTGTCGCCGGTTGCCGAGCCCGCCTTGCGATCGGCCTTCGACTCGATCAGTGAGGGCTGTCAGGTTCGGATTCTCTCACTGTACGAACTGTCGGATTCTGAGATTGATGAGATGGAGATTCCTTACTGGTACCCAAAGGGAGTGCCGCTTCCGAAGAATGCTGACGTTGAGACGGTCGAGCAATGCTTCCATCGCCGGTCCTTGATCGCCCTTTCGATCCTCCTTTATGAGATTGAGAAGATCCCCGACCGAACCGTCCGCGACCTTATGAGGCTCGTGTTCTCAGCGACCCTGACCAAGACGAACCTGACTTTCAGTTCGACACAGGGCCGTAAGGAAAGCCGAGGCGATAGTGGGATCTTCCGCGTTTACAGGTATTGGGTGCCCGAGAGAACGGTCGAACTGAATGTCTGGGAGCAGTTCGATCTGCGCTACCGGGGCTGGCTGAAGGCAAAGCAAGAAACCAATCTTCTCATTGATGACTTCTACGACCCGACGACCACTGCTCGGATCATTGAAGGCTCTGCGACCGACCTTCGAGGAGAGGTCGCCGATGAGTCGGTTGACTACATCTTCACTGACCCGCCGTACGGCGCGCATATCGAGTACCTCGATCTGTCGACAATGTGGAACGCATGGCTCCGCTTCGAGATATCCGACGAGAGTCGAGAGCTGGAGGTCATCGAAGGTGGCAGCCTCGACAAGAGCCGCGATTCATACCTCGACCTTCTCAGCGAGTCCATCAAGGAAATGTTTCGGGTGCTCAAGTGGGATCGCTGGATGTCGATCGTGTTTGCCCACAAGGACACGGTTTTCTGGGAGGCACTGGTCACAGCCGCACAGGACGCCGGCTTCGAATACGTGAACACCACTGTTCAGCGCGCTTACAGCCCGAGCATGCATAAGAGAAAGAATCCGCTGACCGTTCTTAGTGGTGAGTTGATTCTCAACTTTCGGAAGGTCAGCAATCCACAATCTATAGCCATCTCATCGGTGGGACCCGACGTTGTCAGATTGATTCAGAACACGGCCGAATTGGCGATCGTGAAGCGGAACGGCGCGACCACAGAGGAGATCTATCACACTCTCATCCCGGTGCTTCTTGAAGGTGGCCGACTCGGTGAGGTGAGGAAGAAAATACCCGACCTCTCGGCGCTACTGAGCGCTGAGTTCGACTACTCGACCGCGGATGAGCGTTGGCATATCAGGCCGAATGTCAAGGTTGGCAGCTATATCGCCCTCGACGAGAGAATCCGCTTCTATCTCACTGACTACCTGAAGAGTGTTTCTCGGGAAGGTGGTCATGCGACCTTCGACGACATCATTCTCAACGTGATTCCAAACCTCGTTAATGGCAAGCAGCCCTCCGAGGAATCTGTTCTTGACGTCCTAAGGAGCATCGCGTATTCGCCGAACAATCTGCATTGGCAACTCAATGAGCACGAATCAGGGCAGACAAACTGGAGCTTCGACGATCCGGCCGCCATACCTCCTTTGTCGAACGTTGGGGAAGTCAGTCACGATGAGATGATCTACCGGCTGGCGAAACTCGCCAGCTCGGCGAAGGTGGTAGTTCACGTAGGAAAGAACGAGCAACCAAGTGTCATCAATGGCGAGAGGCTCGGGGACCTGAGCGCCTTGCTGCCTCGTGACGAGAAGAAGTGGTCAAGGTCCAAGGTCGAACAGATCGACTGCATCTTTATGGACCATCCAGCCGGTCGTTTCCTCTATGCCTTTGAAATTGAGGCGTCAACAACAATCACAAGCGCCATCGATCGTTTTCTTGAGTTGCTGACCGCAGACTCCAGCATGGCAGGCCGGCTCGTCGTGGTGATTCCTCGCAAGAGGCAGGCCAAGCTGGCCTCGATTCTTAAGGACTCCCACTACATCGGTCATCCGTTGTACATGGAGAACAAGATCGGCTGGCTGTTCTACGAGGACTTGCTGCGGATCTACTCAGCATTCGCCGGCCAAACGCCACCTTCCTGGGCTGCTCTTAACCAGAGAATCGATGCCGCGGTCCGGACGGTGAAGCTCCCTGAGTGAAGGAACCCGACGGTTTGCCTCCTGTTTGCAATGCCTCAATGCTGAGGTTCTGACCAGGGACTTTCCACGTGACAGCGGATTGACTATCCGCTGCTGACGCGACAAGTCGGCATCCGCGGAGGTGCACATTGGTGAAGTGAGCTGAGGGGTTGCAGAAGTCCGTTGCTACGGCCCGGATGGGCGATTGATCAAGCATCGACGGAAGACCAGTCGAGGACTGAACCGGAGTGCGAAGACCCCTCGCTCGTCTGGTCTTGCAGTGATTCGACGGCGGAGGGGTCTCGCTATGCGGGTTGTCGTGTGGCGACGATTCCCGCAAGCTCAGGCTACGCGTTCGGCTGCTTCCAGTGTCGGTTGCAGCTCACCGCGGGTCGGTCTCGCAACCGACGCCGTCGCCGTCACGGTCTAGGTGCGACCCATAGCCCGGCTCACCAGCGTAGATCGGGCGACCAATCGCATTCCACACTTCAGTGCAGTTGTCGTACAGCTGGCCCGGTGGGGGCGGCGGGGGCGGCGTCGGTGCTGCGGGTGGCGGCGGAGGGCATCCAGGCGGCGCAGTGCCGCCCCCTGGGAGAAGGCCGAAGTTGCCCGCCACCGGAAGGCCGGTCGGCAGGCCGTAGCTCAACGTCTCGTCGGCCACGCCCTGGGAATTCGTGTACCGGAGGAAGATGGTGCACGTCGACGGCCGGAACAGTCCGACTGTCTCCGGCCCAGGGCCGCCTCGTCTCGCCCACTCGGCCGCCACGATCTTGTCGCCGGGATCGCCGAAGAAGAACTCGGCGTCGGCGTTCCCTTGGGTATGCGTGAGGCGGAAGTAGACGAACCCCGTTGACTCACGATGCAATCCGACCTCGTCGACGAGGTCGTCATCGAAGTCGCCCACGAATGGATTGTCGCCCGGGTTGCCGAAGACGTAGGAGAAGTCGGCAGCGCCTAACCCACCGTCGTTCGCCCCTAGCTCGTTGATGACGAATACGCGGGATTCGGACGGCCGGTAGATCGAGACCGTGTCGCAACCGTCCCCGTTGAAGTCGCCAGCGAGGGGTACGTCGCCCGGGTCGCCGAAGAAGAAACGAATGTCGGCGGCCCCCTGAGTGTTCGAGTTCCGCAGGTAGACGAAACCGTCGGACTGGCGGTAGAGACCAGGTGTTTCATCACCGTCACAATCCCAGTCACCGACCATCGGGAGGTCGCCGGGGTCGCCGTAGAAGAACTTGGTGGTGTTCCCCGCGAGATCGAGTAGGTACCACTCCCCGGTCGAGGTGTCCACGATCCCAACAGAGCCCTCCTGAGCAATGGCTGGGGCAGCGGCTCCCAGAAGGAGGGTAAATGCCGTCAGAGTGACGGCGGCAGCACGACGACGCATAGGTCTCTCCTCTCGTCGGTCGATCCGACCCTACCCACCAAGGACAGGCGCGGCATCCGCGGAGTATTGTCAGGCTCGGGACGTTCGTCAGTTGATTAGTCGTCCGACCACTCGATGGGGACAAAACGGGCGAAGCTTGGATCACGTTCAAGAACGGTCGTTCGTACCTGCTCGACGAGGTTGATGCTCAATGCTCGCGTCCCAAATCCCCGCCTCCGATGGAGGATCATCCGACAGCACGGCTCGGATGTGATCCCTGACTAACGGCTCCCAACGTTCCAACTGCCGCCTAGTGGCAATCGCCCATATGAGGAGCATCCGGTTCCTCATTCTGTCCGTCGAAGTAGTCGCCAGCCACTGCGCTGGAACCTACCAAGACGGTAGGAACTCGCCTTCACGTCTAATAGCCTGCCGGTTGTGGCCTGGCGTGATTACGAGGAAGAGGTAGCCAGATTCTTCTCGGATCGTGGCTGGACCGTTGAGCCTGGCGCTGTCGTGCAAGGGGTGCGCACGAAACACAAGCTCGACGTGTGGGCGCTTACAGACCGACTCGGAGTTGTCACCCGGTGGGTCATCGAATGCAAGGACTGGAACACCAAGGTTCCAAAGGAGAAGGTGCTCGCCCTGAGGACCATTGTCGAAGACATTGGAGCGGATCGAGGCGTCATCCTCAACGAGAAAGGTTTTCAGAGCGGAGCATACGAGGCGGCCACGTCGGCCAACGTCACCGTAAGCACGCTGGCAGAACTTGAGCAGGCCACTGTGACCGCGTTCAACAACGTAAGACTGGAAGCAGCACACAGAACTCTCGCCGATCTGACTGTCAGGGCCTTCCGACTGATGATCAACGTCAAGAGCACTCCTACGTCTGGCTCATTCACAACGCGGCGCGGTGTGCGAGACAAGTCCGGAGTCATGTCGAGGCTAGGGATTGTCAGCGCCGCTGAGACGTCAACGGCGCGTGCGCGAGCGGGGCAGCTACCTGTTCCCATGCCGACTCCCGATTTCGAGCATTTCAGCTCGGCCGACACGTTGGAGCAGGTACTGGAACGGGCGACCGCTGTCATTGAGTGGATGGAAGACTGGCTCACAGACCAGGAGGCCGGGATTGAGGAAGCCGATGGCTGGGGCGAGGAGAACGACGACTAGCGCAGCCAGTCCCGCCGAAAAACCGAAACCCCTCGCTCGCCTGGTCTTGCAGTGATTCGACGGCCGAGGGTTCTCGCGTGCGGGCGTCGTGCAGCGACGAATCCCCGCATCACGAGCGTAGCCTCAACCACCGAAGTCGCGCTCGCATGGCAGGCAGAAGCTTCCAGGTCATTGAGCAGACGCACGGGCACTCGTAGGCTTTCCTTTATGGCAGTCAGGAAGGTGACTCGCTCGGCAAAGACCGGACGGTTCGTTAGCCCGAAGAAGGCGAAGTCCAGTCCGGCGACCACGGTTACCGAGACCGTGAAGGTGCCGAAGCGAACCCCGAAGAAGTAATGAAATAGGGAGGCGATAGTCAGCCTCGCTGGGCCGTGACCGACAGGCCCACACTCTGGGCC
>JBBDQO010000121.1:0-2825 GCA_040905925.1 Acidimicrobiia bacterium | reverse complement strand
CGACGTAGCTCAACGGCAGAGCAGCGGTTTTGTAAACCGCAGGTTCTCGGTTCGAGTCCGAGCGTCGGCTCCACCAACCCGAGCACAATTCGCCCTCTGAAGGAGCTGAGACCGATGACGCCCGATCGAGCGCAGCTGCGCGACTTCGCGGAGCGCTACACGGCGGCCTGGTGCAGCATCGACCCGGTGCGCGTGGCGGCCCATTACGCGCCAGGCGGCTCCCTCACCATCAATGACGGAGTCCCGGCGGTGGGGCGCGCCACCATCACCGCGGCCGCGCAGGGCTTCTATGACGCCCTTCCCGACATGCAGGTCTTCTTCGACGACCTCGTCGTGGAGGGCGACCGCATCGAGTTCCACTGGACCTTCACCGGCACCAATACCGGGCCAGGTGGTACCGGCAGGGCCGTGCGCGTGAGCGGCTTCGAGGAATGGACGATCGGCGGCGACGGGCTGATCGCCGCATCGGCGGGCCACTACGATGCCGCCGAGTATGCCCGGCAGCTCAAGCACGGCATCCAGCCACAGCCCTGAGAGCGGACCCCGCGTTGAGCCGCCGCGGGCCGGGTTGCTATACTCCCATCCGGTCGACAGCACACCCCCTGTCGATCGGGATCCGTGGGTAGGTTGAGCAGGTGGTGAGCTCCGCTGACTGTAGATCAGCCGTCTTCGACTGTGGGGGTTCGATTCCCTCCCTGCCCACCATCACCACTCGTTCGGCTCCACACGCATCGGTCTCACTCGGCCGGATCCAATACATAGATTTACCGATAAAGACCGATGGTTGCCGATGCTCCTTCGGCTCCTGCAGAATCCGGCACACGCCCACGTAGCTCAGCAGGCAGAGCACTTCCTTGGTAAGGAAGAGGTCTCCGGTTCGAACCCGGACGTGGGCTCCACATCCAGCGTGCAGGAGGTCCGGACAACGGTGAGCTTCAACGTGGTGCTGCCTCTCCTCTCGTCGCTCCTGTCGTTCGTCTTCGCTGCCATGGTCGCCGACCAGTGGCTGCGCCGGCGGCAGCCGTTTCAGCTGGTGTGGGCGATCGGTCTGCTCTGGTACGGGATCAGCGCCGGCACCGAGTTCGTCGGCAGCGCCTGGGGCTGGAACGAGCCGCTCTACCGGGTCTGGTATCTCATCGGCGCCTTCGGGGTTGCGGCGTACCTGGGCCTGGGCACGGTCTATCTGCTCAACCGCACCCGTTTCGGCTATTTCGTGGCCTTCTCCCTGTTTGCCGGAGGACTCTTCAGCATCTTGGCGGCTGCCGCGCGCGCAAAGGAAGGAGTGCCGGCTTCGGGGGCGGCGGTGGCGGAGGTGGTGGCCTACTCTGCGGTCGGCGCGCTCGTCCTGGCGCTGCTCACCCGCTTCGACCGCCGCTGGGTGGCGCATGCAACCGCGGCCATCCTGCTCATCGCCTCCGCGATCGTCACCGTGCTGGTGATCAGCGTACCCGTGGCGGCACCTGGCTACGCGCTCGACCCTGCGACCGGGGTCCCCATCGGCACCGCCTTCCCGAGCGATCTGCGCATCCTCACCCCGCCGTTCAACATCACCGGCGCCTTCGCGCTCGTCTTCGGCGCGGTCTACTCCGCCTACATCTTCATGCCCAAGCGCCGGCTGCTGCGGATCGAGGGTGGACCGCCGGTGATCGGGGCTGTCGGGCGGGCGGTGGCGGTGACGGTCAACTTCGTCGCCAGCATCCCCGGTGCCGTCCGAGCCCACCGTGCCGGCACCCTCAACTCGCGCGTGCCGGCGACCCTGCTCATCGCGCTCGGCGGCTTCATCCCCGGCTGGACGAGTGGCCTGAATCGTTTCGGGGTGACCTGGTCCTTCTTCCTCGGTGAGTTCCTGGGCGTCCTGCTCATCTTCGTTGGCTTCCTGGTGAGCATCGAGGTCTTCAGCGATATCCGTCTGCCGTTCACCAGGATCGTGCTGGCGCGCCGCGACCCGCCGGCCGAGGTCGTTGACAGCACGACCGGCTGAGCCCTAGAATCCGCGTATCTCCCCCGGTCTCCCGACCTTATTCAGCATGGGCGGCGCCGGGTGGTTCGGACAGGGAAACGAACTGTGGCCAAGGCCGAGAATCGCCCGGTAATCGCACTGGCGTGCACCACCTGCAAGGAGCGCACGTACAGCACCCGGAAGAATAAGAAGAACGACCCCGGGCGACTGGAGCTCAACAAGTTCTGCCCTCGCTGCCGGCAGCACACCCTGCATCGGGAGACGAAGTAGGCAGAGCGTCGGAGGGGTGTAGCTCAACTGGTAGAGCACTGGTCTCCAAAACCAGCGGTTGCAGGTTCGAGTCCTGTCGCCCCTGCCAGCACCGTTAGTCAATCCAACGTAGGAGCAAGCGAAAAGCACTGTGTTCCGTCGCCTCCGCCAGTACCTCCTCGAGGCCTGGTCAGAGCTCAAGAAGGTCGCCTGGCCCACCCGCGAGACGGTGGTCAAGTTGACGCTGATCGTTATCGCGGTCTCGATTGCGGTGGGGATCTACATCGCGGTGCTTGACGCGGTCCTGCATTTCGGCGTGGAGCAGATTCTGTGATGAAAGACGAGCAGGTACGCGAGAACGAGGCCCGCCAGGCCGCGCGGCTGTCGCGCGAGGCTCCGCAGCCAGACGACCCGTATGCCGCCGAGCGCACCAGCAAGCAGTGGTACGTGATCCACACCTATTCCGGATACGAGAACAAGGTCAAGGCCAACCTCGAGCATCGGATCGAATCGATGGGTGTGGAGGATCAGATCTTCCAGGTCCTCGTCCCGATGGAGGAGGAGATCGAGATCAAGAACGGCCAGCGGCAGACCGTCAACAAGAAGGTCTTCCCCG
>JBBDQO010000120.1:0-17287 GCA_040905925.1 Acidimicrobiia bacterium | reverse complement strand
TTTCTTCTGCGTGAGCTGGAACGACGCGATCGGCTGATCGAACTGGCGACGTTCGATGGAGTACTCGAGGGCCGACTCGTAACAAGCGCGAGCCGCTCCGATCGCTCCGAAGGCGATCCCGAACCTGGCCTCGTTGAGACAGGACAGCGGTCCCCGCATCGAAGCCACACCGGGCAGGACGAACTCATCGGGCACCCTCACCTCGTTGAGGATCAACTCGGAGGTGACCGAGGCCCGCAATGAAGCCTTCTTCTTGATCTCAGGCGCCGAGAAACCCGGGGTGTCGGTGGGAACGATGAACCCACGGACCCCGTCGTCGGTGCGGGCCCAGACAACGGCGATGTCTGCGATCGAGCCGTTGGTGATCCACATCTTGGTCCCATTGATCACCCAGTCGGATCCGTCCCGCTTGGCATTGGTTCTCATCGAGGCCGGGTCCGAACCGGAGTCGGCCTCGGTCAGACCGAAGCAGCCGATGACCTCGCCGGTCGCCATCCGCGGCAGCCAGGTTTCCTTCTGCTCCTCGGAGCCGAACTTCCATATGGGGAACATCGCCAGCGAGCCCTGCACCGACACGAACGAGCGGATGCCGGAGTCACCCGCCTCCAACTCGAGACAGGCCAGGCCGTAGGCCGTCGCCGAGGTCCCGGCACAGCCGTAACCCTCGAGATGCATGCCGAGGAGGCCTATCTCGCCGAACGCCTTGGCCAGCTCGGCCTGAGGCAGTTGGCTCTCCTCCCACCAATCACCGACGTGGGGGACGATCTCCTTTTGCACGTAGTCACGGACCGTGCCCCGCAGCAGTTTCTCCTCGTCGGAGAGGAGGGAGTCGATATCGAGGAAGTCCCGGGGATCGGGCTTTTCGAGGACGATGTCACTCATGCGGGACGAATGGTATCCGCATCTGCGGATCTCTATCCGGCCAGCGTCTTCTTGGCGAGATCGGCCCGGTAGTCGGACAGTTTCTGGCGAAGGGCGCCATCGTTGATGGCGAGGATCGCAACCGCGAGCAGCGCCGCGTTCTGGGCCCCATCGATAGCCACCGTCGCCACCGGTATCCCAGTCGGCATTTGCATCGTCGCGAGCAGGGCGTCGATCCCGTCGAGGGATGCATTGAGCGGAACCCCGATGACCGGGAGTAGCGACTTGGCGGCCATGATCCCGGCAAGATGCGCCGCCTTCCCCGCCCCGGCGATGATCACCTCAAAGCCCTGGTCGGCGGCAGTCGCAGCGAACTCGATCGCCTGATCCGGTGTCTTGTGTGCTGAAAGCACGCGCGTCACCTGCTCGATGCCGAACTGTTCCAGCACAGCCCCGGCCTTCTCCATGACCGGTCGGTCCGAACCGGAGCCCATGACGATGGCGACCTTGTGAGACATCACCGGGACGGTAACCGAATGACTCAACCTCCAGGTCCGCTATCATCGAACATATGTTCGTTATCGATGCAATCCAACCGTCGCTATTCGGGGACACCGATCCCCGGCCGAACGCCGATTTCGGTGGTCTGCAACGAATCGACCTTGATCCTCTCAGCTGGCTCGACTTCGCCCCGGATTGGCTGGCCGGTGACGCCAGGTTGTTCGGCTTCCTCACCGAGACCGTGGAATGGCAGCAGCCCGAGGTGCGGATGTACGAGAAGATGGTGAGGACGCCCCGTCTCGTCGGCCATGTCGATGCCGGCTCGCATCCGGTATTGGAATCGATGGTGGATCTCCTATCCGATCGCTACCGGGTCAGCATGGATCGGGTCAGCGCCGGGTGGTACCGCATCGGTGCCGACTCGGTCGCCTGGCACGGGGATCGCATCTCCCGCGAGCTCCCCCACTCGATCGTGGCCACGGTTTCCCTGGGCGGGCCGAGACGATTTCTTATCAGGCCGAAAGGTGGAGGCGAGTCCAGGGCCTTCGATCTCGGTGGCGGAGACCTCCTGGTGATGGGTGGCGCCTGCCAGCGTCTGTGGGAGCACACGATCCCGAAGGTGGCCTCGGCGCCACCCCGAATCGCTCTCATGTTCCGCCACAGCTACGACTGAGCGTCCCAGGCGATGTCACTCCGGTATTGCATCCCGGACCAGCTCACCGCCGACACCGCCTCATAGGCCCGCTCCCGAGCTTGGGCGATCGAGGCGCCGATGCCTACCAGGTTGAGCACCCGGCCTCCATTCACCACCAAACGCTTCCCGTCCCTTCGCGTCCCGCCGTGAAAGACGAGCACGTCGTCCGGAATGTCAGCGAGACCTCTGATCACCTCGCCAGCCAGCGGTGACTCCGGGTAGCCACGGGCGGCCAGGACCACATTGACCGTCGCCGTATCCGACCAGAGCGGGGGAGAGCCCTCCAGCACGTCGACCAGGTCCGACTTGAGACGGGGGAGCACGGCCTGGGTCTCGGGATCTCCCAGCCGCACGTTGAACTCCAGCACCTGGGGCCCGGTCGCGGTGAGCACCAACCCCGCGTAAAGAAAACCGGTGAACGGAGTCCCATCCTCAGCCATTTGTCCCAGGGTGGGCTCGACGACCCTGGTCATCACATGGTCGAGAAGATCGGGGGGTAGGTCATCGACCGGTGAATAGGAGCCCATCCCGCCGGTGTTGGGGCCGGCATCCCCATCGAGCAACCGCTTGTAGTCGCGGGCCGGGGCCAGGGGCAGGGCGCCGTGCTCGGTGCAGACCGCGAAGACGCTGACTTCGGGGCCTTGCAGGAAATGCTCAATCAGGACCGACGACCCGGCTTCGCCAAAGCCTCCGTCGAAACAGCGATCGACCCAGGCGTCTGCCTCCTCTCTGGAACCGGTGACGAGGACACCCTTGCCTGCGGCCAGGCCGTCGGCCTTCACCACGAAGGGGCCGTCCATCTCATCGAGGTATTGGTGGGCCTCGGTCGGGCTGGCGAAGGATCCAGATGCCGGGGTGGCGACACCGGCCTTGCGCATGACCTCCTTGGCGAAGCCCTTCGACGACTCGAGCCTGGCGGCGGCCCGAGTGGGGCCGAACACCGGAATCCCGAGCCGGGACACGGCATCCACCACCCCGGCCGCCAACGGCGCCTCGGGGCCGATGACCACCAGGTCCACATCATGAACCCGGGCCATGGCGGCGATGGCGCCGACATCTGTGGCCGCGATCCCTTCCACGGTTGGCCCCAACTCGGCGAGACCGGGGTTCCCGGGGAGAGAGATCAGCTCGTCAACCCGGGCTGACCGGGCCAGCTTCCATCCCAGGGCATGTTCACGGCCCCCGCTACCCACCAGCAGCACCCTCATGCGACTTCGATGAGTTGACTGCGCTCCGGGCCCACCGACACCCAGGCGATGGGGACTCCCACCGCCTTCCTGACGTATTCCACATAATCCCGGGCCGGGCCGGGGAGGTCCCTGAAGGACCGAACCCCGGTGATGTCCTCTCGCCAACCCGGCATCACGTCGTAGATCGGCTCACAGTGATAGAGCACGCTCTGCTGGGATGGAAAGTGGTCATATCTCTCCCCGCCGCTCTGATAGGCGGTGGCCACCTTGATGGTGTCGAAGGCAGACAGGATGTCCATCTTGGTCAGGAAGAGGCTGGTGAAGGTGTTGACCCGTGCCGCATAACGAAGGGCCACCAGGTCGAGCCATCCACAACGTCTCCGCCGCCCGGTGACGGTCCCGTACTCACCGCCCAGCTCGATCATGGTGTCACCCACTTCGTCATGGAGCTCGGTGGGGAATGGCCCGGTGCCGACCCGCGATATGTAGGCCTTGGCAACCCCGATCACCTCCCCGATCGCCTTGGGACCGATCCCGGTTCCCACCACCGCTCCACCGGCCGTGGGGTTGGAGGAGGTGACGAACGGATAGGTGCCGTGGTCGATGTCGAGCAGGGTTCCCTGGGCCCCTTCGAAGAGCACCTCCTTGCCCGCCTGTAGTCCCTCCCAGATCAGCAGCGAGGTGTCGGCCACATGGGGACCGAGGCGCCGGGCGTAACCGAGGTACTCGGTCACGATCTCCTCGGGGTCCATCGGCAGGGAGTTGTAGATCCGGGGAAGGACCCGGTTCTTCTCGTCGAGGGCCGCCTCCACCTTCTCCCTGAAGATCTTGGCGTCGAAGAGGTCCTGCACCCGAATCCCGACCCGTGCGTACTTGTCGGTGTAGGCGGGGCCGATGCCACGTTTGGTGGTGCCGATCTGGTTCTTTCCCAGGTAGCGCTCGATCATCGCATCGAGCTTTCGGTGATAGGGCATGATCAGATGGGCGTTGGAGGAGATCCGGACCCGGGAAGGGTCGAGACCGCGGGCCGCCACCATCTCCATCTCCTCGAGCAGCACCTTGGGGTCGATGACCGTACCCGAGGCGATGACCGGGGTGCAGTGGGGGTAGAGGATCCCGGAGGGGATCAGCGACAGCGCCAGCCGCTGGTCACCGACGACGATGGTGTGCCCGGCGTTGTTCCCACCCTGGAAACGGACGACGAAGTCGGCCTTCTCGGCGAAATAGTCGACAACCCGACCCTTCCCCTCGTCACCCCATTGGGCACCCAGGACTACGGTGGCTGGCATGACGTAGCGCGACGGTAGTCGGGTTGTTTCTCCCCCCAGGAGCGAAGCGACGGTTGGGGGGAGTGGCCCGAAGGGCCGAGTGTTGGTCTCGGGCGAAGTCCGCCGCCAAGACAAGCCTCCCCGAAACACAGTGTTCACATTTCAGCAATGGCCGAGAAATCCGTCACGGATAGAACGCATCTGTTCACGACTGATACAACCGAAGGAGGCACCGTGACCAAGACGCCAGGCGACGTCTTGTCCCTCGTCGAAGACGAGGGGTACGAGTTCATTGATCTTCGATTCTGCGACTTGCCGGGCCAGGTCCAGCATTTCACGGTCCCTGCCCGCGAGCTCACAGAGGACTCGTTCGAGGCCGGTTTCGGGTTCGACGGCTCGTCGATTCGAGGCTTCCAGCAGATCCAGGAGTCCGACATGCTCCTGATCCCCGACCCGACCACCGCGGTGAACGATGTGTTCCGGGAGCGGAAGACGCTCATCCTCTATTGCTTCGTCAACGACCCGGTGACCGGCGCTCCCTATGACCGCGACCCCCGGTATGTGGCGAAGAAGGCTGAGGAGTATCTGAAGAGCACCGGCATCGCCGACACCTCCTACTGGGGGCCGGAAGTCGAGTTCTACATCTTCGACGACGTCCGTTACGGGCAGAACCAGTACTCGGGCTTCTACTACGTCGACTCCATCGAGGGCGCGTGGAACACCGGGGAATACGAAGAGGGCGGCAACCTCGGCCACAAGCCCCGATACAAGGAAGGCTACTTCCCGGTGCCACCCACCGACCATTTCCAGGACCTGCGCTCGGAGATGACGGCCAACCTCGAGGCGGCAGGGATCAAGATCGAGGTTCAGCACCATGAGGTGGGCACCGCCGGGCAGGCAGAGATCGACATGCGTTACGACACCCTGCTGCGTGCCGCGGACAATGTGACCCTCTACAAGTACATCGTGAAGAACACGGCCTGGGCGGAGGGCAGAACGGTCACCTTCATGCCCAAGCCGATCTTCGAGGACAACGGCTCGGGGATGCACACCCACCAGTCGCTGTGGAACGGCGACACCCCGCTCTTCTTCGACGAGGCCGGTTACGCCGGCCTCTCCGACATGGCCCGGTGGTACATCGGCGGTCTTTTGAAGCACGCCGCTGCCATCCTCGCCTTCGCCGCCCCGACCACGAACTCCTATCACCGCCTGGTGCCTGGCTACGAGGCGCCGGTCAATCTGGTGTATTCGAGCCGGAACCGCTCGGCGGCGATCCGCATCCCGCAGTACTCACAGGCACCTGCCGCGAAGCGACTCGAGTTCCGCTGCCCGGACCCGTCCTGCAACCCGTATCTGTCGTTTGCGGCCATGCTGCTCGCCGGTCTGGACGGGGTGCAGAACCGGATCGAGCCCCATGACCCGGTGGACAAGGACATCTACGACTTGCCCCCGGCCGAGCTCGCCGGTCTGCCCTCGGTTCCGGGGAGCCTCCCCGAGGCGCTCAAGGCTCTCGAGGACGACCACGAGTTCCTGCTGGCGGGCGGGGTGTTCACCGAGGAGCTGATCCAGGCCTGGATCGACTACAAGATCGAGCATGAGGTCGATCCGGTGAGGCTGCGGCCCCACCCCTACGAGTTCCATCTCTACTACGACATCTGATACCAGTGCTTTTACCTGAGGTACGCAGCGCCATATATGGCGCTGCGTGCGCAGAGAACGGGTTAGCCCGGCTCTTCGTGCGTGCCTTCTCTGTCCGCCTGGCGCCATATATGGCGCCAGGTACCTCAGGTACGAAAATGGTGGCCAGCCACTAGAACACCTCCGGGCACCAGGGCTGGGGATCCCAGGTGAAGGCGGCGTCGGCAGCGGCCAATGAAACCGGGTCGCCCCCGACTCTTCCGACACGGGACAGCGCTCGCAATCGAGACCGGCCCATGTAGATGCCTCCCAGGTCTTCGGCGTCGAGACTGATTGACGGCTCGGCGTCGGTTCGTTGACACTCGGCGCCTTCGGCCGAGGCCATCAGGTGGTATCTGCCGTCGATGTCCCCCATCGGGTCGTGAACCTCGAGGACCACGTCAATCGGGGCCGAGTAGGAGCGCGCCTTGAGGGCGCGGGGGACATCCATGAGCCGTACCCAGAGGTTGTCGAATCTCTGCGCCTTGGCTCGTCGGGTCCCGGCGAGGAGGTCGAACAGCGGATCCTGCACCGAGCGATGGTCTGCCGTGATCTCGGCGATCAGGTCGTGGTTGAGGACGTAGCTCCACAGCCCGGCCCACGACTCCGGAGTTGAGCCGAACAAGTCCTTCACCATCACTTTCCCTGCACCATGACTGTCGTCCCAGTTGCTCTTGATCCGGTACTGAACGTAACCGGCGATGCCGTCCGACCCATCGACCACGCCGAAGCGATACGACGTGGCTCCATTCCGCCGCTGCTCGGGGTCGGCGAGGGCGCGATGCTCCCACCAGACCGGCGATCGGGCGTAAAAGCCCGGTGTGGATGTCCGTATGTTGTCGTAGAAGGGGGCGAGGAGCTTCTCCGCCTCGGCCGAGTCGATGCTGCGGACCGGTGCGGGCTGGGGCGCCGAACGGTGGAACTCCACGTGATCGCGTCTCACGCTGACGTCGTAGTGGACAGCCGCCTGACCGAAGCCAAACCTCCCGTAGATGGCGCTGTCCGAGGCCCAGAGGGCGGCGATCGGCTCGGCTTGTTCCCGGACCTCGTTGAGATGACTCCGCATCATCCCTCGCAGCAGCCCCTGACGGCGATGGGTCGGCGCCACCGAGACAATCGTGGTACCGCCGCATTTGACCGTTCCCCCCGGGATCGTCATGTCGAGCGAGAACGCGCCGGCGGTGCTGACCATCCTCCCCCCGTCGAACCCGACGACGGTCCGTTCCAGCGGGAGCAGATGACGGAAGTGATCGTCCTCCGATGGGTCGAAACCGAAGGCAAGACCCATCGTCCGAACCAGGTCGGGGTACTCGTCGGGCCCGATGGCCCGGAACTCGACAGCCATCAGGCGTCGGGGGTGGCGGCGGCAGCGTTCTTGGCGTTCTGGACTTCGGTGTTGAACCCGGCGGCTGAGGTGGTGAAAGCCTCGACCGCGCCGGCCCTCTGCTGACCTTCGTCGGTGGAATGCAGCCCGGCGATGGCGTCCGCTGCGGCTCCGGCGCAGAAGTCAATGGCCGAGACCAGAGCCTGCTGGTTGGTCTCGAGCCCGGCGGGCGCGGTCAGAGCCCCCACCCGCTCGGCGAGGGCCTGGGTGTCGGTCGACAACGTTTCAAGCCTTGCTTCGGCGTCGTCGAATTCGACCGTCCTCGGGTCTGCGTCGAAACCCTCATTGACGGTCACCATCTCGGTCGCCAGCAGCTGGAGCTCGGCGTTGATCGCGTCCAGCTCGCCGAGATAAGCCTGCCCCGCGTCGGGAACCGTGGTCCCGGTGCCTGGCAGTGTGGTGCCGGTGCCTTCCAGAGTCGAGGTTGTGCTGCCCAGGGCGAGGGTCGTGTCGGGAGAGGCCTCCGGTAGCGAACTGACGAAGAAATAGGTGAAAGCGATCATCCCGAGGATCACCAGCGGGAGGATCCAACGGCCCGGCTTCGGGTCGGGGTTGACTGCCATAACCGGCGAAACGATAGCTTCAACCCCCTGAGTTCCTGGGTTGGGCCGGTTCGGCCAGCAACACGACCCCCTTGAATGGGCTCCTCATCCTCCATAGGTTCGAGACCATGGAGAGGGAGAGAAACGAGGTCTACGAGCGGATTCCCTGGGAGACGCTGGAGCGAAAGGGTGGGGACCGGCAGTGGTGGATGATCGCGGTCGCCGGGGCGATCGTGCTGGGGGGCCTCGCCTATTCGTTCATGAGCAACCGGCCGATTCCGCTGGAGCCGACGGCGGGGGTCGTCTCCACGGTCGCCGCGCAGGCGGTTGGCACCGTGCCGCCACCGCCGATCCCAACACCGAGCAGCCCGACGGTCGTCGCCGAGGCCGATCTCTACGCCATCGATCCCGAGCGTTTGCTCGACCAGGCAACCGCTCACGCCGAGTGGTTCGTTGCCGAGTACATCGGTGTCGACGGATCCGAGGAGAGCAGCGCGACCCTCGGGTCCCTGCTACCGGCGGGAATCCCGGCTCCGGCTGCGCCCGAATCAACGAGGGTGTTCGTCGAATGGGTGAGAGCGGTTTCTGTGGAAGAGATCGCCCCCCTTCGATACAGGATCGGCGTTCTGGTTCGTTCCCTGGTGGCTCAGGGTGAGGAGGCCTATCGTCGGCTCCCGCCGATGCTGGCAACCGTCGAGGTCAACGTTGCCGAGAGCGGTCCCAGGATCGTGCTTCCCCCGACTTTGAGCCCACTGACGCCTCCGGAACAGGAGCCGCTGACGCTGGCCCAGGTTCCGGCGGAGGTCCAAGAGGCGGCAACGACCGCCTCCGGTGCAACCGAGGTCCTGGGTGGTGTCCAGGACGCGGCGGGCGGGTGGCAGGTGGTAGTGGTCGCGCCTGGGCCCGACGGTGTTTCCCGTCCCACCACGGTGAACGTGCCCTGATCAGCCTTCGAATCTGGTCTCTAGGATCGCCGTTGCCTCGGGGATGATCGATTCCCAGGAGGAGTCGGGAGTCTTGGAGATGGTTACGAAGTCGGCGGTCATGAAGATGCTCGTGACCCCCGCTATGGCCAGTAGGCCCGCCGCCAGCGGATCATCGGGGTTGGAGCCGGCAACAAAGGTGGCCGGGCCTCCCACCGGTTCCCCGACCGAGAACTTGGCTGCGTTTGGGTTCGGGGTGGGGGCGACGCTGACCGGCATGGGTTTCCGAGGCTAATCGGGTGCCTTGGGCCGTCGGTGTCGATGTCGGAGGCACCTTCACCGACGTCGTGGCCTTCGACGGTGAGACCCTGATCGGGGGCAAGGTCCCCACCACCCCGGATCAGTCCATCGGGGTGACGGAGGTTCTGGCCGATCTCGACATCGGGCCCGAGACGCTGTTTTTCCACGGCACGACCGCCGGTACCAACGCCCTGCTCGAGGAACGGGGAGCCCGGGTGGCATTGGTCACCTCCGAGGGTTTCGAGGACCTGATCGAGATCGGTCGACAGGCACGACCGTCCCTCTACGACTCCTTCGTCGACCGGCCGTTCCCCCTGGTTCCGGCCCGGCTTCGCATCGGAGTCGATGGTCGGCCCGAGGAGATCCTGACCAAGCTCGAATCTCTCGAACCGGAGGCGGTTGCGGTCGCCCTGGTCCGCTCTTACCGCGACCCAGGTGAAGAGCTGGAGCTGGCGTCCATCATCGAAGACCGGCTGAAGGTTCCGGTGTCTACCGGCGCCAGGGTTTCCCCCGGGTCCCGGGAGTATGAGCGGATCGCCACCACCGTTCTCAATGCATACCTCTCGCCCGAGGTGTCGGGCTATCTGCAACGTCTCGGGGCCAGGCTCGCCACTCCGAGCCGTCTCGTGATGACCTCCGCCGGCGGGCTACTCCCCTTCGAAGGCGCCGCCGAGCTGGCCGGGCGCCTGGTGCTCTCCGGCCCGGCGGCCGGGGTGGTGGCTGCGGCCGAGCTGGCCAGGGCCAAGGGCCACCGCTCGGCGATCAGCTTCGACATGGGTGGTACCTCGACCGATGTCTGCCGCATCACCGACGGGGAAGCCTTGGTCGGAATGGGGAGAAGGGTGGCGAATCGGGTGAACCGGGTGCCGTCGCTTCCGGTGCACACCATCGGTGCCGGTGGGGGAAGCGTCACCTGGCGCGACGATGGAGGCGCCCTCAGGGTCGGGCCGAGGTCGGCAGGCGCCCTTCCCGGCCCGGTGGCCTACGGTCGAGGCGGGACCGTGCCCACTGTGACCGACGCCAATGTGGTCCTCGGATTCCTGCCTTCGGACCTGGCGCTGGCGGGCTCGGTGCCCCTTGACGCCTCGGCCGCCGCCATCGCTCTGACCGAGCTGGGCCGTCAGGTCGGCCTCGACCTGGAAGCCACCGCCCGCGGGGTGATCGAGATCGTCGACTCTCACATGGAGCGGGCGATTAGGGCGGTCTCGGTGGAGGAGGGCTCTGACCCCCATGACGCAGCGCTGGTGGCGTTCGGCGGCGCCGGTGGGCTCCACGCGTCCCGGCTCGCCCGGAGGCTGGGGATGCGTACCGTGCTGATCCCTCCGTTGTCCGGGGTGTTCTCCGCGCTCGGGCTGCTGCTGGCGAGACCGCGAGCTGACGCCACCCGGACCGTCTTTCTCGAGGAAGGATCGGGACGACTCGCCCAGCTGATAGCCGAGATCCGCGACCAGGCCTGGTCGGCATTTGGCGAGATGGAGGTCGGTGGCAAGGGGGAAGCCGTCGTCTACGGAGAAGTCCGTTATGTAGGTCAGTCCCACGAACTGGCCGTCGTCGCCGGGCCCGACTGGCATCAAGTTCGCGCCTCATTCGAACAGGCCCATCGCTCGAATTTCGGGTTCGACCGCTCCGGCGAGCCGATCGAGTTGGTCGATCTCCGAGCCGAGGTGACCGGGACCGCCTCGCTGCGCTGGGCTCACCTTCCTCGGAGGCCGGCTGACCGTGCTCCGAGGCCGGTGACGACCACGGGGGAAGGCCGGGTGGTCTGGCATCGTGATCGTCTTCCGGTCGGGTTCGAGGTGGCAGGCCCGGCCCTCGTCGTGGAACGGGACTCGGTGACCCTGCTCGACGGCGACGATCAGTTGGTGGTCCAAGACGACGGCACCCTGGAGATCAGCCTGTGAGCGATCTCGCGGAAGCGGCCCGAGTCCTCGCCTCAGCCGCCCTCGCCGATGTGGCCAACGCGGAGAAGGCGGTCGGGATGCAGGCCTATATGAAGACGCCGATGACGTGTGGCTATACCTGCCTCCGTTGCCAATCTCGGTGGCCCTGTAATCGACAGAGATCGCCAAATTCGCCCTCTCGATTTCCGCCGTAGCTAGTAACAGCGTCAGACGTAGAGAAATCAATCAACGGAGGAACACAATGACCACACCGGCCAGCGAAGCCGACCGTGTCGCCCGATGGCGTGAAGCCAACCCAGATCGCGCACGCCGGATACAGCAGCGAGCGGACAAGGCCTACGCCAACCGCGAGCGCTTGCTGCGCGAACTGCTACTTCGGCCTCGCGCCGAGGAGGACGAGAAATGACCGCCACCTTTACCAGGCCCCAGGGCACAGAAGCCGTCCTAATGGCTGTCGAGGCTCTATCGGGAGTCGCCCTCCCGGCCCCGCTTCGTAATGACCTCAGCGAAAGGTTGGACATCGAGGCAGCCAGGGCCGTGCTCAACGTGAAAGCCGACAAGATTCGTGCGAGGTTGGTGACCGCCAAGGCTGAGGCCCCAGGCAGGGACGCCCTCGTGGTGCACGAAGCCGTGAAGGCAAAGAAACCGCCCGAGTCTGTCAAGTTTGACGACCTCAGCGAAAGGCTCGAATCAGAATTGGCTCAGCTAACTCGGGCACGCAAAGGCCTGGACAGTCTGTCCACGGGATTGCTGGCCCGAATCACGGCCACCACTTACAGCGATGACTTCAGCCGCTATTTGGATCGCGTTTGGGCAAAGGCTATCAAGCCCGCCACCCCGAAGCCCTCGGATCGCTGGGACAGCGTGCAGGCTTATGACGCCCGTGCCACCGAACTGGTCGAGTTGATCCAGCCATTCGTCCTTGGAAATGCGCGTGAGATCGGGATTGACAGGCCGGAGACTTCGGCCTTGCTCAAGGCAATTCAAGAACGCCCCGAGGTCATGCCGACCATCGACCGGTTACGCGCTGAGTGGCGCCGCCCTCGCGAGGCCAAGGAGGAAGTCGCTCGCCTCGCTGCTGAAGCGAAGCGCGAAGAGGATAAGGCCTTCGCCATTGAAGAGGCCAAGCTCCGCTCGGACTTTTACAACCTCTCCAAGGACGAGGCCGAAGTCTCGGAATGAGCGACGACAGCAAAGTCGATCCATTCAGGGCCATCCTCAACGCCGCCCGCCTTGAGGCAGCGAAAAAATGGGATCACATCCTCTTCAGGGACAGGGACGAAGACGACGCCGAGGACGAATCCTCGGACGACGAATAACCACCAACAACGCCTCCAAAGTGAGGCAGGAGAATAAGGCACCATGCCTTCAAAGAACAGTAAATGGAACAAGCGAGACGTTGACGAAGCCAACGCGATCGAACGGGCCGAATCGAGAAAGCGTTTCATCGACGCAGCCCTAGCCAGCACGGCCGGACAGGGCCAGGCCGGGGTCGAAGAGGGCGAGAAGGCGAAGGAGACGCTCGAAAAGGATGGCGGAGGCCTCTCCGAGGGCTGAGAAGAATTCGGAGCCAGGAGGGCACCTCCAAACAGCCCCGGCTTCACCCTCCTGGTATCCGATCTCAAACGTGACCACCTATGACTCCCGACCTCAAGCCATTGACCCCTGGCCGGTGGCAATTCTCAAAGAAGCGCCAAGCCGAAATCATGGCGCGCTACCTCGGCCTGAAAGCCGAATGGAGCGAACTGATCGAGATGCCCTGGTCGATCAGGGCCAACTATGAGGCGTGGCTCGCCGTCGACAGGGAGATCGCATCGCTCGAAATGATGCTCGTCCGGCAAGCCATCCACATCAAGAATCGAAAATCATCGGCCCGAAGGCGTCCGGTTGAGAGGCGCCCCGGAGCCAGACCCTAATGAAACCCCCCTCGGGGGGCGACCCAACAAGCAACGGAAAACAAGCTCATGGCTAACAAGCCCACCACGAATCGTCATGGCGCCGAAATCAGCGCCGAACTCAACCGCCTAGTCCAGAAGGCCACCGAGAAATATGGGAGACCTCCGACCGATGGCGAAATTGATCTCCTCCGAGGTCACGTCCTACAGGGCAGCGTGCCCGAGTCGGAGAAATCGTTCGGAGACTCATTCCTCGGCATAACCGACATGCTCCAAGAGGCGAAGGAGCCGACCTTGTGGGTCGTCAAGGACTTCATACACGAGGAGGCCACCGTCGAGCTTCACGGCCCGGAACACGTCGGGAAAACCTACGTCGTCCTCGACCTAGGGCTTCATATCGCAAGCCCCCAGCACGACAGCTATCACGGCTTCGCCATTCCCAAGACTCGCCCCGTCGTATACCTGGCGAGCGAGGGCAGGAAGACGATGACCAAGCGGCTCCAGTCGTGGCTCGACTTCCACGGCATCGACACCCCCGACTTCTCCCCTCCCACCTACGAGGACTTAATGAGTGCGGAGGTCGGACAAGTGACAGTTCCTATCGAGCACGACCGCAACGTTGCGGCGTTCTATCGCTTCGACCTCGACGGCTTCTACCTCGATGCCAAGAGCACCGAGAGCCGCCGTATGGTTGCGGACCTTGGGCGCCGCTTACACGCCTACGGCGCGCTGCACGGAGCATCCCCGGTCCTCATTGTCGATGTTGTCTCCGACTTCGCCCCGTCCGTCGATGAGAACTCCCGAGAATTTGGACACGCCCTCTCGATGCTCAAGGCGTCTGATCTAGGCATAGCGGCGACAATCCTTGTCCACCATGAAGGTCACACCGCGCACGGACGGGGCCGAGGCCACTCCTCTCAACAGGGCATGATCGACATTCGCATCCCTATCGAAATCAAGACCGACAACTTCGACAGCCCGACCATCTCCTATATCCGAGTCAGCCAGCCGAAGAACCGGGACGAAGACAAGACCCCTCCGTTCATCCTCGTATTGAGGAAGCCGAACGAATTCTCGAAGCCGGTCATCATCGGACGGCCGGAAGGCGCAGGCGTGGAGGCACTCCTGCTCAAGACTTGGTCGGGGGCCTTCAACGGTCAAGACCTGACCGAGTTGGATCGGGCGATTCTGGTCGTCGTACTCGACGCCGGAGAAAATGCCGAGGTCACACTCACCGAGTTGATCGAAAGTACGAATCGTAAGAAGTCCACCGTCGCTAGCAGCCGCGACAAACTCATCGACAAGGCCTACTTGGTCAAGGGAAAAACCCGCGGTGCGGTTCGTATTACTGAGTCTGGACTCAACATCATCGAGGACCCTGCATGAGTCCCCAAATGTACGAACATGGGCTTCGTACTTGTCGTACGAACAGGTTCGGGCCAAGCCGTAGCCAATGTACGAAAGTACGGGGGGTCTTTAGACCCCGTACCTTCGTACTTTGCGGAGGTAGAGGTTCCAAGACTTGGCGGGA
The DNA here is from genome assembly GCA_040905925.1 of Acidimicrobiia bacterium. Taxonomy (GTDB): domain Bacteria; phylum Actinomycetota; class Acidimicrobiia; order Spongiisociales; family ZC4RG35; genus JALYNX01. Next base: position 2,620 of record JBBDQO010000120.1, on the reverse strand, counting down.
TGGGGGAAGGAGAACGCCCGTTTGCTTGTTGGCGGCCGTTCTTCCCCCTCCCCGCCTCAACCACCTTTGGGGCGCAGCGAGGTTTTTGACGGCATGAACCTTCCGTGCCATCGGGCGGGATGACTCAGGCGCCCCAGACAGATTTGGGCACGACCGGGCTGCTCTTCCCCGGTTATCCGAGGTCTCGGTGTCGTCGGTCCATGCGGCACCGGGACCACGTGCCCCCAACCGATAGGAGACCAACCCATGAGAATGACCCAACGAGTGGTTGACCAGATTGTCGACGCCTATAAGCGGATGGCGAAGGAGGCTCGGTATCGGTCGGAGGCGCCCAGCGACGGGTGCGGCAATATCACCGCGCCACTCGAAGACCTCGACATCGACGCCGAGGCTGTGCGTTACGTCCGCTGGTGGTGGAAGACGGAAGATCGCCAACTCTATGACTTGGGCTGCCCCTGTGGCTCTGATCGACCCGCGCTGATCTTCATTGTCGAGGCTGCCCGGAACCTGAACGGAATGGCACCGAAGAAACTCGTCGCCACGCTGCTTCGGATGGCCCTCGCCGAGGTCGAAGCCGGGAAATGACCCACCCTGACAAGCAGATTCCCGCCACCGTCTTCGAGAATCCGGGCCGGTGTCGCTTTCACAACCTCCGGCGCGCCTTCGACGTGAACTCGGGAGGATGGATATGTCTCCGGTGCTCCGCGGAAGGCGAGCCACCTCGGCGCTCGAACATCACCCCGACGATGGCCCACCAGATGCAGGCCCTCGGCGTAACCCTGGACACCCCCGAGGTCGAATCTGGGACCGACCCCCCTCCCTCCACCCCATGAGCGGCGTCCTGGTCTTCCCCACGCCCAAGCGGGAACCCACCATCGCTCAACAGGTCGCCTCGGTTAGGCGCGCCCAGAATCGACGTCACGCCGAGGCACGACGCCGACTTGCGTCGGGACCGGAGACGCCCCGGCCCAGCGAGGATCGGGAGTGTGCCCGGCCAGGGTGCTCCAACCGGATCGCGGCAAGCCGACGCAGCGATGCCCGGTATTGCAGTCGCCGATGCAAGGAGAGGGCCAGAGGCCACTAGGGAAAGACACCACCCCCCTGTGAGTTGCAAACGGCAACCCACTCGCCTCCATGCGAGGCATCCCATTCGCCCGAGACCCCCGGCCGATAACGACACCCCCGCTCCCCGAGGCCATTTCCCCTAGTCACGGCCGTTACAGCCCCATCCCCTAGCTGACGTACCCCCGCCGATTGTGTTGCACGGCGGGCTTTCTTGTGCGCGGGTGCGCGTGCGCGCCTCCCGCTTCGATCGCTTCCCGTGTGCGAAAGGCTTGGGGTCTCGCCGGTGGCTGGAAACTCACGAGGCCGCAAGCGCCCCGGAGGCCCCCATTAGTTCCGGTTCCATTTTCGAGGGCCGTCGAGGGGGGCGGCAAGGCGCTCACATACCCAAGCATCTCGCCGAAAGGTCAGCGGTTCTCCGTATCCGCAGTCTCGATGGTGGATTCTTCAACCATCCGAGCGAAGAGCGATATTGCCGCGAGAGCTTCCGTTGCCTCTTGCGACTCAATCGAATAGGCCTTGTGCGCCGGAAGGTTCCTCCAAAGCCGGAATACCGCTTCGCCTAGACACGCCGCGCCCAACTGAAGGTCTTTGCGAGCATCGTCCGTCCATGAGTCAGGAGCGCTGAGCCGCAGCCGTTGCTCCCCATGCTTAGGGGGTTCGGGCGAGAAGGCGTTGCGTGCGAGGGGCGCAAATTCCAAGTCGTTCCGACCGACCTTGTCCTGAAGTCTCGCGTTCACAGTTAGAGCGGCGGTATGGAGCGCTTCCTTGTACTTGCCGATTTCCCAGAGGTCTTTGGCCGGGTGCCACACCCAGGGCTGCAGATTCGACGTATCTAAGGCGACCTCATACTCGAAAGACCAATGCTCCTCCAGTGCATCATTCCCATCGAGTACACCAAGGGCTTGGTCGACGTACTCAATGAACTCGCCCCCGGTGCCATATCTGAGAGACTTCGGCGCCTGAGCATCGGGCACTAGGTCGGTAATGAGCCTCCACGCAATCGGTTGAAGCGTTGTGGCCTTGCTCAGCGATTCGTGGTACATCGCTTCGTTTGCGAGATCGCGCTGCCAGGCGCTTGAGATCGCTCGATGATTCTCGACCGCTGCCCGGAACTCGATGATCTTTTCCCGCGCCCAGCGGGTGTCACGCTTCGACATTTTCCAAAGGGATTATCGCGTGCAGATCACGTCGGCAGTATCCCGAGGCCGTGCTCGCCCTTTTGTGACGCACGACACAACAGTCGGAGCCTAAGCCCAGTCGCCCCAGTGCCAGCGGCGCAGGCACGCCCACACCCTTCAGCCCCCGAGGGCGAGACTGACGGTGACGAGGGCGACCGTGGCGGCGGCGAGGACCCAAGTAACGAATACGAGGCGCCGGGCGGTTCGGTCTGATCGCTCGGCTGCTTCGAGGACAGCCCGAGCCTGAAGCACGTTGAGGAGCCAATCGGCCTCTTCCTTCAGACCCAGCGCCTTTGGCTCGTAGCGCTCGGCCCGACTCGACGCCGCCAGACGTAGTGCCTCGGCCGCGAGGTTGACTAGAGGCATGGCCCAGAGTG
>JBBDQO010000119.1:0-17588 GCA_040905925.1 Acidimicrobiia bacterium | reverse complement strand
GAGAACGGTGGGAAGTTGTAGTGGTGCATGTAGCGCTTGGAATCCTCATTGGCCAGCGTGTCGAGCATCTGCTCCATCTTGAGCATGCCGAGCGTGGTCAGGTTGAGCACCTGGGTCTCGCCTCTCTGGAAGAGACCGGAACCGTGGGTTCTCTTGACCACTCCGACTTCGGCGGTGAGCGGACGAAGGTCGGTGGGGCCGCGTCCGTCGAGACGTATCCCGTCTTCGACGACTCGCTTGCGCATCAGATCCTTCACTACCGATTTGAAGGCGCGCTTTGCCTGGTCACGACCTTCGTCGTCGTCCTCGGCCAGAGCCAACTCGGTCATCGTTGCCTCGAGCGCCGCATCCTGAGCGGCGTTGCGCTCCTGCTTCTCTGCGATGACAACCACTTCCGCGAGCTTGGGCTCGGCAATGGCCTTCACCCGGTCGAAGATCTCGGGCGTGCAGTCGACGGCAACCGGCCATTCGACTTCCTTCTTCGTGACCTGGGCCACGAGCTGATTCTGGAGGTCGATCGACTCGCCGATGTAGGTCTTCGCCTCCTCCAGACCGCGGGCCACCGTGGCCTCGTCCGAAGGGGCATCGCCGTCTGCGATCAGTCGCAGACCGTTGGGTGTCGAGCCGGCCTCGACCATGATTATGTCGATCCCACCGGCCTCGTTGCGGGTTCCAGCGACCACGAGCTCGAAGACCGACTCCTCGAGGTCGGCACTGGTCGGAAACGGGATCCATTCACCCTTCTTGAGGGCGACCCGGACCCCGGCGATCGGCCCCTGGAACGGGATCGGGCTCACGCTCAGCGCCGCTGAGGCGCCGTTGAGTGCGAGGACGTCATAGGGATTCTCGCCATCGACGGCGAGGCTGGTGACGACCACATGGGTCTCGCAGCGATAACCCTCGGCGAAGGACGGGCGTAGCGGACGGTCGATGAGACGACAGGTCAGGATGGCCTGCTCGCTGGGGCGGCCCTCACGACGGAAGAACGAGCCGGGGATCTTGCCCACGGCGTACATCCGCTCCTCGAAGTCCACGGTGAGTGGGAAGAAGTCGACGCCTTCACGCAGCGTCTTGTTTGCGGTGGCGGTAACCAACATTTCGGTACCGCCGAGTCGGGCGACCACGGCTCCGTCCGCCTGTCCGGCCAGTTTGCCGGTGCTCAGGACGAACTCTTTGCCGCCAATGGTCCCCGTAACGGAGATTTCGGGCACTAAGTGCTCCTTGTGTCGTGGAGCCACGCCCGTTGGCAGTAGTCATGTCTCAGATTTCCGAGACATCGCCACTGACAACCGACAAGGCTCGGTGTCTGTTGTTGCGGACCTTCGGTCCGCTTCCGTGAGCTGCGCGATGCGCGCTCACGAATCCTCTTTAGCGCCGCAGCCCCAGCTTTGCGATGAGGCTTCGATAACGCTCGACATCCTCCCTGCGGAGGTAGTCGAGAAGTCTGCGGCGCTTGCCGACCATCATCAGCAGGCCACGCCGGCTGTGGTGATCGTGCTTGTGCTCACGAAGATGCTCAGTGAGCTCATTGATCCGCTCGCTGAGGAGCGCCACCTGGACCTCCGGTGAACCGGTGTCACTTTGGTGGGTGCCGTATTCGGCGACGATCTCTGTGGTTGTCTTCATTGCGCGTAAAACCTGAATGATTCCGGGGGAGCGATCACAACTTTAGCAGGTAGGGGCATCCAAGCCGCAACCCGGCCCGCGATTCCTCCCCTGGCCATGGTCACCGCACCTGACCCGAGCCGTAGAGCACATATCGCTCACTGGTCAGGGACTCGAGCCCCATGGGGCCCCGGACGTGCAGTTTCTGGGTGGAGTTCCCGATCTCGGCCCCGAACCCGAACTCCTCGCCGTCGGTGAATCGGGTCGAGGCATTGACCGCGACCACGGCGGTGTCGATTCCACTCACGAACCGATCGGCGGCCTCCATGTCCTCGGTGACGATCGCCTCGGTGTGGCCGGTCCCGAATCTCCGGATGTGCTCGATCGCCGCATCGACGTCTGGCACCACCCGGACCGCCATCACCAGGTCCAGGTACTCGGTTGCCCAGTCGGCCTCGGTTGCCCCGAGCATCTCGGGGACCAGCTCACGGGAACGCTGATCCCCTCTCAACTCGACACCCTCCGCCAACAGGGCCTTGGCCACATCGGCTAGGAACTGGTCGGCAATGGCCTCATGAACCAGAAGGGTCTCGGCCGCATTGCACACCCCTGGCCGCTGCACCTTGGCATTGACCACGATCGATCGGGCCATCTCCAGGTCGGCGGCCGAGTCAACGTAGACATGGCAGTTGCCCGCTCCATCGATCACCGTCGGCACCGTGGCATCGGCCCGGACCGCGTCGATCAAACCCGGTCCTCCGCGCGGGATCAGGAGGTCGACCCACTCAGTGGCCTGCATCAGAGCCTTGGCCCCGTCACGGGAGGTGTCCTCCAACAGCTGCACCCCGTCGGGTGGGAGACCGGTTTGCGATAGAGCCGCGCTAAGAGCGCTGCTGATCGCCTTGTTGGACCGGAGCGCATACGACGAGCCACGTAGGATCACCGCATTGCCGGACTTGATGCAGAGCCCGGCTGCGTCGGCTGTGACGTTGGGGCGAGCCTCGTAGATGACAGCGACCACCCCGAGAGGAACCCGAACCCGATGGAGGCGGATTCCGTTGTGGAGGACCCAACCCCCGGTCTCGCGACCAACCGGGTCGGGCAGGGAGGCCACGGTTCGCAAACCGGCTGCAATCGCTCCGACCCGCGCCTCGGTGAGACGGAGACGGTCCAAGAGGGCACCACCGATCCCCTCGGATCCTGCCTGATCAAGATCGGCTTCGTTGGCGGCGAGCAAGTCGGACCTGGAGTCTTCGACGGCATCGGCCATGTGGATCAGGGCGCGTTGACGCACTTCCCCCGTGGATTTGGCCAAGTCACGAGAGGCGGCCCGGGCTCGTTGTCCGATCTTCTCGATCATGGGACAAGCCTATCGACCGGCTCTTGGGGATCCGCCACGAGCAAGACGAAGTCGTCACGATGGATCATCACGCCCCCGACCTCGGAACTGTGACGTCCTATGGAACGGCGGGCCTGATCTGCGGTCATCGTCATCAACCCCTTGCCGATGAGACGACCGTCGTTGTCCAACACCTCCACCGCGGCATCGATATCGAAATCGCCATCTACCGAGGCGACGCCAACTGCCAACAGTGACTTGCCGCCTTTCATCAACGCACGGGTGGCGCCCTGATCGACCATGACCTTGCCCTCGGAGGGCTGTCCGAATGCAATCCAAAGCTTGCGGGCCGGGAGCCGTGACGCGTGGGGGGTCACCCAAGTCCCTACCTCCTCGCCGGCCACCGCTCTGGCGAGGACATCGCTCTCGCGGGCATCGGCGATCACGGTCGGGATCCCCGACCACGCCGCCATCCGGGCCGCGGCGACCTTGGTGGCAGCGCCACCCGAGCCGAACGGACCCGGGTCGCCGGCAATGACCACGTCGAGGGCGGCGTCCGTGGGCCGCACCGCACCGAGCAGCTCGGCGTCGGCCACCGTCTTGGGATCAGCCGAATAGATGCCACCGGTGTCGGTGAGGATCACCAGGATCCCTGCCGACACCAGATGAGAGACGATGGCCGCCAGACGGTCGTTGTCGCCCAACCTGAGCCGTTCCACCACCACGGTGTCGTTCTCGTTGACGATCGGGACCACACTCAAGGCGAGCATCCTCTCCAGGGCTTTTCGGGCGTGCAGGTATTGGCTGCGGTTGGCGAGGAGGTCCTTGGTCAGCAACACCTGGCCAACCACCATCCCTCTTTCGGCGAACAACGCCGAATAGCGCTCCATGAGCCTGCCCTGGCCAACGGCGGCGGCGACCTGGAGGCCGGGCACGTCCTTCGGTCTGCGGTCCAGCCCGAGCACCGGCAGTCCCGCTGCCACTGCCCCTGAGGACACCAGAAGAGTCGGGTACCCCTGCCTCCACATGCCGGCGACGAGGTCGGCGGTGCGAGCCAGGGCTTCGAGGTCGAGCTCCCCGGATTGCTGTACCAGGCTCGAGGAGCCGGCTTTCATCACGACCGGCATCCCTACCGGGATGCGATGACGGCCGCGTTCAGGCATCTCGAGGCTCCCCGCTCACACCGGCGAGTAGCTCACGGACCATTGCGACATCGACGCTCATCTGCTCGACCAACTCGGATACCTCAGCGAACTTCAGCTCGGGGCGAAGTCTCTCCACGAATTCGAGGGTCATTGTCTCTCCGTAACAGTCATCGTTGAAATCGAGTAGATATGCCTCGACCACGAGGTCGCTCTGCCCGAATGTCGGGCGAACTCCAACATTCACCGCCGCCTGGTGTCGCTCGCTGCGAAGCAGAGCGAAGGCGGCATAAACCCCGTGCCCTGGGATCACCTTGCGCCCCGGCGGTTGAAGGTTGGCGGTGGGGAACCCGATCTTCCGGCCCCTATTGTCGCCATGGACCACCACATTGGACAACCGAAAACGTGACCCGAGCAGGCTCGCCGCGGCGCTCACCTCCCCCGTCTCGATGAGAGCCCGAATCTCAGAAGACGAGATGACGCCATCCACCTCCTGCAACTCCACGACATCCACCTTGAATCCCTTGCGGTCACCGGCGTGACGCAGGTAGTCGACATCTCCCGCGCGATCCCTGCCGAAATGGAAATCGGTTCCCATAACCATCGCCGCCATCGCGAGCCGCTGTTCCAGGACCTCATTCACGAACTCCTCGGGCTGCAGATGGCGAATCTCTGCCAGATCCAGCACGCCCACCAGCTCGACCCCCGCCCCGGCGAACAGGTCGAGTCTCTCCTCGATCGTCGTTATCAGTCGAGGATGGAAACCCGGGGACAGGACCTCGGCCGGGTGAGGATCGAAGGTCAGAACCGTCGGGACATAGCCAGTCGCCTCCAACCGGTCGATCAAGGTGCGATGACCCAGGTGGACGCCGTCGAACACTCCCACCGTCACCGCCGTCGGCGACGGCTGTGGCTCCCAGGTCGTCCACGGCCCCGTCAGCACTCTCATGAAGCGAGGACCACCTCGGGGATCGCCTGTTCTCCGCTGCGCCGGTAGATGGCGAGCAGCTCGCCGGCATCATCGAGCACCCGAATCGCGCCATTGGGGGCATCGACCAGCTCGCCGCCCACAAAGCGCACGCCATTACTGACCCCCTGCGCGGTCTCCGGCCCCACTGTGATCGCCGGCAGATCCCCGAGCGCCTGAGACGGCGTGAGCAAGCGCTCCTTCCATCCCTCGAGATCGTCCAGGGCGATTCCGTAGACGTCCACCTCCAATGAGCCGATACGAGTGCGCCGGAGTGCGCTCAGATGCGCCGAGCCTCCGAGCACGGATGCCATGTCCGCGGCCAGGGATCGCACGTAGGTCCCCTTGCCACAGACCACCCTGAACTCCACCTCGGGGTAAGGGCCGGGGCCAACCGATAGGATCTCCAGCTCGAACACCTCCACCGGACGGGCCGCTCGTTCGACTACTTCTCCGCGGCGCGCCAGCTCGTAGAGGCGGCGGCCTTCGTGTTTGAGGGCGGAGACCATCGGAGGCACCTGGTGGATCGTCCCGACGAATCTCCTCGAGGCGGTCTCCAATTCCGCATCGCTGAACTCCATCGGCTCGCGCTCCAAGACCGCTCCGTCGGCGTCCAGGGTGTCGGTGGCCACTCCGAATTGGGCGGTCGCCAGGTATTCCTTGGGCTGCTCCTGGATGAAGCGGATCAGCCTGGTGACCGGGCCCACCGCGATCACTAGCGCCCCGGTGGCGAGAGGATCGAGCGTGCCGGCATGTCCCACCTTCTTGATTCCGGTGGCCCGGCGCACCCTGCCGATGACTGCATTCGAGGTGATGCCGCCAGGCTTGTCGACCACGAGGAAGCCCTTGGTCACCGGAAGTCCTCGATCCGCTTTCGCACTTCGTCGAGGGCGTCCTTCACATCGCCCACATAGGTGACACCCGATGCGAGCCGGTGACCACCCCCGCCCATTTCGGCTGCAAGCGAGCCGACGTCGGTGTTCCCCCTCGATCGCAGGCTGAGCTTCACTCTGCCATCGGCATGAACCTTGGCCAGGACCGCCACATCGGCTTCGACCGCGAGCCTGACCGTGTTGACCAGGTTGTCGATGTCGCCCCAGTCGATTCCGGCCTCGTTGAGGTCGGCCTCGGTGATCACCGCAGTGACCAGACTCTTCTCCTCATCGAGCTCGGCACGACTCAAAGCGGCTCCGGCCGCCTTCAGATACCCGAACGGCGCCTCCTCGTAGACGTGACGGCTGATTTCGGAAGGTTGGGCGCCGGCCGCCACCAGCCCTGCCGCCAACCTCAACGTCGAGGGACGGGTGTTGGCGTACTGGAATCGACCGGTATCGGTCACCAGAGCTGTATGTAGACAGGTGGCGATCTCGGGGGTCAATGGCCAGCCGAGCACCTTGAGCAGGTAGGCGACCAGCTCTCCGGTCGCGGCCGCCTCGCTATCCACCACGGCGACGTCGCCGAATCCTCCGTTGGTGACGTGGTGATCGATGACGATGCTCGTCCCGGCGTTCGAGGCATTGACCGCCAACTCGCCAAGACGATCCAGCGAACCGGCGTCGAAAACAATCATGACCGGCGGTTGGGCGGGGAACTCTCCTGGTGGGATCAGATGTCCTGCGGGAAGGAAGGCAAGGCTGGCGGGCACCACGAACGGCTCCCCGAAGCTGGCGACCACCTTCTTCCCCGCATTCTCCGCCGCGATCCCGAGACCGAGCATCGAGCCCAAGGCGTCGCCATCCGGCCCGATGTGACAAGCGAGTGCCAGGGTCTCCGCGGGAGCGATCACCGCAGCGGCCGACTCCAGGATGGCATGGTCGATCATCCGGCGTTGCCACCCTCTTCACGCAGAGCCCTGAGGATGGTCTCGATGCGGTCTCCGCCGATAACCCCGGCGTCGATGACGAATTCGAGTGTGGGCGTGTACTTCATTCGAACCTGGCGACCGATCGCCGATTGCAGACGCGGTGAGGCCTTGCGCAATGCAACCAACGCGGCTTCCTGGGCGTCGGTTCCGAGAACGTCGACATAGACAACTGCCGAGCGCAGGTTGAGGCTGGTGTCAACGGCGGTGATCGACACCATCTCGAGACGATGGTCGTTCATCTTCTCCACTTCCTCGGCAAGGACCTCCCGGAGAGTGGAGTTGACCTTGAGCATTCGTGGGCTGGCCTCCCTCATACCGGATCCTCCAACTCGCTGATGTGGATGTCGAGCACCTCGACTTCCAGTCGCGTGTCAAGGTAGCGACGAAGCTTCGCGATCTGCACTGCAAGGCCCTCGCCGTCACGGGTCACAATCGCCACACCCAGAGCCGCCCTTTGCCATCGGTCGTGATGGTCGACCTCGGCCACACTGAACGATCCCAGCCGTTTGATGCCTTCGATGACGGGGCGCAGAATCGCTCGTTTTGCCTTGAGCGACTCAGGGCTGGGCAGATGCAATTCGACCCTGAGGGCCGCGGTGCGCATCAGGTCCGGGCAACCTCGCGGATCAGATAGGCCTCGATGCTGTCGCCCTCCTTGACGTCGTTGTAGTTCTCGAAGCTCATACCGCATTCGAAGGCGGCTGCCACCTCTCGAACGTCGTCTTTGAAGCGCTTCAACGACGAGATGGCTCCGTCGTGGATGATGATCCCGTCACGGAGCAGTCTCGCTCGGGCGCCACGCTGGATCACACCTTCCACCACATAGCACCCGGCGACCGTCCCCGCCCGGGGGACCTTGAAGATGGCCCGCACCTCGGCGGTTCCGAGGACCTGCTCGTGCTCCTCCGGGGCCAGCTGGCCGACCAGGAGCAACTCGATGTCGTCCAACATCTCGTAGATGATCCCGTAGGTGCGGATCTCGATCCCGGCCTGTTCGGCGGCCTTGCGGGCCTTTGGCTCGGGACGCACGTTGAAGCCGACGATGACCGACTCGGTGACCTCGGCAAGGGTGACGTCGTTCTCGTTGATGCCCCCCACGGCGCCATGAACGATCTGGATCCGGCCGCCCTCACGCTCGATTTTGACGATCGACTCGCGCAAGGCCTCCAAGGAGCCCTGGGCATCGGCCTTGACGATGAGATTGAGGTGGGCCTCGTCGGTTCGGAGCTGATCGAGCAGGCTTTGCAGCCTGTCACGGGCAGAAGGGACTGCCTGGTTCGCCATCTTCAACTCTTGCCCGCGCTCTGTGGCGAGACGACGCGCCTCACGATCTGACTCCACCGCTTCGAAGTAGTCGCCGGCGACGGGGACATCATCCCAACCCATTATCTGCACGGGGACGGAGGGCCCTGCGGACTTCAACGGCTTCCCGTTCTCGTCCGTGAGGCCGCGGGCTCGCCCGGCGACGGCGCCGGCGACGAAGGAGTCGCCCTGATGAAGAGTGCCCCTCTGGATGATCACGGTGGCGACCGCGCCCTTTCCCGTCTCGTATCGTGCCTCGACGACCACACCCGAGGCTGAGGCATCGGGGTTGGCCTTGTATGCCTCGAGTTGGGCGATCAGGTCGATCACCTCGAGCAGGTCTTCGACACCGTCGCCGTTGAGTGCAGATACCTCAACGCTGGGCACATCTCCGCCCAGCTCCTCGGTGATGACATTGTGCTCGGTGAGTTCCGTCCTAACCCGAGTCGGGTCCGCCCCCGGCACATCGATCTTGTTGATGGCGACCACGGTCTTGACACCGGCCGCTCTGGCGTGGGAGATGGCCTCGACTGTCTGGGGCATCACACCGTCGTTGGCGGCAACCACCAACACCACGATGTCTGTGATGTTGGCCCCTCGGGCCCTGAGCGCGGTGAAGGCCTCATGACCTGGTGTGTCGATGAAGGTGACCGGGTGCCCGTTCACCTCCACCTGATATGCGCCGATGTGTTGGGTGATCCCACCGAGTTCCCCCTCGACAACGCTCGTCTTGCGAATCTGGTCCAGAAGAGTCGTCTTGCCATGGTCGACGTGACCCATCACCGTCACCACCGGTGGCCTCGGCTTCAGATCCTCGTCGCTGTCTACGTGCTCGGGACGGCCCGAGACGACCGGAGCCGCAGCAGGCTCTTCGACGTCCACTATGAACCCATAGGACTCGGCGATCTCCTCCATGAGGTTCGCCGGCATGGGCTGGCCGGCCCCCACTGGCAGGCCACGGAGCAGGAGGATTTTCACGATCTCACTGGAAGCCACGCCGAGGGCTTCGGCGAACTCCGAGACTGAAGCGCCCTCCTTCAGGCTTGCCAGTCCGACCTGGGTTTCAGTTTCGGCCTCTTCGGCCTCTTGATCTTCGACCGCCGCCGCGACCTGTTCGAGCTCTATCGCCTCCGGCTCGTCGCCGGCCACAGCGAGCCGGAGCAGCTCGGCCGCGTCTTCATCCAAACCCGACGACGCCGTGTTCACATCGAGTCCGAGAGCCTGGGCCTGCTCGAGAACCACCTTCGAGTCAACACCAAGATCTCGGGCCAATTCATAAACCCTCACGATTCAGCCCTCTTCATTCGCTCTCGTCGTCCGTCTCGATGACCACGCCCTCGTCGTCGCCTGTTTCGACGACGCCCTCCGTTGCTGTCTCGGTGACTACGTCCTCGACCGGATCTTCGAGGGCCACGTCTTCGGTTGCCTCGCTGACAGCATCCTCCACTGCCTCCACCGGCTCTTCGACGGCCGCGTCTTCGGTTGCCTCGCTGACAGCATCCTCCACTGCCTCCACCGGCCTTTCGACGACGGTTTCACCCTCTGGCTCCACTCCCTCGTTATCGGAGCGGATGTCGACCTTGTAACCGGAAAGTCGGGCCGCCAGACGGGCATTCTGACCTTCTTTGCCGATGGCGAGGGAAAGCTGGTGCTCGGAGACGACCACGTCCGCGGTCTTGTCGGCCTCGTTGATGTGGACCTCTTTGACCTTGGCCGGGCCCAGCGCCTCGGCGATGAACTGGCCGATGTCGTCACGCCACTGGACGACGTCTACCTTCTCCCCCCTCAGCTCGTTGACCACCTGACGCACCCGTGAGCCGCGAGCTCCCACACATGCTCCCTTGGGGTCGACATTGGGGTCATGTGAGACAACGGCGATCTTGGTCCGATGCCCGGGCTCCCGGGCGATGTTGACGATCTCCACCGTGCCATCGGTCAACTCCGGCACTTCGAGCTCGAGGAGTCGGCGCACCAGGTCGGGATGACTCCTGGAAACCACGATCTGCGCTCCCTTGGCCTCGTTGCGGACCTCGAGGATCAGGGCCTTGACCCGATTCCCCCGCTCCAGGCGCTCGAACGGGATCCGCTCCGAGCCCGGGAGTATCGCCTCGGCATCCCCGAGGTCGAGGATGACAGACCGGTAGTCGACCTGTTGGACGAGGCCGGTGACCAGATCGCCCTCACGACCTTCGTACATCTCGTAGACGTGCTCTCGCTTTGCTTCACGCAGCTTGTGCTGCATCACTTGCTTGAAAGACTGGGCCGCGATCCGCCCGAACGCCTCGCCTTCGGGGGTGTCCTCCCATTCGGAGACGACATTCCCCTCTTCGTCCAGCTCCTGGGCATATACGGTCACCTCGCCAGAGTCGGGGTCGATGGTGACCCGCGCCTCTTCCGCCGCCCCAGGGCTCCGCTTGTAGGCGGCCACCAAGGCGTTGGCAAAGGCGTCGAGGATGGTGTCGATCGCCACGCCCCTCTCCCGGGCGAGGACTTCGATCGCCTCCATCATCGTGTCGAGCTTCATGATTCTCCTTCAGTGGCCCGGTTTGGGGGCCTTCTCCCACCTGAACACCGTGTTCGCGGTGAGTACGTCTTCATAGTTGACAACATGACTCTCGCCGTCGCCCTCAACGGTGAACGAGGTCTCGCCTGCCTTGGCGATCACACCCCTGACTGTGGTCTTGCCCCCCTCCGAGGCGACCTTGGCGACCACCTCACGGCCCAGCGACTTCACGTAGTGGCTGGGGCGGCGGAGTTTCCTCTCCAGACCCGGTGAGGTGACTTCGAGTTGATAGGGATCGTTGAGCTCAGCCGAATTGTCCAGGAGACGGGAGACGCCCCGAGAGACCTCGGCCAACCGCTCGACATCCACATCCTTGCCGTCGACGACGATCCGGAGCACCCGCCCCGGTCCGCGGCCGAACAGCTCGACATCATCGAGCTCCAGACGTTCGGCGGTCAGATAAGTCTCGACCACCGGCCAGATGTCCTCCACCGTTGTCACCTATGTCACTCCGCAACAATTCAGGTGGGTACCAAAGGCGCCCACCTGATCCAAAAAAGCGTCCTGTTGTCGGATCTGATTATAAGGGAGTTACGTGACCTCAGTGCCGAAGCGCTCGGACTCGACGAGACCTCTGACGGTGGTCACCAGGTCGGTGAGGGGTACCTCCGATTTCACCATCCCCCGACGCGCAGTCAGCTCCATGACGCCGTCGGTCACACCGCGAGGCCCGACGGTGACCCGATAGGGAATGCCAATCAGCTCCGAATCGGCGAATTTCACCCCCGGGCGCTCGTCACGGTCGTCGAGAAGCACCTCGATCCCTGCCTCAATCAGCTCTTGATAGAGCCCGTGGGCGGTGTCCATGGTGAGACCGTCGTCGGACCTGAGCGCGGTGATGACGACCTCGTACGGGGCCACCGAGACCGGCCAGATGATCCCGCCGTCGTCATATGACGACTCGACGACTGCCGCCATCGCACGTTCGACACCGATGCCATAGGAGCCCATGATGATCGGGTGGCTCTGCCCTGATTCGTCCTGGACTGTGGCCCCGAACGCCTCGGAGTACTTGGTCCCGAGCTTGAAGATGTGACCGACCTCGATCCCCTTCCAACGCTCCAATGGACTGCCACAGACCGAGCACGGCTCCCCGGCGGCAACGGCCCGCAGCTCGGCCCAGACCCCGACACTGACGTCACGGCCCAGATCCACACCCGAGTAATGCCAATCGTCCTCGTTGGCCCCTGTGACCAGGTTCTTTCGACCTTCAAGGGCGAGGTCAGCGATGACCTTCGGGCCCTTGACGGACACCGCCCCCAGACTTCCGGGGTCTGCGCCGAGCAACTCCCGGATCTCCTCCGGCTGGGCGGGTCGGATCTCGACCGCACCGGTGACGTCCATCAGCTTCTGCTCCTGAAGCTCGTGATCCCCGCGCAGCAAGACGAGAATCGGCTCTCCGTCGAGAACGTAAACCAATGTCTTGATCTGGCGGTCCGGTGAGGCGATCTCGGGATGGGCGTCAGCAAGCGTCTTGATGGTCCTCAGCCCCGGCGTGGGGAACCGTCGCAGGTTGGCGCCTTCCCCATCTTCGTTGGGGGCCACGGCCGACGACGCTCGTTCCACATTGGCCCGATAGTCGCAGTTGTCGCAGGTGATGATCCAATCCTCTCCGGCCTCGCTGCGCACCATGAACTCGACCGACTCCGAGCCCCCCATCGCACCCGATGAGGCCT
Source organism: Acidimicrobiia bacterium (assembly GCA_040905925.1). Taxonomy (GTDB): domain Bacteria; phylum Actinomycetota; class Acidimicrobiia; order Spongiisociales; family ZC4RG35; genus JALYNX01. Next base: position 5,130 of record JBBDQO010000119.1, on the reverse strand, counting down.
CGACGTCGACCGGATCCAGCCCACATCTGCGGAAAATGGCGAAGTAGGCAGCGCGGTGCTTGTCGAAACCGCTGTCGAGGCCCGGCCGGTCGATGTCGAGCGTGTACGAGTCCTTCATCGTGAACTCACGGACCCTGAGCAGCCCGGATTTGGGGCGTGGTTCGTCACGGAATTTGGTCTGGATCTGGTACCAGATCTGGGGAAGTTCCCGGTATGAGAAGAGCTCGGTTGCGAGGCTGGCAAACACCTCTTCGTGGGTCATCCCCAGGGCGTGATCGGCCTGCTTACGGTCCTGGAGCCGGAAGAGGTTGTCGCCCATCAGGGTCCAGCGCCCACTGGTCTTCCAGATCTCGGCGGGGTGCAGGGCAGGAAGCATGAACTCCTGGCCACCGATCCGGTTCATCTCCTCCCGGATTATCCCGGCCACCTTGGCTCGAACCCTGACCCCGAGGGGCAGGATCGAATAGGAGCCGGCCGCCAGCTGGCGGATGAACCCTCCCCTGACCAGGAGCTTGTGACTGATCGCCTCGGCGTCAGCCGGGGCGTCTCGAAGGGTGGGGATGAAGGCCTGGGTCCAGCGCATGGTGTGAATCTCTCCGTAATTGGGAGCTGTAGGTCCGTATATGACCCCTCTGCGTCCCAATTACGGGAAGAGGAGGCGACGGTAGTCAGTCGGACCGGGCGACCTCGGCCACACGCGCCCGCCGGTCCTTGGAGTGGTTGACATCCCCCTGGATCTGGATCAACTCCTCGCGGGCTGCGGCTGCGATCCCTGCCGCGTTCTCCTGGGCATGGGCCAGCCGGCTTTCGACACCCTCCTCGACCAACTTGCGCGCCTCGTCGAGAAGAGCTTCGACCATATCCGCCTCTGGCACCACCCTGACCACCTGGCCCTTGATGAACAGATGGCCCTTGCCCCGGCCGGCAGCGATCCCGATGTCCGCCTCCCGCGCCTCCCCCGGTCCGTTGACGACGCAACCCATCACGGCCACCTGTATCGGCAGGTTCTCGGCTTCGAGGGCGGCTTGGGCCCTGGTGGCCACATCGATGACATCGACCTCGGCCCGCCCGCATGACGGGCAGGCGATGAGATCCAGCCCCTTGCGCTCCCTGAGACCGAGGATCTCCAGGAGTTGGCGACCGGCTTTGGCTTCTTCGACGGGATCTGCCGTCAACGAGAACCGGATGGTGTCCCCGATGCCCTGGTCGAGAAGGGTGGCGATGCCGGCAACCCCCTTGATCAAACCAGAGGGAGGCGGTCCGGCCTCGGTCACGCCGAGATGGAGCGGATAGTCCACCGTCTGCGACAACAGACGGTAGGACTCGATCATCGAAGGCACATTGGAATGCTTCACCGAGATCTTGATGTCGGTGAAGTCGACCTCCTCGAGGTATCGGATCTCCTTGAGAGCGGAGTCGACCAAGGCCTGAGGGACCGCGCTGCCGTATTGCTCGAGGATGTCCTTGTCGAGTGACCCGGCGTTGACCCCGACCCTGATCGGGACCCCGCGATCCTTGGCCTCCCGGGCCACAGTTTTGATCTGGTCCTCTTTGCGGATATTGCCAGGGTTGAGACGAAGCCCTTGAACCCCGGCCTCGAGCGCAGCCAGGGCCAGGCGGTATTGGTAGTGGATGTCGGCGATGATCGGAACCGGGGACCGGGGGACGATCTCGGCCAGCCCCTGGGCAGCCTCCACCTCGTTGCATGTGATGCGAACGATGTCGGCACCGGCCCCGGCCAGGGCGTAAACCTGGGAGAGAGTGCCGTCGACGTCGGCGGTCTTGGTGGTAGTCATCGACTGCACCGAGACGGGGGCATCGCCCCCTACCGCGACCTTGCCCACGTGAAGCTGGCGGGTGGGGCGTCTGGGAGTCATCGCAGCCTCAAGACAACGAGATCGGATTAACAATGTCGAGGATGATGGCGACAAAACCGAGGAAGGCGAAGATGGCGATCACCGCGGCCGCCACCGGGGCCAGCCTGCGCACGTTGGCCTCACGCCCGGTCAGCTTCTCGTACACCGCCACCGCGAAATGGCCCCCGTCGAGTGGGAAGAGGGGCAACAGGTTGATCGTGGCCAGGATCACGTTCACGAATGCGAGGATGCCGAGGAAAGCACCGGTCGATGGAGCCTGGGTTCCGATGTTGACGATTCCGATCGGGCTCACCGGTCTGATGTCCTCGTCGACATCGGTATCACCCGCGAAAACACCAACGTACTGGGCGAGACTTGAGGGTTTGAGCATGTCTCCCAGTGCCGTGAAGGTGAAGCCGATGCCCTCCCACACCTGTTGGCCGGCGACGCCGACAGCTTTCAACGGTCCCGGTTGGGAGTTCTCGATCAGCGGGGAGACTCCGAGGAACCCGGTGGTCCCAGAACCATCGGCGCTCTCTCGCTCGACCAGGTCGACATCGAGAATGAGCGTCTGACCGCCCCGATTGACCGTGACCGTCGTCGGGCCACCACCGACCGAGTCGAGGGCAGCGGGGACGTCCTCCCAGGTATCGATCTGATGAGGCCCGATTGCGACCAGGACATCACCGCTTTGCAGACCGGCCTCCACGGCAGGGGTGGTTATCTCCTCGTCGCCCACCTCGACGGTCTCGATGACCTCGTCCACTGCTGGTTGGATCACGTTGACCCCATTGGTGAGCACGATCCCGTAGAAGATGAAGAACGCGATCAGGAAGTTCATCCCCACCCCCGCCAGGACCACCACGCTCTTCTCCCAGAATCTCTTCTCCCGATAGGTCCTACCGACATCGGCGGGATCGACCTCCTCGAGGGGGTTCATGCCGATGATCCGCACGTAACCGCCCAAGGGAATCCACTTGAACCCGTATTCGGTCTCGCCGCGCTGGGTCGACCAGATCTTGGGCCCGAAACCGAAGAAGAACTGGGTCGTCTTCATCCCGACCGCCTTGGCCGCGAAGAAATGCCCCGCCTCATGAGCGGTGACGAAGACGATGATTGCGACTGCTGCCGCCAACCCTCCGAGCACGCTGACACGCTACCTTCGTCGGCGGTCTAGTCAGCAAGCTCCTGCAATGAGAGAAGCCGCGGTGGCACGCGCTTCTGCGTCGGCGGCGAGCACCGTTTCCACGTCGGTGACCTCGCGCCAGGGGACCGCTTCCAGGGTCCGAGCTACGACTTCTGCTATCCCCAGAAAGCCGAGACGGTGCTGGAGAAACGCCTCGACGGCGACCTCGTCGGCCGCATTGAGCACTGCTGGGCTCGAACCCCCCTGGGCCCCGGCGGCAAACGCCATGTCGACCGCGGGGAAGGTGATCCGATCCAACTCCTCGAAGGTGAGTGATAGGTCGCTGAACGAGAAGGGCTGCACCGGGGCCCGTGCGCGCTCCGGCGCGGTCAGGGCGTACTGGATCGGGATCCTCATGTCGGGTCGGCCGAAATGGCCCTTCCACGAGCCGTCGACGAACTCCACAGCCGAGTGCAGGATGGATTGCGGGTGGACCACTACGTCGATCGCCTCGAAGGGGATGTCGAAGAGGTAGTGAGCCTCGATCACCTCCAGTCCCTTGTTGAACAATGTGGCCGAGTCGATCGTTATCCGGCGCCCCATCTCCCACGTCGGGTGACGCAGCGCCTCATCGGGGGTGACCTCGGCCAACGAGTCTCGGTCCCTGCCTCGAAACGGCCCACCGGAAGCAGTCAGCATCAAGCGAGCCACGGAATCGGGGCTCTCACCGACGAGACATTGCATCAAGGCCGAGTGCTCACTGTCGACCGGGATCAGCTCGCCACCGTGTCCAGAGAGGGCTGCCTTCACCACGGGGCCTCCCGCCACCAGGCTTTCCTTGTTGGCGAGAGCGACGCGGTTTCCGGCTTCGAGCGCGGCGACAGTTGCCCGAAGACCTGCCGCTCCCACGATGGCGTTGACCACGATCGAACCGGGTATGCGAGCCAAATCGATGACGGAATCGGTGTCGTAGGTGACGGGTCGGCTCACCCGGCTCTCGAAGCTCTTCCTGTCCTCAGCGGAGCCGCCGGCCACCGCGATCCGGGCCGATGGGTAGCGGGCAGCCAGTTTCTCCAGCCCGGGCGACGGGTCACGCGCCGCCAGACCGACAACTTCGAATCCGAGATTGCCCGCGACCTCCAGCGTCTGGGACCCGATGGAGCCGGTCGCCCCGAGGACGACTACCGGCCGGGTCACAGAAGCCCGAAGCCCCGGAAGAGGAAGTAAATGGCCGGGATGGCGAAGACGAACGAGTCGATGCGGTCGAGGATCCCACCATGCCCGGGCAATACCGAACCCATGTCCTTCACGCCCAGGGCTCGCTTCACCATCGACTCGACAGCATCTCCGATCGGTCCGACCACGCCAACGAGGGCCGCCGCCACCAATCCTTTGGCGAGGCCGATGTCCTCCCATCCCGGGAACGTGACGAGGATCGAGGCGACCACCAGACCGGCGAGAAGGCCGCCGAAAAAGCCTTCGATCGTCTTCTGTGGCGAGAGAACAGGTGCCAGCCTCCTTCGCCCGAAGGCCCTGCCGATGAAATAGGCGCCCATGTCGTTGAAGGCGACCAGGAGCACCGCGAAGAGGATGTGCTCGAGGGGACGAGTGCCGGCAGCGATGAGAATCGCAACAGACAGCAGGCCAACCCAGGCCATGGCGCCCACTGTGACCGCAGCGTCCTCCAAAGGCTGTCTTCGAGGCGATAGAGAGAAAAAGAGCACCGATCCTGCCGCAACAAGGGCCGCCCAGCCACCGATTGCCAACACCCCGGAGGTGTGGGCCCCTACACCCATGAGCACGACTCCCAGCAATCCGAACAGGGCCACGGGCCGATACCCGGCGTGGCGAACAGTGGCGTAGAACTCACCAGTGGCGACCACCATCACCAGGATGACGAAAGTCGTGAACCACCAGCCTCCCAGGAAGAGGCTGCCCAGGAACATCCCGAAAACGACCACCGCCGAGCCGACCCGCATCGCAAGATCAGAGCTCGCGGCCTGTTCCCGCGCCTCGTAGTCCTCCTCGCTGTCCGAGGCGGCCCCGGTGACGTCCTCGAAACCGACCAAGCCGCTGTGTACGCCAGGCATCGTCGCGGCCACAGGATGCTGTTCCCACTCCTCTCCGGCTGCCCGACTCACCTCTTCG
>JBBDQO010000118.1:0-18046 GCA_040905925.1 Acidimicrobiia bacterium | reverse complement strand
TGAGGTCGTGGGTTCAAGTCCCACCGTCCCGACTCAGAAACCCCAGGTCAGGGCCGTTCGCAAGGACGGCCCTGATTCGCGAGCCGGGTTCTATCGCGCGTCACAAACCCCATCTCCCTTCCTTCGACGAAGTTGTTCGGACAAAGCCAGCCCACCGACCAGGCAGAAGTGACGTGCCACTGTCGCCTTCGCAACAATGCGGTGATGGGATCCTTCAGCTATCGAGTACGCGTGGAGACGATCCGCGGCAGATTGACACCCACAAAGGACGACGACTTCCACGAGATTCCCGATCCGAGCGGTCGATCGGTTCGACTCAGCATTGAGGATGGCTCGGGCAAGCGCCCACAGCGCATCATCGTTCGCTCATCAGGCTTCGCCACACACGACGAGGCATTCGCCGCAGGCATGGAGATGAAGCAGGCGCTTGCGATTGCCGGCGTAGTGTGAGATGCCGATGGACCTTGGTGAAGACACCTCAAGCACGCGATGGGCGCGTTCCGTTCGCGACAAGCTGAGAGAGGTCCACGGTGTTGATCTCCGCGGGGATGTTCATGGCATCGACATCGTCGATGACGATGACCCGCCTCCTGCGTACGTTCGGATGGAGGCAGAGGGACTAGTCGGTGTCCCGATCGACAGGTTCCTCACCGCGTTGGGCGCCGCTCTTGCCGATCACTACAGCAGCCCGTTGGCGCCGCGGGACCGACTTGCTGCAGAAGTGTTCATGGCCGCCGCATTCGAGGCAACCACACGGGCTCGGTTCCTCACGCAAGTCACGGTGCTGGAGATCCTCGCTGATCGCGGGCCGCGACCTGACACGGCACGCGTCGTGCTTGAACGAACCCTGAGGAACCTCGATGAAGTCAGAGAGCAGCTAGACGGCGCCGACTACCAGTCGCTCAGGTCAGGAATTGCGGGCTTGAAACAGGAGTCGATCAGTCATTCGCTTCGAAGACTGGGTACCAGTCTAGATCCGTCCGCGATACCAGGACTCGGCGGCGAGGCCGTCGAAGACTTCCTCAGCCGCTGCTACAAGGTTCGTTCGCTCCTGGTCCACGACGGGGATACTCCGGAGAATGTTGATCTTCGTCAGATCGCTGGAACCCTTCATTTCCTGGTGCGAGGGATCCTGACGGCGCGGCTGGTTTGAGGGATAGTCAGCGATCCAGACCTCGGCTCTTATCACGTTCGCCGCGGGGCAGGAACCGTTCCCCGAGTCGCTCTGCAGCGGCCCGGTCGGCTTCGGAGGTCGCCTGGGCGTAAATCCCGAGCGTGAGTCGCGGGTCGGTATGACCGAGCCGCCTCTGGGCCGTCTTGATGTCGACTCCCTCGCACGTTGGCTGGAAACTCCGAGAGCGTGAACTCGCCAACCCGGCGCCTCGGCCGACCCCCAATGGGATCGTCGCCGGCCGGCATCGCCCCGGTTCGAATGGCTGGGAGCTATGGGAGCGGCGATCATCGGCCAAGCCATCCCGCTGGTTCCTCTGACCTTAGGTTTCGGTCCGGTGCCGATCAGTTCAGGTCCCGCCGCAAAGTCCCCGATGGTCGTGTCCGATTGTCCCTGGCAACTCGCGTGGGTTCCTCCTCTTGCTCAAACTTGGAATCACACGCATGAAATCCAAGTTTCAGTCGTGAAACTTGGATTTGTCGGCTAGAATCCAAGTTCTGATGCAAGTCTTGAAAGAGTCGCCGATCGGAGCCACCGTGGTCATCACCGGGCACGATCACCGCTTTGGTGTTGATTATGAGGTGGATGCGTACATTCCAGACCCCCTTCCCCGAGAAGTGGAGTTGTCGGATGTTGCATGGGGGGAGATCAGCGACGCGATGGCTGAACTGGGGCGTCTCGACGCTGCCGCGGCACATGTGCCCAACCCCAGCCTTCTTATCAGGGTGACGACGCGCCTGGAGGCAGTCGGAACCTCGGCACTCGAAGGTACCTATGCCGACTTGACCGAGGTATTCGCCGCCGAGACCAGTCCCGGGGACGACGAGATCGACGAACTGCCAAGCCGTATCAGAGAGGTCGTCAACTTTGTCAGGACAGCAGAACTTGCCTATTCGTGGATCGGGGACACACCACTCACGAAAGGTCTGATATCGACGCTCCAGGGCGAGCTGGTGAAAGGGACCGACTCCGACGGTCCGCAGGCCGGTGATATGCGAACCACACAGGTTTTCATCGGCCCCAGAGACCGACCGATCACCGAAGCACGATTCATACCGTCACCAGCAGGCGATCAGTTGGAGTCAGCCTATGACCAGTGGTTCGATTGGATCAGGGAGGACATGAACCCCCCCGATCTACAGGTTCTGGTGCACACCGCTCTCGCTCATTACCAGTTCGAGACCATCCATCCTTATCACGACGGAAACGGGCGTGTGGGTCGACTCGTGGCCGTGCTACAGCTGATGCGTCGCAAAGCGCTGGGGCTTCCGGTCTTGTCAATCTCTCCTTGGCTTGAGGAGAGGAAGGACGATTACAGAGACCATCTGTTCAACGTGAGCGCTTCCGGGAAGTGGGAGCCATGGGTCAGGTTCTTTGTCGAGGCAGTGAGCGCAGAGTCGAAACGCTCCCGCGATCGCATTGACCGGTTACTCGGTCTTCAAGGAGAGTTCAGCGCCCGCGTCCGCGCACGAGTACCGCGGGGCCGTCTCGCGGTGGATGTCGTGGACAACATGATTGCGTTCCCCGTCGTGACTGTCGCCGATGTGGAGCGCCGATACTCGACCTCGAACCAGGCTGCGCGAAACGCCGTTCACCGTTTGGTGGATGAAGGATTCCTCGAGCCCCTCGACGACCTCGCATATGGCCAGCGGTTTTGGAGCCCTCGAGTGTTTCAGGTGATCGGAGAGCCGTGAATCGATCGCGCGTCCATGGCGCGTCCGAGGCGATCCATGCCAGTGCGCTACGGGCCGCGAAACGCTTTGACCATCGGGTTTGGTCCATGGCCGTCCACCAGAGTCCACCCCGGCAGCGTTCGGGACGCTGAGGTCGTGGGTTCAAGTCCTACCGTCCCGACTAGAAAGGTGCTGGTCAGAGGCTTGCGGCCAGGCCTCCGGCCAGCACTCTTTACATTTCATCCCCGCGTTTATCCACGCGTTCAAATACTGGAAGGTCGCTGACCGAGTCTCTGGCTGCCAGTTTGTTGGCATCTGCGGGTGAGAGTCCCTACCGCAGCCATGTCTCGCTGCTTAAAGCTGTCGGGACCTCACGGGACCGGCCTTTCAATAGGGTTGTTTGATGGCGCAAGGCGTCGGTCCCAGACTCGGTCTACTCCGATCAGGGTGAGCGTGGCGACGATCACCCCGAGGATCACCGCCTGGAGGATTTGACTCTCCAGAGTCTCGGCCACAGCTCGGAAGGCGATGCTCAACTGTTCCCGTGGATCGATGTGGGCGCGTCCGTTAGAGCCGGTGTCGACCGCATAGGCATCGCTGTTTCGAGCTGACTCGAAGGAAACGACAAACCCGACTTTGCCGGTGAGCTCGGTGCTCGGTTCTCCATCCGAGGGGGGGAGCGATGTCGGGTTCGTCGGTCCGGTTTCATCAGGTGGCGGTGCAGCAACCGTCGCATCGTTGTCCGCCGGTGCAGTTGTTGTGGTCGCGGTTGGCAGGGTGGTGGTCGTTGTGGGAGGTGCGGTGGCGGGCGTCGCGGTGTTCGTTTCGACCACAGTGGTGGTCGGCGCCGTGGTCGTGGAGGTGGTTGGCGGCGGCGGCGAAGTCGTCGTAGTGGGTGTCGTGGTGGTGGTCGTAGGAAGCGTGGTCGTGGTGGTGGTCGTAGGAAGCGTGGTCGTGGTGGTGGACGTGGTCCCCTCGTCCTCATCTTCGTCCTCGGCGAGGACGGGCAGGGCGAAAAGGGTCACGAGCATGAGCCAGGAGACGACGGTAACTGAGAAGGCGCAGACTGCCAGCCCGGCACGCTGCCTCATCGGGTCACCCCCACCGCAACAAGCTCAGACCTGGTGGCCACATCGCAGAGATCGTGGATCTCGATGGCGAGGTCGACCAGAGGTGGTGGTTGGTCGGCTCCCTTGGGCAGGGTGATACTGAAGACGCTGTGGTCATCGACCCTGAAGTATCGGACGGAGCCGCCCATGGCTTCGACCAGCGACCGGGCGATGGCAAGGCCCAATCCGACCGAGCCGGCGAGTAGCGCCTCCCGACCCTCATGGAGGTACCGCTGGAAGAGACGGTCCTCGATCTCCGGGGCCACCCCGTCACCGTTATCGATGACGGTGAGAACCACAACACGACCCATCTCGCGTGCCTCGACCCGGATGTCCGGCCCGCCGTATCGGTCTGCATTGGACACCAGATTGCGGATGACCTGGCGGAGACGGAGTGGGTCGGCCCGCACGCTGATCGGCGGACAGGCCGCATGCACCGACATCCCGACCCGACGGAACGGCTCGAGGACGGCTTCCACCTCGTCTGCCAGGACGAGGTCGGAGATCTCGATGGAAAGGGCCCCGGCTTCGAGCCGGGCCGCGGTGAGCAGATCCTCCACCATCCGGGACAGGTCGGCCGACTCGTGATTGATCAGCCCGATCAGCTCCATCGATTGACTCGGGTCGATAAAGCCGGACTCCAGAAGGATCTCGGAGAATCCGTAGATGCTGGTCAGTGGTGTCCGCAGCTCATGGGAGAGTCCGGCGATGAACTGGTCCTTGGCCTCGGACAGGGCTCGGGCAGCCTGAAGCTCGGCCTCCATCTCGATCTTCCGTTGCCCGATCTGCCGGCGGGCGAGCAGAAAGTATGCCACCAGGGCCGAAGCCGGGATCAGCAATGTGACCAGGACCTGGGCCACCGAAGCGGTGCGCCCCACCGCCCCCTCTGTCTCATCGATCAGATCAAGGAGCTCCGTCTGGCCGGCAACCAGAGCATCCGCCAGCTCGCGGTAGGACGCTTCGAAATCACCTTGGGACAGGTCGACTGCCGCCGCGACGTCTCCCGACTCGATCAGGGCGAGGACTTTGCTCGCCGCCACGATGAACTCATCCATCCCGGTGTCGATGCGAGCACCTGAGACAGGCGAATCTATCGGCCGACTTTGGGCAGCGTTTCGCACCTCATCGAGCGTGTTTTGCGCCTCGGCTACTGCCTTCGCCAAGGCGGCGGCCCCTGCCACACCTAGGTCATGATCGACGGCAAACACAACGGCCTGGGCGTTTCCCGCCCTCGACACCGCTGCCGATCCCAGAGCCGAGGTCGTCCACTGCAGCACCCTGGCATGGGCCGCCACCTCCCGAGATGCGGCTCCATGAGCCATCATCAAAGCCAGGCAGGCGCCGACGACGACCAGGCAAACGCCGATCATCAGCGCCGTCACCCGGCGACCGCTGCGCGGCCGCACCGTGGACTCTCCGCCAATTCCCATGGAGGAGAATCGGCGTTTCGGCCGTCGGGCCAGAGGATCATTTATCCACGCACGGATGAACTAGCCACCGACCGCCGCCACGCTCGCCGGCGGCTAACCCTTGACCGCGCCCATGGTGAATCCGGTGATGAACCGGTCCAGGAAGGCGTTGAAGATCAGGGCGATGGGGACCGCGAAGATGATCACCGCGGCCTGAAGTGATTGCCAGAAGAACACGTCGCCACGAATCAGCTCGGTCGGGACACCGGTGGCGATCGTCTTGACCGCAGATGACTTGTTGAACGACAGGGCGTATATGAACTCGGTGGCGGAGAGGGTGAAGGCGAAGACGATGACCGCCACGATGCCAGGGAACATCAGGGGAAGCACGACACGGGTGATGGCCCCGATCCGGCTCTGACCGTCGACCATCGCCTGTTCTTCGATGTCCATCGGGATCCCCTTGAAGAATCCCATCAGCAGCCACGAGGAGATGGGGATGGTGATGGTGGGGTAGACGACGATGAGGGACCACAGCGTCTCCTGGAGACCGAGATTGGTGATGACCCGGGTCATGGGGATGAAGAGGAGGGTCGACGGGATCAGGTAGACGAGGAAGATGGCGATCCCCATCCTCTCCCCCCAGCGCAGACGGAGACGGGCCAGGGCGTAGGCCACGGGTAGGGCGAGGACCAAGGTGATAGTGGTCACCGCGAGGCCGACGATGACGGTGTTCCTGAGGAAGGTCAGATAGTTGGTCTGAGCGAAGAGGAGCTCGATGTGCTCCAGCGTGGGAGGCTCGTTGTACCAGAAGGGGTTGTTCCCCTTGACGTACAGGTCACTGGACTGCTTGAACATGCTGATCAGCGCCCAGCTGAAAGGAAAGGCGGCAACGAAGGCGAAGGTGATCGCCGCCGTGTAGAGCCCGAACCGACCCAACCGACGCCGTCTGTCCGCCTTTCGATGCAGCGCTTGGACGTCTGTCTCCGCCCATGTCATCTCAGAGCACCTCCCGACGACGAGCGAGACGGAGGACCACCGCGGTGATCCCGACCAGCACCGGGAGTAGGAACAGCGCAACCGCCGCGCCCTGGCCCAGGGCGCCACCCTCGATCCCCTTGATGAAGGCCCACGTGGACAGGACCTGTGTGGAGTTGGTCGGGCCCCCTCGGGTCAACACATAGACCACGCTCATATCGGAGATGGTGAGGATCACGCCGAAGAGGACGGCGACGGCGATGATGGGCGCCAGCAGCGGGATGGTGACCTGGAACATTTTTCGCCAGATCCCGGCGCCGTCGACGGACACGGCGTCGTTGATCTCGCTTGGGATGGCGATGAGACCGGCCATCACGATTACCGCCGCCAGCGGCACCACCCGCCAGGCCTGAACGACAACCACCGAGAGCCTGGCCAACTCGGGGCGGCCCAGCCAGTACATGTTCTCGGTGATCAAGCCAAGCTCGCGCAACCCCCAATCGATCGGTGAGAAGATGGAGTCCAGGGTCCAGAGCCAGGTGATCGTGGCCAGGGAGACCGGAGCCACCCAGGGCAGCAGCACGAGGAACCTCACCAGCCATTTGCCCTTGAAGTCCCTGGTCAGCACCTCAGCCAGCGCCGTCGCCAGCACCACGACTATCAGATTGGCGACGATGGCGAACCAGAACGTGTTCCAGAGCGCCTGACGAAAGACCGGGTCCTCGAGGACCCGGGCGAATGTATCCCACCCGACGAAGTCCAGGGCGGGATTCCCTGTGCTGATGTCGGTGAAGGAATAGATGATTGCGAGAACGAACGGGAAGCCGACCAGAGCCAGGATGTAGACGACTGCGGGGGACATGAACAAGCCGGCGAGGAACCTCGGGTTGTCGGCCAGGTATCGGCGACGTGAAGCGTCGGCTACGGATGTCATCGCAGCACCCTTGGTGGGATCTTTTCCCCTGTCTCCCTGTCGAAGTAGCGGATCTGGTCCGCCGCCACCGAGAACTTGTGGTCCTGGTCTGCGCTGATGGGCAGGGTGACCGTGGCTGGGAGCATCGCGATGATTTTGGTCTCGTTGTACTCCCTGATATGCCCGTAGAGGTACCGCTCCGACCCCAGGTACTCGACGCGGTTGACATGGAAGGTGAACGGCACCCGGTCGGACTCGACCTCGGCGATCCCCTCGGGTAGGAACTGCTCGGGCCGGAAGCCGAAGAGCAACCCGGTGGCCTCCAGCAGGTTCATGGGAGGTGACCCGAGGAACGTGGCCACGAACACGTCGGCGGGATGGTGATACACCTCTTCGGGGGTGCCTACCTGACGGACCTTCCCATGGTCCATCACCGCGATCCGGTCTCCCATGCCCATAGCCTCCACCTGATCGTGGGTGACATAGATGGTGGTGGTCCCGATTCGGCGCTGGAATTCCATAAGGTCGTCGCGAGCCGCCGCCCGGAGCTTGGCATCGAGGTTGGACAAAGGCTCGTCGAGGAGAAAAACGGTTGGCTCGCGGACCAAGGCCCGGGCCAGAGCCACCCGTTGCCGCTCCCCGCCCGACAACTGGCGAGGGCGACGATGGAGGAGACCCTCGATGCCGAACAGCTCCGCCGCCCACTGCACCTTCGTGGACCGCTCGCCCGGCTCCATGCCCTGTGACTTGAGGGGAAAGGCGATGTTGTTGGCCACCGTCATGTGGGGATAGAGGGCGTAGGACTGGAAGACCATGGCGATTCGTCTCGCCCTGGGCGGCAGCCCGATGACGTTCTCGTCGCCGAGGAGGATCTCTCCGTCGGTGGGTTGCTCTAGCCCGGCGATCATCCGAAGGAGGGTCGTCTTGCCACATCCCGATGGGCCGAGGAGGACCAAGAACTCACCCTCCTCGGAGCGAAGATCGACTCCGTCCACCGCTACCACGTCACCGAAGTGCTTGCGCAGGCCACGGACTTCTACGACGGCCACGGACTCGACCCTATTCGACAGAGCGCGATATCAGCGGTAGTCCACCCTCCGAGGGGAGGGTCCGTCTCACCCGCTTCCAACCAGACCTCGTCCTCGCCAGTCGTCGAAGATGCCAGTGATCTGGGCCTCCGCGTCGGCGACTGCCTCTTGTGGCGTCTTATTGCCCTGAGCGGCCTCGGCGAACATCACCGGGATGATCGATTCGCCGAAGATCTGGCCTACGGCCGGGTTGGCCGGTCCGGGATGACCGACATTGGTCGCCCAGTCGAGGGCGGTGCTCAGCACCGCCAGCTTGTCCGAGGGGTTCGAGCCAAACGGATCTTCGGCTACCCACCCATCGAGACCGGGCACCCGGTCGGGGAAGGCGGGGAAGTCGTACAGCTTCGAAGCCCACGCCGCCGGAGCCAGGTTCTCGGTGTAATGAAGGAGAAACTCCTGAGCCGCGGCCACGTTCACGTCCGGTGCGTCGGGGATGATCCAGTTGTACATCACGTGCGAGGCCACCACCGCCGTCTCCGGGCCCGCGAGTGCCGGGGTGAACCAGATGTCGTCGGCCACCTCCAGCCCCTCGTCCTGAGCGGTGCGATATGCCGAGATCGAGTTCAGGATGTAGCTCAGCTCGCCGGAGTTGATGCCCTGGTTGTTGGACGCCGCGTTCCAGGCAAACACCTCGGGCGTCATGGCGTTGGCATACAACTCGTTCATGTACTCGATCGCCGCGATCGTGGCATCCGAGTTGATGATGACGTTCTCGTTCTCGTCCTGGATCCCGGCCCCGAACGACCACAGCAGGCCGCGCAATGCCATGTTGGAGTCGATCTCCTGCGACATGCCGATCCCGAGCTGGACTCCTTCCGAGGCGAAGATCTCCGAGCCTCCCTGGAGCAGGTCGTCGTAGGTGCGGGGCCCATCCGCCATGCCCACACCCTCCCATAATGATTTGCGGTAATCACCAGGGTCCGGCACCCATGCGGGGGCGTAGGCGTAGTACTTGCCGGTGTTGGGGTTGAGCGAGGAGCGTCTGGTCAGATCGAGCATCTCGCCGTAACGACTCTCGGCCTCGGCGACGATGTCGGCCATGTCGACCACGGACGGCTCGTGCTGGCTGAGCACCGAGATGTACTGCATGAGGTCGTGCTCGGGCTGGCCCGACTGGATCTCGGCGGCGATGGCCGCCGGGACGTCAGCGACCGCGATGTGATCGACTGTCACGTCGACTCCCACCTGCTCGCCCCATGCCTGGACAAACGGGTCGAACCAGGTGTCGTGCGCGGGCACGAAGTGGCTCCATAAGAGGATCTTCAGCTCACCGCTGAGCGCTTCCCGTGGCTCGACGAAGGACACGTCCGGCTCGCCGCCCGCGAGGGTGGTACTGCTTCCGGCCAGTCGTGTGCTGGTAGTGGTTCCGCTCACCCCGTTGCTACAGGCCGCGGCCAGGACGGCGGCGCTGGACAGGTAGAGGAATTCTCGCCTGGTCACAGGCGTAAGACGCTTGTGAGGTACCAAAGTTGCCTCCTCTCGCAATCACGATTCGCCAACTCGCCCCCGGAGCAAATCGAGTTTTGAAACTAGCACAATGGCGCTCAGCCTGTCGGACTGACTCCCCGAGCCCTTTGGTCTCTGCCTGATGGTCGCCCGTGAGACGTGCGCCAACATACCGTCCAGCGGCCGGGACCACCCCGGAGAGATCCCGCGCTTCGACGAGTAGACGCCCATACAGGATCTTCCGGCCGGGTGATCCTACGAAGCAGGTTTCTCAAACGGCCTCGGGTCTTGTCGTTTGCTGGGTCGGCTCGAGATCGACTCGGTACAGTGGCCACCAGCGTTGTCAAAGCTCGAGAGAGGTTGAGGTCGATGGGGGTCAACAACAAAGTGCGGATTAGCGTCCTGGCACTGGCGGCAATCCTCGTGGCGTGTAGCGGCGAGACGGTGGATACGACCGTGACTACCGCTTCCGGCGCCACCACCACCAGCACGCAGGGGACCAAGGGACCTATCGACAACTATCAAGGAGTCCAGCCGGCTGTTATCCAAATAGTGGCCCAAGGAACCTTCCGCGATCCGGAGCTCGGGTACGCCGACGGCTCGGGCCTGGGAAGCGGCTTCATCATCAGCCCAGAGGGCCTTGCCGTGACCAACAACCACGTGGTGGCGGGCGCCGCCACGCTCGAAGTCTTCATAGGCGGTCAGACCGAAACCGGTTATAACGCCACGATCGTCGGTGTGTCCGAATGCAACGACCTGGCACTGATCGACATCAGTGAGTCCGAGCCGCTCCCGTTTCTCGAGTGGTACAACGGTGAGATCACGCCGGGACTGGCCGTGTATGCCGCGGGCTTCCCCCTGGGCGACCCCGAGTACACGCTCACGGCCGGCATCGTTTCGAAGGCACAGGCCGGCGGTGACCTCACCGGCACCTCTTCAATCGATCACACCATCGAGCACGACGCCAACATCCAGCCCGGCAACTCGGGCGGCCCGCTCGTGGCCGAGGACGGAACGGTGGTGGCGGTGAACTATGCGGGTGGAGCGGTTGCGACCACCACAGCCCAGTTCTACGGGATCGCATCTGATCTCGCCCAGCCGGTCATCACCAGGCTCATGGACGGCGATTTCGAGACACTCGGCATCAATGGCTGGGCGGTGTTCGACGAGGCGGCGGCGATCTCGGGCGTGTGGGTGGCCGGGGTGGCCGCCGGGTCGCCTGCCGCAGCTGCCGACATCCTCCCCGGCGACATCATCACCTCGATGAACGGCCTCCCCATCGGCACCGATGGGACCTTCAAGGACTACTGCGACGTGATCCGCACCGCCGGGGGCAACCCGATCGCGGTCGATGTCCTCCGCTACGACACTTCCGAGGTGCTGCGTGGCGAGATCAACGGCGATCAGCCGATCGAGTTCGCATTATCCATCGCCGAAGAGATCCAGGATGAGGTGTCGGTGGACGAGTCCGGTTCGGCCACCACCTACACCGACTATCAATCGATCGTCGACGACACGGGCAAGATCGTGATCGAGGTCCCGGTGGAGTGGTCCGACATCGATCCGGCCCCTGCTTTCGATGATGCAGGTGTTGAGATCCCTTACATCCTGGCGGCGACCGACCAGCAGGCGTGGAGGGACACCTTTGACGTCCCGGGGGTCCTCTTCGTGAAGTTGGGCCCGACCGTCGACATCCCCGCCACGTTGCTCGAGTACGGCGATTTGTCGGGAAGCTGCACCGATCTGGGGCTGGTCGACTACTCGGACCCGGTCTTCACCGGTCAGTACCAGGTGTGGGATGCCTGTGGTGGGACACCAACCGCGGTGGTGGTGCTGGCTGCGGTTCCTGCCGACAACTCCTACACCGCGCTGATGATGGTTCAGATCGTGTCCGAGGCCGACCTCGAAGCGCTCGACCGCATCTTCCAGACCTTCAACGTCATCGGGTGAGGTTCATCCAGCGCTGACGCCGAGGTTCTTGCCCGGGCGAGCTCGATGCCGGTCAAACGGCCAATGCCGCTCTGAGCTCGGCGTCCTGGAACGGCTTGATCACCCAAGCGTCGGCCCCGGCGCGTTTGGCCAGGAAGCTGTCGGCGGACCGGTCGAGGAGGAGCACGGTTCGCGGTCGGGGCCCGGTTTGGAAAGCTGCCCGAATGTCGCGGATGAGCGCCATCCCGCCCATGCTCTGCACCTGCATATCGATAATGACCACATCGACCCCACCCTCGGCAGCCTTGGTGGCCGCCTGAGTCGGGTCCTCGGTCGTCTCCACCTCCCACCCGCCGAGTGAGAGGGACGTGAGAACCTCATTGACAACCCACGGTGTGTCGCAGACGAGGAGGGCCTTGGGCATCGGCCGGGGACGTTAGCCCGCCCGAGACGGCCGGATTTCAGAGGGTCATCGGCTTCTAATCTCAACTGTCGTGCGCCGACCACTTCGTCCCCTGGCGATCCTCGCCCTGGTCCTCTTCTCCGCTTGTGCGACGGAGGAAGGTGGAATCGACGTCATCGACGTCAGCGGCCCTCTCGACACCTCCGCTCTGGAGTTCATGAGAGTCTCGATCGAGTCGGCCGCCGAGAACGGCCAGGAGGTCGCCGTGCTCCAGGTCGACTCTCCGGCGGTGCTTGATGAGGCGGGGCTGGCCGAGCTGATCGAGATCGTGCGTGATCCACCGCTGCCGGTGGCGACATGGGTGGGACCGGCGCCGGCCATGGCCCTCGGTTCGGTGAGCCAATTGGTGGAGGCATCCCAACACAATGCGATCTCACCTTTCTCGAGGTTTGGCCCGGAGGGGACTCCCGCCGAGAAGACCGGTCTCGATCTCCAGCCCACGATCCGTCAATACCTCCAGGACCTCGATGGTGAGACTTTCCACACCTCGGCCGGCCCGGTGGTGGTGGAGACCCTGAAGCCGTTCGAAGACGGGGTCACCTTGAAGACGGTCACCTTCCGCCAGCCTGGGCTCGGGACCCGGTTCTTCCGCCTGGCCGCGACTCCGGAGACGGCGTTCTTTTTCCTGGCGATCGGGCTCACCATCGTCTCCTTCGAGTTCTTCGCCATCGGTCCCGGGGTGGCCGCCGGGGTCGCCGCCGTGTCCCTGCTGCTCGCCGGGTGGGGGATGGTCAACCTCCCGGTGCGATGGTGGGCGGTGGGATTGGGTGTCGGCGGTTGGGCCTTGCTCACCGCCTCCTACCAGAAGGGCGGGGTGATCGCCCTCACCCTGCTCGGAACGGTGCTGCTCCAGGTCGCGGGCATGTGGTACGTCGACGGCTCGGGGCAGATCGATCCTCGATGGTTTCTGGTCCTGCCATCGGTGTTGTCCGTCCTCTTTTTCTTCCTCTTGGCCATGCCCACGGTGCAGCGTGCCCGGTTCTCGACCCAGACCATCGGGCGTGATTCGCTGATCGGTGAGAAGGGGGTGGCTCAGGTTGGTCTCGATCCTGATGGAATCGTCGAAGTGCTCGGCGCGAGGTGGCGGGCCACCTCCCATCGCGAGGCAAAGGTGGCAATGGGAACCCGAGTGGTAGTCACCGGGGTGGACGGCCTCTTCCTCGAAGTGGACCGGGAACCACCGGACCGCGAAAACTGATTTTCTAGCCTGGAAAAATCTTCCTTGTGGTCGATCCTCGTTCTGAGTAGGTTTCGACCCGGTTGTCGATTCAAACAAGGGAGGAGTCGAATTGTCCCACTTGGACGATTGGCAGCTCGACGCGCTGTGCCGTGGGAACCACGCCTATCTCTTCTTCCCGCCTTCGACGTTCGAACGTAAAGATGAGCGGGAGCGCAGAGAGATGAAGGCGAAGGCCATTTGTGGGGTGTGTCCGGTGAGACAGCCTTGCTCCGAGCACGCGATCCAGATCCGAGAGCCGTTCGGGATCTGGGGCGGGCTGACCGAGGTCGAGAGAAGGACCTTGCCTCTGGTCAGCTGACGCAGGGGACGTTTTTACCCCGTGCCAGAACCCGTTGAGTCCCGGCCCGCGGCCAGTGTCCTTCTCGTCCGCGACATCGGGGGCGGGTTCGAGGTGTTGCTGGTGGAGCGCCCTGCCCGCGGCTACTTCGGTGGCCTCTGTGTTTTCCCCGGCGGGGCGGTCGACCCGGTGGATTACAGCGAGCTGGCCCGACGCGTCGTCAGGGGTCCGGCCCTGGACCACGAGTTCCGGGCTGCGGCGCTGAGGGAGGTGGCCGAAGAAGTTGGGTTGGCCCTCACCACTCGGGGTGTGGTGGCGGCGCCCGATCTCCGTGGTGACGAGTTGTTCGATTCGCTCGATGAGAACGGTTGCCAACTGGACGGTGATGCCCTGGTTCTCATCTCCCGCTGGGTGACACCCACCTATGCGCCGGTTCGGTTCGACACCAGGTTCTACGTGGCCGCGGTCGAGGAGACACCGCCGATCCGGCTCGACCCTGGCGAGCTCATCGGCCACATGTGGGGGCTCCCCAACTCGGTGCTCGCGATGCATGAGCGAGGGGAACTGGCTTTGATCCTCCCCACGCTCACCCACTTGCGGTGGCTGACCCGGAGGGCGGATGTGCCGGATGTCTTGGCGTCGGCCAGCGGGGCCGATGGGCGGACCCTCATCGAGCCCAGCGAGATGGTCGATGGCTCGCTGGTCCCGATCCATCTGCCGGCGGAGCGATGATCCGGATCGACCGTGTCCTCGCCAACAACCCGGGCCCGTTCACAGGTCCCGGCACCAATACCTGGCTGCTCGACGACGGCCTCGGCGAATTGGTGATCATCGACCCGGGCCCGATCGACGATCGGCACCTGGAGGCGATCGAGCAGGCGGTGGGCGATCGGTCGGTGGTCGCGATCCTCGTGACCCACACCCACGAGGACCACGCCCCGATGGCAAACCCCTTAGCCCGTGATCTCGGAGTCCCCGCCCTGGGCCATGCACCCGGCCCGGAATTCGATCCCGATCTCCGGCTCGAAGACGGAGGACGCGTCGCGGTTGGGACGGCGAGCATCGAGGTGATCCACACCCCGGGGCACTCCGAGGATCATCTCTGCTTCCGGGTCGAAGACGTCCTCTTCACCGGTGATCACATCATGGGAGGGTCGTCGGTGATGGTGGAGGCGATGGGCCCCTATCTCGATTCCCTGGAGAAGATCCGAGGCACCGGCCTGCGACGGCTCCACCCCGGGCACGGTGACCAGATGGAGGATCCGGACCTGGTCATCGATTGGTATCTCGCCCATCGACTGCAGCGCCACGAGCAGATCTTCGAGGCGATCAAGGCGGGAGCCAACACCCCTGAGGCAATCGTCGAAACTGTTTACCACGAGGTTGACCCTCCTCTCCAGGCACTGGCGCTGCGGTCGGTGCAGGCTCACCTCGCTTTGCTCACTGAGCAGGGCCGGATAGCCTCTGACCACGGCGAGATCGCCATCGCGTCCCCAAAGGCCCGTGACTCTTGACCAAAGCTCCCCGTACCATCGTTGCCCTGCTCGTTGTCACCCTTGCGCTGCCGGCGTACGCCCAGGTGACCGACGAGGACATCGAGCGCGCCCGGGATGAGGTCAACGCCGTCCTAGCCGACTCCGAGGCACTCGGGATCCAGGTTCAGGAGGCGTGGGCCCGCCAGTTCGCACTCGAGAAGGAGATCTCGGATCTCGAGTCGTCGATCGAGCTGGCCCATGTGAAGATCGCCGAGACCGAGGCACGACTCGAGGAGGTGGCGGTGGAGATGTACATGGGCTCGGCCCGATCGGCCTCGATCCGGGTGCTCTTCTCTGCACAGACCGAGGGTTATGGAGCAGGGGTCGAGTATTTGAGGGAGATATCCGGCGCCGACCAGGACGTCGTCGCCCAGCTCCGTGCCTTCAGATCCGAGCTCGATAGGCAGACGGGACGGATGGTCGAAGCCTCGGCGGAGCAGGAGCGGGTCACCGCGGATCTGGAGATCATGGCCGAGGAGCTTCAAGGCGATCTCGCCGAGGCGCAGCAGGTCTACGACCGTCTGGTTGCACAGCAGGAGGCCGAGGACGAGGCCCGGAGACAGGCCGAAGCAGAGGCTCGGCGACAGGCCGAGGAGGCGGCACGTAACGCCACCACCACCACCGCGGGCCGCGGCGGTTCGGGCGGTCGGGTCACCACGACCACCGTGGGTGGCAACAACGCCGGGACCACGACCACCGTGGGTGGCAGCGACACCGGGACCACGGCGCCGGCGCCACCACCCCCGCCGCCGAGTGGTGGGACCTGCCCGGTGGCCGGGGCCGTCTCCTTCACCGACTCCTACGGTGCACCCCGTTCGGGTGGGCGCGCCCATCGCGGGGTGGACATGATCGCGGCGCGGGGAACGCCGATCGTTGCCATCTACTCGGGGACGATCACGGGGATGTCGACGAGCGTCCTTGGTGGGATCTCGTTGTGGTTGCGGGCGGAGAACGGCGATCAGTTCTATTACGCCCATCTCGACGGCTATGGAGACATCTCAACAGGCCAGAGCGTGTCCGAGGGTTTCGTCCTGGGCTACAACGGCTCGACCGGGAACGCCCCCGATTGGCTGCCCCATCTCCATTTCGAGTGGCATCCCGGCGGCGGGCCGGCGGTCAACCCCTACCAGTTGGTGCGGTCGCTTTGCTGAGCGCGAAAAGAGGGCCCCATTGGGCCCTCTTTTCGAGGCCCTTCCCTCTCCCCAACCCCTACACCCACTTGGCACGTTCCATGCATATCCTTGACCACGGAGAGTGGTTTTGTAAGGACGATTCCGCAGTCACCCGACCGGACTAGTCCGTCGATGCCTCAGTGGAGGAGAAATGAGTGTCCCGCCTTGCCGACACGTCGTGGTCGCAAATGGCACAATGCAAAAACCCGATCCGAGGAGAGAACCCCCTTGAGCACCCCAGAGCCTCCGGCTCCCCCACCCTACGAGCCCCCGGCTCCCCCACCCTACGAGCCCCCGGCTCCTCCGCCTCCCCCTCCACCCCCGTCTGAGCCGCCGGCTTCACCGCCACCGGCCATGCCTCCGGCGGGCACACCGTCGAACCTGGCCGATTGGGGCACCCGCGCCGTGGGCGCGGTCATCGACTACCTGCCGGCATTCATACTCTCGGCGATCACATACCGGGCCTACTTCTTGAGTCTGCTCAGCCTGGCCTACTGGGCCTATATCGGGCATCTCGAGGGAACCACCGGTCAGTCACCGGGGAAGGCGATCCAGGGTCTCCGGTTGGTGAATCAACAAGGCGAGTTGTTGGGGAGCGGCCAGGCGATCGGGCGCAAGTTCCTCCACATCCTCGACAGCCTGGTCTGCCTCTTGGGCTGGTTCCTCCCCATCGTCGACAACAAGCGACAGACCATCGCCGACAAGGTGGTGGACAGCTACGTGGTCACCGGCGCCGAGAAGAAGCCCTTCAACGTCAATCTCTGGCTGGCACCCAAGGCGTAAACCGTCAACCGTTGACGGATTGCGGTATGTGGGCTTGCTAGGCGCCCACTTCCAACCCGGAGAGCAGCTTGGCGATCCGGCCGGTGCAGGTCTCCAAGTCGGCCGGTGGCACCAGGGTCACCAGGGTTTCCGCCGCCTGGCGGAGGGCTCTCCCTGCTGCCGAATCGGTTCCTGAGGCGACCACGGGTGCTCCGTGGTCGCCGCCGGGAACCACTTCGGGATCGAGTGGGATCGAGGCAATCAGGGGCACCCCCAGATCGTCCGCGAGCTCCTGGCCTCCGCCCGCACCGAAGACGGCATGGATCCGGCCGCAGTCACAGGCGAGACCAGCCATGTTCTCGACCACTCCCACAATCGGCATGTGCGAGCGCCGGGCCATGTCGGCCACCCGGACCGCTACCTTCTGCGCGGCCCGTTGCGGGGTGGTCACCACCAGCATCTCCGCCTGGGGCAGCAGGCGGGTCAGAGCCATCTGGATGTCGCCGGTCCCTGGTGGCAAGTCGATCAACAGGTAATCGAGCTCACCCCAGTCGACCTGCTTCAAGAACTGTTCCAGTGCCTTGGACAACATCAGGCCTCGCCACATGAGGGCTGTTTCCTCGGACTCGATGATCAAACCCGTCGATACCAGCTTGATACCCTGGGCCTCGATTGGCTCGATGAGCTGGGTCTCGTCATTGGCCTGCAGGCGGTCCTCGACACCCAGCATGCGCGGTGTAGAGAAGCCCCAGATGTCGGCGTCGAGCAAACCCACCCGTAAACCGGATGCCGCCATGGCCACCGCGAGGTTCACCGCCACCGAAGACTTGCCGACTCCACCCTTGCCCGAACCGACCGCGATCACCCGAGTTGTCGGCGAG
>JBBDQO010000117.1:0-18348 GCA_040905925.1 Acidimicrobiia bacterium | reverse complement strand
GACGTGGTCGGGGTTGCCCCCTCCCTCCTGATGTGCGCCTCCTGTGGCCGGGTAGACGACCTGCACCGGTTCTCGTTTGGCGGTGGGGGCGTGGTCTGTGACCGATGCCGGGTCGAGGGCTCGGTCCGGCTCCGGGACGGCATCACGGTTTATCTGGCCGCCCTGGCCCAGGCTGAGTTCGGTCAACTGCCCCAGACCGACGTCAACCTCTCCGGTGAGGCGATGGGTATCACCCGCCGTTTCGTGGAATACCACCTCGATCGGAAGCTCGCGTCCCTGGCGGTGCTGGATTGAGTCTGGATTTGTCGAGAATCGATCCCGCCCGGATTCCGAGGCATGTCGGGCTGATCCTCGATGGCAACGGACGTTGGGCCAATGCGAGGGGCTTGCCCCGGACCGCCGGGCATCTTGCGGGTGAAGCGGCCCTCTTCGACACCGTGGAAGGCGCTCTCGAGATCGGCATCGAGTGGGTCACGGCGTACACCTTCTCCACCGAGAACTGGTCTCGCTCCGAGGACGAGGTGGAGTTTCTCATGTGGTTCAACGAGGACCTGCTGCTCCGACGGCGCGACGAGCTCGACGCACAGGGCGTGAGGATGTGGTTTGCGGGTGACATGGACGATCCGCGGATCCCGGATCGCAATCGCAAACACATGGCCGATGCGGCCGAGATGACGGCCGCCAACACCCGCCTCCATCTGGTGTTCGCCTTCAACTATGGGAGCCGGCGTGAGATCGTGGAGGCCACCCGAACCATCGCCTCCAGGGTTGCCGATGGTGAGCTGTCGATTGAGGACATCGACGAGGAAGTCATGGAATCGGCCTTCTACGTCCCCGAGATGCCGGCGGCCGACCTCATCATCCGTTCTTCGGGTGAGCACCGGCTGTCCAACTTCCTGTTATGGCAGGCCGCCTATGCCGAGTTCTACTTCCCGGGCATCCTCTGGCCCGACTTCGACCGCAACGCCCTCGTCGATGCCGTTGTCGAATATCAGGCCCGGGAACGGCGTTTCGGGGCGGCCGACGACGTGCCCCAGGTTGACTAAGCAACCGGACCAGGCCACCGTTTCCCGCTCATCATGACCGAAGTCACCCTCGACACCATCTCCAGCCTCGCCAAGAAGCGAGGTTTCGTTTTCCAAGCCTCCGAGATCTACGGCGGGTTGCGCTCCTCCTACGACTACGGGCCGCTCGGGGTCGAGCTGCTGCGCAATGTCAAGGAGGCATGGTGGCGGACGATGGTCCAGGAGCGATCGGACATCGTGGGCCTCGACTCGGCGATCCTCCAGGCACGCCAGGTGTGGCAGGCGTCCGGCCATGAAGAGGTGTTCACCGACCCGCTGGTCGAATGTCGCAACTGCAACAGCCGCCACCGTCTCGACAAGTTGGAGGATCCCGACACCTGCCCCACGTGCGGGCAGAAGGGGACCTTCACCGATCCACACAACTTCAACCTGATGTTCCGCACCCATATGGGCCCGGTGGACTCCGAAGAGAACCTTGTCTATCTGAGACCGGAAACGGCGCAGGGGATCTTCATCAACTTCGAGAACGTCCGTCGCACTCTTCGGCTCAAGCTCCCATTCGGGGTCGCCCAGATCGGCAAGTCCTTTCGCAACGAGATCACCCCGGGTCAGTTCGTATTCCGCACGCGGGAGTTCGAGCAGATGGAGATGGAGTACTTCTGTCGTCCCGAGGAAAGCTCAGAGTGGTTTGAGTACTGGCAGAGCGAGCGGATGAAGTGGTACCTCGATCTGGGGATGTCCGAGGAGCGGCTCCGGATCAGGGCCCACGGAGCCGATGAGTTGAGTCACTACTCGTCGGGCACCGTTGACGTGGAGTACCTGTTCCCGTGGGGTTGGGACGAGTTGGAGGGGATTGCCAACCGGGCCGACTTCGACCTCCGCCAGCATGCCGAGCATTCGGGCGAGGACCTGACCTATTTCGACCAGGAGGCCAACGAGCGGTTCTTTCCCCATGTCGTCGAGCCGGCGGCCGGGGCCACCCGGACCACCTTCGCCTTCCTCATCGATGCCTACACCGAGGAGACGGTCAAGGGCGAGACCAGGGTCGTGCTCAAGCTCGACCCCCGTCTCGCCCCGTACAAGGTGGCGGTGCTGCCTCTATCCAAGAAGCCCGAGCTGATCGAGCCCGCCGAGAAGATCGCCGGCGAGTTGCGCCGTCACTGGATGACCGAGGTCGACACCACCCAGTCGATCGGCCGTCGTTATCGCCGTCAGGACGAGATCGGGACCCCCTATGCGGTAACGGTCGACTTCGACACCCTCGAGGACCAGGCAGTGACGGTGCGTGACCGTGACACGATGGACCAGGACCGGATCCCGATGACAGGCTTGGTCGATTATCTGTCGGGAAAGCTCTCCTGAAACGCATCCTCGGTTGGGTTCTCGTTTCCATCCTGGTGCTTGGGGTCGCCGCGTTCGCATGGCTCTATTTCGTCGGAGGCTCAGGGGAGCCCTCCACCGAGTTGACCACGCCGCCACTAGCAGCTGCCACCACCACTGCCCCCACCAGCGCCTCCGGCGGACAGGCCGTCATCGACCCGGCTCAGTCGGTCGCCAGCTTCGAGATCGACGAGATACTGCGCGATTCGCCGAATCGTGTTGTGGGGACAACCTCGGAGTTGGCTGGCCAGATCCAGGTCGATACCGCCGATCTCATCAGCGTGCATTTCTCACAGATCATCATCAACGCCAGGACCTTCGAGACCGATTCCGACAGACGAGACCGTGCCATTCGGAGCCCGGTCATTCTCAACTCGGGAAGCGATGAATTCGAGCTCGTCACCTTCGATGTGACCTCTGTCGACGGATTGAGTGGGGAGGTCGTGATGGGGGACACGATCGAGTTCACGGTGACCGGGAATTTGAGCATCAAGGGGACCACCAGTTCTGTGACGTTCCAAGTCGCAGGTACCTTCTTCGATGAGAGCACCATCGAGGGGAGCGCCGAGGCCACCGTGCTGCGGGAAGACTTTGGGATCGGCATCCCGAGCGTTCCGGGCGTGGCCGACGTGTCCGAAGAGGTGCTGATTCGCCTCGAATTCGTGGCGACCTCGGTCTGAACAGCTGTAGGTCGTCCTTATGATCGGCAGGCTATGGCAGATCGCTCCGACATCGACCGGGTCCGGGAGGCCACCGACCTCGTCGAGCTGATCTCCGAGGTCACCACGGTGAAGCGATCGGGAAGGTCGTTCATGGCGGTTTGCCCCTTCCACGAGGAGAAGACGGCCTCGATGTCGGTGGATCGGGCCCGCGGCCTCTATCACTGTTTCGGTTGCGGCAAAGGGGGCGATGTCTTCACCTTCGTCTCGGAGACCCAGGGGGTGGAATTCGGCGACGCTCTGGAGCTTCTGGCTCGCAAGACGGGGATCACGCTCACCCAGGATCCGGCCGAGGCTCGCAACCAGGGGAGACGTGGCGCTGCAATCGACGCCATCAGGCGGGCCATCGAGGTCTACAACCAGCGGCTGCGCTCGGCAGGCGAGGCCGGCCCGGCCCGGTCCTATCTGCGAGGCCGTGGCTATGACGGCGACCTGATCGACGAGTGGAAGATGGGCTTCGCCGGTGTCGACTGGGACACCTTGACCAAAGAGTTGAAAGCAGGTGGGGTCGACGATCGGGTGTTGATCGATGCCGGGCTTGCCCGCCGCGGCCGGAACGGGATCTTCGACGTGTTTCGGGGACGGTTGATGTTCCCGATCTACGACCTGCGCGGGGACCCGGTTGGGTTCGGCGGTCGGAAGCTGGAGGGGATCGACCGCAAGGTGACCAACAACCCCGACGCCAAGTATGTGAACTCCGCCGACTCGATCCTCTATCACAAGGGATCGCTGCTGTTTGGGTTGGACCGAGCCCGCAAGAACATGTCAGAGAGCTCCCCGGCGGTGATCGTCGAGGGGTACACCGACGTCATCGCCATGCACCAGGCCGGGATCACCACCGCCATCGCCACCTGTGGGACTGCCCTCGGCGACGGGCACTTCGACCTCTTGCGGCGTTTCTCGGATCGGGTGGTGTTGGCCTTCGACTCCGACGAGGCCGGCTCTCGAGCCGCCCTCCGCGGCGACCAGTTGGAGTCACCGTTCCGGCTCGATCTCGACCTCCGGGTGGCGGTGATGCCCGATGGCCTCGACCCTGCCGATCTGGTGCAACAGGGCCGGAGCGAGGAGTTGGTGGCCGCGGTCACCAAGGCCCGGCCCCTCCTGGAGCACCGGATCGACCATGAGGTCGCCAGGTACGACCTGGAAGGGCCGGAGGGTCGGGCAAGGGCCTTGCACAGTGCGGCGACCCAGCTGCGCAAGGTCAACGACGGCATCGCCCGTCGGGAGTACATGCGGTATGTGGCGAGGCGGGTGGGGGTCGATCTGGCCGACGTGGAGGCCGCGGTCGAGGGTGGCCGCCCGAAGGGGTCGCGGCGCGGCCCCGCTACCGACAAACCGTTCGACCGCATCGATGTCGAGCTGCTCCGTCTGGTCCTGGCCAATGGTGGCGGCCTCGACGTCACTCAGACCGACTTCCTGGACCAACGGCTCGGGGAGGCCTTTGCCGCCCTGGAACCTCGAATCGGCTCCACTCCTGTGGGCACACCGCTCGACATCTCCGGGGTGGAGCCCCTGCTGCAGGGGGTGCTGCTCTCGCTCGCCTTGGACGACCGGCCCCTGGCGTCAGTGGAGGAGATGACGGCTCGAGTGCGGGAGCGTCGACTGGACGCCGAGATCGCTGGCTTGCAGGCCGAGATGGACCTCCTCACGCCGGGAAGTGAATCCCACTCCGCCGTTCTGCAACGAATGATGGCGTTGCAGCGGGAGAAACGGGAACCGCCTTTGAATCCCGAATAGCCACCCCGGTCGGACGATCTTGTTAACGGACCTGCGAGAACCAGGTAGCTTTACGGACGGGAGTACAGGTCCCCACCGGAGCCGTGAACGAAGAGCTGAGCACAGTCGTTGGTGCCCTGGTCAAACGGGGCAAACATCGCGGGTTCCTGACGATGGCCGAGGTCCAGCAGGAGCTGGAAGATGCCGAAGCGTCGGGCGAGGCTTTCGAGAAGGTCGCCGATGCCTTGCGCGCCCAGGGGATGCGGCTCACCGAGGAGGGCCCAGGAGTCACCGAGGAGTTCATCGAGGTCAGCCAGATCTCGGTCTCCGATCCGGTCCGGCTCTACCTGAACGAGATCGGTCGCTACTCACTGCTCACCGCCCAACAAGAGGTCGAGCTGGCGATGCAGGCGGAAGCAGGGCAACGGGCCCAGGCCAGACTGGCGGAGAAAGGCCTCAACGAAGAGGACCGCTCCTTCCTTCAACACGAGATGGACATGGGAGACGCCGCCCACGATCAGCTGGTCCAATCCAACCTTCGGTTGGTGGTCGCTCTGGCCCGTCGCTATGTGGGGCGGGGGATGGCATTGTTGGACCTGATCCAGGAGGGCAATGTCGGGCTGATGCGCGCCGTGGAGCGCTTCGACTACCGGCGCGGGTTCAAGTTCTCCACCTATGCGACCTGGTGGATTCGCCAGGCGATCTCCCGGGCCATCGCCGATCAGGGTCGCACGATTCGGATGCCGATCCACGTCCTCGATTCGGTGAACAAGTTGACTCGGGCCCAGCGGGAACTGACCCAGCAGATGGGCCGGGCGCCGTCGATCGACGAACTGGCCTTTGAGTTGGACATCGAGCCGGGTCGGGTGGGCGAGTTGCAGCGGATCGCCCAGGACACGGTGTCCCTGGAGACGCCAGTGGGGGAGGACGACGACGGGACGCTGGGGGATCTGGTGGAGGATCACGACTCGGATCGTCCTGCCGACGCCGCCACTTTCGCCTCACTCCAGGATCAGCTTGCTCAGGCGCTGGAGGGGCTGAACGAGCGGGAGCGTGAAGTGCTGATCATGCGGTTCGGTCTGGCCGACGGCCGGATGCGGACTCTGGAGGAGGTCGGCTCGCATTTCAAGGTGACCCGGGAGCGGATACGGCAATTGGAGACCAAGGCGTTGGCCAAGCTTCGCCATCCCGACAAGTCACAGAAGTTGGAAGGTTTTCTCGAGGGCCCCTGACCGGCGACTGGTGCAGTGGGAGCTGCGACAATCGGCAGATGAGGTTCAGGACAGGCATCGTGGTGGGAGTGGCCTTCGGCTATGTGCTCGGAGCCCGGGCCGGTAGGGGCCGTTACGAGCAGATCAAGGACTTGGCGCTGCAAGCGAGGAAGCACCCGGCGGTGGCACAACTGGCTGATCAGGGCGTGGGACTCGTCGACGCCGGCCGCTATGCACTGGCGGCCGGGCTGACTGCAGGATCCAGGGGTTTGCGTTCTCTGGAGGACCGAGGCGAGTCAGGCTAGGAAGGCGCCGCTGGTAGCCTTCCCGACGCCAACCGGCACCCTTCCGCGGTAGCTCAATTGGTAGAGCAGTGGACTGTTAATCCGAAGGTTGGAGGTTCGAGTCCTCCCCGCGGAGCGGAAGTTCTGATTGTCGCAATTGGAAATTCGGCGCAACCATTGAGGCGAACGCACGTTCTTATGTAGCCAATGTGTAGCCGTGGACTACCAGCGTTGCATCTCCCTTGTGGTCGTGATTAGACCGGCACTCGAAGTGCCGATCTCGGGCGGATGTGCGGAATGCGCGCTACTGCGCCAGAATGAGTTTGACTGGTGCATCGGAGAGTTCTCCTGCTGCACCGGGGGGTGAACATGGCAGAGACATTGGAACATAGAGAGAAGATCCAGCGCAGCTTGGAGGACATCCATCGGTCGCTGGTGGCGGTATCGGGGAAGTTGGCACAGCTTCAACTCGACGCTGAAACCGAAACCGAGTTGGGTATCGCCGTTGAGGATGGGATGACGGCCCTGGCGCCTCTCACCGACCGCCTTGAGAGTCTCGAATCCGCATATCAGATGGAGACCAACCGCCTGAGCAACGAGGGAGAGTTCGAGGGTTAAGGGTACTCAGAGCTGCCGATCGAAATATGAGGCTCGGGTGCAGGCAGAGATCCATTGCTCGAAAGCTGGCACGCATTGCTGGTTGACCGGGGGAGCGCATACGTGCCGATCGAGTGCAGTCTCAGATATGGGCGTTTCCGCTCGAGAATCGTTGATCGGGTGTGGGTACGCCGCTCAGATACCGACCAGTGATCTCTAGTCGATTGGTACCCGCTTGATCGTGATCTCGATCGGTAGCTTGGAACGGTGTCGATCCGCAGCGAGTCGACCCAGATCGTCGACACCGGGTACGGGCCGGTCGAGATACAACGAACCGAGGGGGCCCTGCCTCCGGTCCTGTTCATGCCCGGCGGACACTAAGACCTGTCCCAAGAATCTTGACACGCGGCAACACGAAGAAAGATCTACACGCCCTCCTCCATCGGCTCAACCAACACGAACCCCTCGCCGCCTGACCCCGATACGTGACCGAACTTACGTGCCAGAGCACTAAGCCTCCCACCACGTCCGCAGGTCGTATCCATACGCCCGGCCGACCAGCCACCAGGCGAAGCCGACACCGAACGCCAACCCACCGGCGACATTGAGCCAAGCCACGTTGTAGAGGAGTGTCATGGCTCCCGCAGCCATGAAGTGTTGCCACCAGCCCAGGGCCTGGCCTGGATCTGGAACGGATCGGCCGTTTCCTGGATTCCCCGGTTCGAACGGTGTCCTCATACCCCGACATGATCCATCAACTTGGAGCCGATGGTGCGGATTTCCACAAGCGGGCGATCGAACTCGGCTGTCTCCGGGTCCGCCTGGCGAGGCTTCGGTGGCCTCGGGTGTAACTGGACGAGTGCACGGGAAACCCGACAAGGAGGGCGGCACCCCCTTTTTAGGGAGGCTACCCGGTCTCGGGAACCCTGAAGATGACGAGGGTGGCCGAGTCGTATAGGACGGTGAGAGACTGGGCGAAGGAGCCTCTGAGCCAGGGAGCGTCGGGTCCTCGGCGGTCCAACAGCAGGAAGTCGGCTCCAATCGCCTCGAGTTTCGATCGGATCTGCGAGTCGGAGAGCTGACCTGAGAAAACCTCGTTCGCGATCTCGGCCTGATCGCGCTCTTCTTCAAAGGCAACGAAATCGACACTCACGCCGGTGTAGGTGGGCCGCTCCGCATAGCCCTCCACCCACCAGCCAACCGGGCTCCCGTGATGCCCCTTCGAGGCGATCACGAGATCACCTGGCTCGGACGCCATCTCGAGTGAGCGGAGGGCGTTGATCTCGGGCGTGTCGACCACCCGATACCAGTTGGTGGCGTTCACATATGCGCTCAACCCTCCCGCTGCTATTGCGGACAGAATCGAGATCAGGAGAATGAGCATCCCCCGGTAGGCCATCCGATGTGACGTCATGGAGTCATGACTACGCGCCCGGGATCTCAATCGATTGAACATGGCCTCGATCACGACGACAGCCAGAAGCGCGATCCCGACCTGGGTCAGGAGAAGAGATCGGGGCTCGCCAGTTATGAGGAAGAAACCCAGACCGGCAGCAGCCCAGGAAGTGCCCACAGAAACCGTCCTTCCTTTCGCCCCGGGCCAATGAGGCCACAGCGCGGCTCCGACGGCTGTCAACGTGATCAGGAGCCACGGAATAGGCGCGTCTCGCACGATCGAGCGCAATCCGGCAAATCTGTCGAGACTGATGGGGTTGACGACCGGTTCCACCCCGAGCCGAGCACTCATCCACCAGAAGACGAGGAACAGAAGCAAGCCAGGCAGGGCGACGAGCAGGGCCTTCTTCAAGCCATCGATCCATTCCGTCCGATCGGCGTCTGCCAGGTACAGCCGGTGAATGGCGGCGAGCAGCAACACAAATGGCAAAAGGCCACCAATCAGGAGGTGGGTGCTCGAAGCGAGTATGGAACCGGTGATCCCGAG
Organism: Acidimicrobiia bacterium; assembly: GCA_040905925.1. Lineage (GTDB taxonomy): Bacteria > Actinomycetota > Acidimicrobiia > Spongiisociales > ZC4RG35 > JALYNX01. The sequence continues at coordinate 9,474 of JBBDQO010000117.1, read as the reverse complement.
CCACAGGTGCAAGCGAGTCTCATCCTCCAGGTAGCGGACCAGAAAAAACACAGCAAGCAGGCCGATGCCCGTTGCCAGCAACTGGGGATAACCACCCCAGGCATACGCCTCGACCTGCGCACCGGCAACGGCGACGACGGCTGCAGTGACCGTGGCGTACCCATACCCCAGGGTTCTCGTGCACCAATACACCCCGACAACCAGGGCTGTCTTCGCTATGAGTGCACTTGCGGTCAAGGCTAGGATGGGATCGAGGAGCAGGAGCAGGGCGCCGAGAAGGGCCAAGAACAGGGGCGGGTAACTGGTCTCTGCGGACATCGCATCGGTTCCAAGCCCGCGTTTGGCCAGAGCCAGCCAATTCCCACCATCCGCACCACTTGGGATCAAGCCTGGGACTCCGAGATGGAGGACCACGACACCGAGAGCCAAAGCGACGATGATCATGCCATTCCTGCGAGACGGGTCCAACAGGATGGCCACCGACCGGGCAAGACGTGAGGGGCTCTCACCGGCTCGAGGAATGGTGTCGTTTTCCATGGGTGCTTCGCCTTCTACAGCGGCATGAGCGCTGAGCCGGCTCACGGTGAGGGTCGCATCAGGCGATTGCGCCCTGGGGCTGAGGCCTGGAATTGCCTTTTGAACCCACGGTCCAGGCGCAGAGCGCCCCCAGGACGACCAGAGCCAGGTTTCGCACGTTGAGAACATAGAGCCACCACGGATTCCCCACGAAGTTGGAGTTCCACCCCATCATGTAGACGAGTGTCAGGCCGGTGACGAGGAGAGCCGTCCACTGCACCCGATTCGACCGGTGGAGCGCCAAGAATGGCGTTGGCCACAGAAGGAACTGTGGGGACAGCAGAGGACTGGCGACAAGGAGCGCCACGATGAGTGCCGCCATCACAGGCGCGATGCCGTTGAATGAGGGATCCGGCCTGAATCGAGCGAATGTGAGCAATCCAAGCCCGGCACCCAGGTTCAAGTTCAGCACCCACGCCCAGAGTGGCACGTCGATGTAGGTAGCCCCAGCCTGATATAGAAGACCCAGCGATTCGCCTCTCATCGTCCGGACCGCTGCAACCACCGAGCCAACGATCGACTCGCTGTGGAGCCCCGAAGCAGCGCGGGTTTGGCTGAATCCCGGAAGAATCACCAGAGCGGCAACCACAGAAACCGTGACCACCGCAAGGACCACGGCGCGCACCCTCCGTCCTCTGCTCCATTCGGGTATGGCGTACAGCGCCGGCCAGCCCTTGGTCAAGATCCCAGCCAATTCGAGGGAAAGAGTCGCCTTCTCCCTGCCAATCGCCATCGTGTAAATGGTCGCAACGGCGAGAAGCAGGGGAACAGGATCGGACCGGAAGAGGACGATGGGGAAAAGGGGTGTTGACACCACGAGCCAGCGGAGCGTGGCTCCACTCGGTCCCTCGACATCCTCGATTCGCTTGAGCAACTCCGTAGTGGCCGCAAGACAGACGGCCATCAGACATGCAAAGACGACGGTGTAGAGAAGCGGGCTGATGACGCCTCCCAGGATCCATGCCAGAGCCATCGGGACCAACGAGAGTGGGAGATGCTCATAAGGGAAGTCGATGTAGGGCAAGCTGCCCTGGAACAACTCGATCATGCGACTTCGGTAGATGGCGGGGTCCCCGGTGAACTCCGACTGATTCAGGATCGCCACAGGGATCGAGAGAAACAGGATCCCGACAACAAAGCCTCGCAAGTGCCAAAGGAATGGACCGGGCCCTGTGACGCTGGAATCAGGAGTGTTGTCGAAAAGGGGAACCATTCGTGATTCGCATCCGGCCGTGGACACCTAGCATCCGCAGATCGATGAAAGCTATCAAGCAGTGGTGGGGACGGCGGACCAGGCGGGAGAAGTCAGCCATGGTCATCGGCGCCTTGGTGGTGACCGGATCGATCATTCTCGTGATCGCCCTGAGGCCCGCTCCCACCGCCTCGATCTACGTCACATCGCTGAGTGGAGAGAGTGAGCCCAGCTTCATCACAAACGGAAGAGACCCTGCATGGGCTCCCGACGGCTCTTCGATAGCACTGAGCTCTGAGGCCGACGGCGGGGAATTCAGTATCTATCTGGCAGACGTGGTCGATTTCGAAGTGGAGTTCGTCACCGATGGGATGGACCCGTCGTGGGCACCTGATGGTTCGCGGATCGCCTTCACAGGCGACCCTTCGTCCGAACGACCAGGGGTGTACATCGTGGACCTGGTCACCAGGACCTCTCGGTTTCTGACGGATGGTCAACAACCTAATTGGGCCCCGGACGGGCAGCGACTGGCCTTCACCGGCCACGACGAGGGCGGAAAGCCCGGGATCTATGTGATAGACGTTGAGACCCTCGACGTGCAGTTTATCACGGATGGACAGCAGCCCGATTGGTCGCCTGATGGAGGTCGCATTGCCTTCGTATCTCGGGACTCGGGCCAATCTGCGGAGCTCTACGTGATCGACTTGGATTCGTCCGAAGTCACGTTTGTGACGGAGGGCGATGAGCCCTCCTGGTCGCCCGATGGTTCGTTGATCGCCTTCACAGGCAGCGGTGACGATGGTCCCGGAGTCTTCTCTGTTCGGCCCGGGGAGACTCCGGTCCAGGTGGCAGACGGCCAAGACCCCACTTGGGCACCGGACGGTCAGGCTCTCGCCTTTGTCTCGGGAGACTGACCTCGTCTCTCCTGTTTGAGGTTGGAATCGGCGGCTCGGCCGTGCCCGGCGCAGAGCCCCACATAGGTGCTCTCGGTGCGCTCCAGTGTGATCGACGAGTCGTAGAGGAGGCCTGTCGCGCGTGCGTTGGCGGACAGGTTCGAATGTATCTCACCGTTCTTCAGCACAGTTGTGATCCCTGCTGCCAACGCCGAAGGATCAGGGGAAACCACGATTCCGTTGATCCCGGAGTCGATGAGCTCCGTGGCTGCGTTGTCCGGATGGCTCACGATGAGAGCCGGGACACCACACCCGAGTGCCTCGAGAACGGCCAATCCGAAGCCCTCCCGGGTGGACGGTGTGACGAACAACCGGGACGACTTGAGCAACGACCAGATGCCTTCGTGGGATTCAATCGTTCCCAGAAATCGGACATTGGCCAGATCTCGCGCTCTCTTCTCGAGGGAGTCACGACACGGACCATCGCCCACGATGGAGATCGTGGGCTCGAGCCCCTGCCGGCGCAGGAGCCTTGCGGCGTCGATCAGAGCCTCGACGTTCTTGTGATGATCCAACCGCCCGATGCAGATGACATCGGTTAGCGGCCACGCCGGCTCTGCTTGCGCGATCTCGCTGACATCGACTCCCCCAGCGATCACCGACACATCGTCGGCTCCGAGTGCTCGGACTCTCGCTGCGGTCGTCCTGGAGACCGCAACATGGGAGTGACCCCACTTGGCCATGGCGATCTCTGCCCCCATACCCAGATAGCCAATCGGACCCATGTAGTGGCGCCAGTATCTCCCCCACACCTCATGCCAGGTCACGACGACGGGTGTGCCGGACAAGCGAAACAGCATGAGGGCCGTCAAACAGCTCAACGGGGACATCGACTGCACGTCGACCACGTCGAATCTCTCGCCTCGAAGACTCCGGACCAGCTGTATTGCGAACGAGAGCGCCTGCCAGATGGACCGTCGGCCGATCCTGGAGTGAGTCCGAGAAGTGCAACGAACGCCGTGTGTGATGATTCCGTCCCGGGTGAACAGATCGGGGCCCGGCCACTGCTTCGTCCCGAAGATGTGAACTTCGTGCCCTCGTGCTGCGAGACCCCGTGCCAGATCGGAAACCCGCCGTTCGACCCCGCCCATGGAGAAGGGATAGACGAGGTCATAGATGTACGCGATTCTCAAGGGTCAGCTCTCAATGAGATAGCAATCAATCCTCTTGCCATGATCGGACTCGAGCGACACCGTTGGAGCTTGCGATTGCAACCTGGCGAGAGAGAGCCGCATGCCGCTCGGAGCGGGGAACGGCGTAGGTGATCATCAGCCGCAGGTGACGCCAGCCGTCGCGGAATGTCCTCAGCTTCGGCTCACCACCGGCCCGGCGGCGGTATCGAATCGGGACCTCCACGATGCGAAAACCCCTACGGCTGGCCGCGATCAACAGCTCCGACGCGAACTCCATGCCTGTAGAGCCGAGCCTGAGCTCGCCATAACTCTCGCGTGTGATGGATCGGAGGCCGCAGTGCGCGTCAGAGACTCCGGGAGAGAACAGCAGATTCAGGATTCTCGTCAACAGGGGGTTGCCGACGTGGCGATGGAGCCACGGCATCGCATTCACCTCAATCGACCCTCCCAGTCGTGTGCCCATGACCATGTCGGCACCATCGAGCAGCGGGACGATGAATCCCGGGAGCGCATTGAAACCGTAGGTTCCGTCGGCATCACCCAGTACGAGAAAACGGCCACGCGCCTCGGCGAATCCCCGTCTACAGGCGTTGCCGTAGCCACGTCGCGGTTCCTGCACCACTCGAGCCCCGGCTCGTCGTGCGATCTCTGAGGAACCATCAATGGAGCCATTGTCAACGACGATGACCTCGCCGGAGACACCCATCTCGGTGATTGCCTCCAACGCCTCGTCGATACACGAAGGCAATGCGATCGCCTCATTGAGGCAGGGCATGATGACGGACACGTCGACGACATGTTCCCCGTCGGTCCTCGGGAGCGAGCGCGAGTCCGTGGTCTTGATTCCAGGCGTCATGTTCGTGTCAGCAGTCAACGTTGATGTCGTCCGGTATTGGATCGCTCCTGCCAGCGTGACCGGGCCACGCTGATTGCCTCGATCAGAACGAATGAGATCACCGCCACTAAGGCTGAGAAGAGTGCGGCTCGAACCCAGACGGGGAGTTGTGAGAGTGGCTGCAGGAGCAAAGAGGTGTCCGACTGCGGGGGCGTCTCGGGTAGATAGGGGGAATCCTGTGCCTGAATGCCCATGCCCAAACTCGCCGGCGCTGTGACCAGAAGCATCGAGGACACCAGCATCAGGACTGTGGATAGACGGAGAAGAACCAAGAGCCCCCGTGGCATCACCCGAAGGGTGGATCGGATCGATCGCTGCAATATCCTCAACGTCGACGGCATGCCCAACGCCCTCAGTGAGGGCAGGGAGGTATCCGAGTCCCTCGATTCATTGGTCACCATCTGGTGACCAATCGAGTCGATCGAATTCTTGATAATGGCCGTCGCCCCCGGATCCAGGCCACCCACGAGTCCATCCCTGCTCATCCGCCCCTAGAGAGGATTCTCAACTCTAACCACTCGGCGTAGTCGAAGAGAACGGGGGGGAGCCTATCGCGGGGAGCAGTATCGGGAACCGATGCCCGGTGGCTCGGTGCCCGCCCGCATTCCAAAGACGCCGAGAACCCGGCGATCCGGTCCGATCTTCAGCGGGAGTCGGGTCTCAGGTGTCGACCGGGGGGTGTGTCAGGCTGTTTTGACGTCTCCTACGACCCAAGCCGGAACACCGGCCACGACGGCGAAATCCGGGACGTTGGCGGTGACCACGGCACCGGCTCCCACCATCGACTCCCGGCCCAGGACAACACCACCCAGAATGGTGGCGTTGCTCTCTATCGATGCCCGCTCCCCCACCTTGGTCTCCGTCAGCTCCCACTCGCCCTCCGTCAGGAGCTCTCCACGTTGGTTGGTCGCCCTGGGGTGCTTGTCGTTGACGAACATGACTCCGTGACCCACGAACACCCCGTCCTCGATGGTCACACCGGTGCAGATGAAGCTGTGGCTCGAGATCTTGCAGTTGCTGCCGATGGCCACTCCTCGCTGGATCTCGAGAAGGGCCCGATCCGGGTGCCCTCACCAATGCTGCAGCCATAGAGGTTGACGAGATCGGGAGGGCGGATCTCCACACCCTCGCCGAGAGTGACGTCATCCCCGATCACGATGGGGTCAACCTGGCCAGGGCGTGCCGATATGCCTCGAAATCAGGCTCGCAGATCTCTTCGACCTTTCGTTGGATCTACTGTGATCCGCTGGTTCCTTGTCTCCTTCTCCAATGGGCTCCTCATCGAATGCCCAATCCGCAGCTTGGCGTCATCATCCAATCGCCCGTGACGAGTGGTGCCGGTTCGATCTCGCCGCCCCACTCGCCGAGGCCGACCGAGGTTGTGGCTGACAGGAGATGTGCCGTTGTTGACGTCCCATCGGTCCTGCCGGTAGACGTGGTCTGTCGTGCAGGCAGCGGCCACGGCTACCAGCACCAGGATGGAGGCCTGAATCTCAGCCGGTACGTCACGCTACGGATTGTGACAGGCACCGGATAAGTCGTGTACCCAAGCCGCGGTCCCAGAGAACGTTGTCAAGCCCACGACGAGATGGCAAGCACGATGCGCGTTGGCGGCAGGCCGGCAGGCGAGGCAGTCGTGCCGTTATTTGCGGCCTGTACCCGGCAGTCGCCAGAGCTCATCAGTGCAGTCCTGCTGTGACCGGCTTTCGGGATCGGCCCGTTGCTACCAACCTAGTGAGCAGCGGCGAGCCAGAAGTGGACGGCGGCGAGCGTGCCGTAGAAGACTGTCTCGCCTGGGCTGCCGGTCAATGCGCCAACGATCGAGAAGATTCCACCGGCTACGAGTGCCGGACCAACTGCGGCTCCCCTGTATTGCTATCGCGGCTCCGGCCTCGAAGACGGCCACTAGGACCGTAACGGCGGCACTGTTTGGTATGAGTACTCCTTCGATGAAAGCCTCAGCTGGTGGGAGCCACGCCCGATCCGCCATGTCTCGATAGAACTTTTCGCTATGCCACAGCACCCACAGAGCCTGAGTACCGGCTCCTAGGGCGTAGAAAACACCTATCACAACCTCGATCACCGTGCGGTTCACCATCAGTCGTGGCTAGGTCTAGTTGTCCATCAACACGAAGTCCTCGGCTTTGGTGAAGTCAGCCGGTGGCTCGTCGGCAACCAAGACGTCGAGTGCTTCAGCCTGGGAGACCAATCGCGGCGAGCCGAGTTCGTGCTCTTCACCGTCTATGCGGAGAGTGGCGGCTCCGGCCGCCACGATGTTCCGAACCCAGTCCGACTTGGGGCCGTACCTGGCAACCAGTACGTAGCCTGTCCCGGTCGGGTAGGCATCGAGTGGTGTCTGGTAGGACCTCCCCGACGTCCTACCGACATGGGTGACAACCGGGTACGCCCCTTTTCTTATCTGTCTTGGATTGAAGACCCGCTTGTTGATCTTGGCCAACCATCGTGGGTAGGGCATACGTCACTTCCTTTTCGGCAATCCCACAGATCGACTGTCACGAAGTGGGGCGGAGTCGTCCACGGTTCTTTTGGCCCATGGTCGCGGGTTCAAATCCCGCCCGCTACGAATGAAAGACCCTTGCAATGCAAGGGTCTTTCGCGTACTGGGCTCTCTTGGCGACGGGCCGTCTGGGGCCTCCATCGCGCGTCCATCGCGCGAGAGCCCCAGCATCGGTGTGCTCCTTGGCTGCGCTCACACCGGCGCCTTTGTCGTAGCGAGTCCTTCGAGTTCGCGCCTGGCTGGTTTCTCGAGTCCTACCCCGGGGAGGCCGGATGTGTTGAATCCCTTGATGATCAGCCAGATCGCGAAAACCATTTCCTGGACTGCAATCGGTGCGACGAACAATCCTTGCATGAGTCCGGTTAGATCGGCTCCGTACATTCCGATCAGCCCTCTCAGGACTATGAGTCCGCCTCCGAGCAGACCCCAGACCGACAACCAGGTGGGAACGAGTCTGGATCTGTAGAGGAGGCTGTTGAGGATGAGGGCAGTGACGCCGAACACGGCCATGGAACCGAGTAGGTAGGTCCAATCACGAGCGGCGAGAAGGGAATCACCGAGGGCTTGAACATCCGCGGCTCCCGCCACTCCGTAATCCTGGGCCAAGGACAGAACCAGCAGGCCACTGACTGAAGCGGCGAGAAGTAGCACTCCCTCCAGAGTCCTAGCTCCGACGTACCCGAGTGCGAGTCCCTCGTTCTGGCGCTTCAACAGCGGATACATCATCACGGCGATGGCGATGACCGACATCACCAGGATCAGTTCGATGAGCACTCCCGACACGATCTGACCTTCTGCGGCCGCAGTGGCGACGAGATAGTCGGACTCAGCCAACGGCAAGAGCAGAAACCCACCCGCGATAGCTGTAGCCGAGGCGACGACGAAAAGCACGCCGATGACCCGAGCGGTCGTCTTGTGAGCGAACACGATGACCCTCCTTCCGAGAGCTCAACACGACAAATACCAGCCGGAGCAGGTCGGTGTCTAGGGGACAAAGTCACCAGCCGACCTATTGCGACCTGTTGGCGGTGTGGCCATGGCGGGTCAGGGACCTCCTGATCTCACGGGGAAATTCAGTTTGTGACGAGTGGTCCGGGTGAATGTTCTTCAAGATGGCGGGCCAGTTCTTCGCTGACAGGCCCCTTTGAAGTCCGACCGGATCAACGCCGCCAGCTAAACCCGCTGGGCAGTGTCACCTAGGTGCCGGAGCCAAAGTGTCACCCGGGTACCGGAAACTTGACATGCCGAGCCGCCGATGTGCGGCTTCGGTTCATGATGGACAGCGCCGACCGCCGATCATGATCTGCCGGTTTCGCCATGAGCTCTTTCGGCTGATGGGAATGATGACTAGTCGCCGATTTCGAGCAGACGCGTGGGCGATCTGGCGGGTAGGGTCGACTGTTGCACAAACCTGAGGAGCTGGACCGTGGTTACACCTACCGAGTCCTATGCCGCCCGGCTGGAAATCGATTATCCCGAGAAGTTGGACAGGGTTACGACGTTCTTCCGGCTGATCTGGGCCGTTCCGATAGTCATCATCTTGTCGTTGCTGTCAGCGACAGCGAGCGAAACCGTGACCGTGATCACCGAGACTGGGGAGACGGTGTCCAAGGTGACAAGGAGCGGGGCGGGGATCACCGGCGGGCTCTTCGTTGCGACGATGCTGATGATTCTCTTCCGGGTGCGGTACCCACGCTGGTGGTTCGACTTCGCCCGAGAGCTAGCGCGTTTTGGTGCGCGGGTCGGGGCCTATCTCGCCCTCCTCACCGATCGGTATCCCTCGACCGTTGAAGAGCAGTCAGTTCACCTCGAGATCGATTACCCCGACGTCGAGCGCGACCTCAACCGTTGGCTTCCTCTTGTGAAGTGGCTACTCGCGATTCCCCACTACATCGCGCTCGCTGTGCTTTTCGTCGTCGCCATCGTCAGCGTGGTGGTCGCTTGGTTCGCCATCCTCGTCACCGGACGCTATCCGCGGGGGCTCTTCGATTTCGTGGTCGGGGTTGGCCGATGGAGCCTTCGAGTACAGGCCTACGCGTTCCTGCTGGTCACCGACCGATACCCGCCGTTCAGCCTTAGCTGAGGCGCCGGCCGAGGTCGCGGATGGTGTCGCAGCCGGCGAGGTGAGGTCCGAGCGGTCGAGGCCCAGGCGCACGATCAAGCGGTCCGCGTGTTGCCACGGTCCTTCAGGTTCTTCGGAGGCGGTA